>JAIQGA010000163.1 GCA_020072925.1 Terriglobia bacterium | reverse complement strand
GGGGGCTGGAGGAAGAGCGCCGAAGGCTTCGTCCGCGATTTCGGTCAGGACGCCATAAAGCTCGCGGGCGATTTCTGTTTCCGTGGGATTGTTGAATTTGAGTTTGCGGTCCAGAGGTTGCTGAAGATGCACGACCATCTCGCCGTGCGGACGCGAAATGTGGACCACAAACCGCTGAGGCCGGCGGTCAAGAGCACGGTGCAGAACCTCGCGCACCAACTTGTCGAGCGGTTGGGTCAATCCACCGGTAATCTCAACGGGCACGTTCTCCTCCGACGGGCGGAATTGTTATCGAAACTCAAAATTGGAAATTTTAAACTCGAAATTGGAAACTCGAAATTCGAAACTCGATCTAGCCAGCCGCTTGGCGACGACTGACCACTGACTACTGACAACTGACCACTGACTACTTCTTCCAAATCACCCTACCCGCTTTTACCGTCATCACACAATGGTTGACCGCGAAGTAGTAGGGAATCTCGCGGTAGTCCGCGACGTCCATGACGATCAAATCAGCCTGCTTACCAGGTTCGAGCGAGCCCAGCCGGTCGGCGCGGCGCAGGGAATACGCCGCGTTGATGGTCGCTGCCGAAATGGCCTCGGCTGGCGTGAGGCGCAGTGCGCTGCACGCCAGGCTGAGGATGAACTGCATATTCGACGTCGGGCTGGTGCCCGGATTGAAATCGCTGGCCAGGGCGACGATCGCGCCAGCCTCGATGAGTCGCCGCGCGGGCGGGTACGTCTTCAGGCCCAGGAAGAAGCTTGCGCCAGGAAGCAGTGTTGCCACCGTATTCGATCGGGCCAGCGATCGGATGTCCGCGGCGTTCACATGGTCGAGGTGGTCTGCGGAGGCTGCGCCCAATTCTATCGCCAACTTGGTGGCGCCCGTGCGCTGGAGTTGCTCGGCGTGCACCCGCGCGATCAGACCGTGTTGCTGTCCGACACGCAGCAGCTTCCGGCAATCGTCCACGGTGAAGGCGCCGCGGTCGCAAAAACAATCGGCGAATTCCGCCAGCCGCTTCCTGGCCGCGGCCGGAATCAGTTGCCGTGCCACGCAGTCAAGATACGCGTCGCGCCGGTTCGCGTATTTGGCCGGGAGCGCGTGCGCGGCGAGCAGCGTGGGAATCAGTTCCCACCCTCTTCGCAGCCGGTGGATGACTTCCAAGATCTTCAGTTCCTGCGCAACGTCCAATCCATAGCCGGTTTTGACCTCAAGGGTCGTTGTGCCGTGCGCGACGAACTCCCGCAAGAAACCTTCCGCTTGGGCGACCAGTTCCGGCACGCTCGCCCCTTGCACTTGCTGCGCGGAGTATTGAATGCCGCCGCCGGAGCGGGCGATCTCCTCGTAAGTCGCACCTCGCAGCCGGGCTTCGTAATCGTTCACTCGGCTGCCGGCAAAGACCAAGTGCGTGTGGGAATCGACAAAGCTGGGCATCACGACGCGGCCACGACAGTCGATGACTTTCGCTTTCCGGCGGCGCGCTTCCGTGACGAGGTCCGCCGTCCGGCCTACGCGGAGGATTTTTCCGCCCAGTGTTAACACGCCACCGCCGAAGATAATTCCGAGCTCGGCAAGCGACTTACCGCGCCTGGGGACGGGTGGACCGGCAAGCGTCAGGAGTTGCGCGGCGTTGCGGAAGAAGAGTGACGGAACGGGAAGGCTCATTGGATGGAGGTCCGGATTTCTGTTAGAATCAGGGCCATCATAATCGAGGGGGACGCACCATGCCGACCTACGAATATCTTTGTAAAGAGTGCAAGAAGACCTTCAGCATGATGCTGACATTGGCCGAATACGAGAAGGGCCGCGTGACCTGCCCCAAATGCAAAAGCAAGAAGGTCGAGCAGAAGGTCGCCGCCTTTTTCGCCGTCACCTCCAAGAAAAGCTGAGAAGAGCAGTGACGAGTGATGAACTAGAGGCCAGTTCAGAGTTGAGGGTTAAGAGTTGAGGGGCAAGTCAATCTCTGTCTTAACCCTCAACCCTCAGCCTATCCTCGCTTTTCACTTGTCACTCGTCACTGCCTTCATGGGTATTTTCACCCCGGCTTTTTCCGCGAACCGCTTTGCCTCCTCATAGCCCGCGTCAGCGTGGCGCGCGATACCAATTCCAGGATCGTTGGTCAACACGCGGTTCAAGCGTTTCGCCATTTCCGGGGTGCCGTCGGCGACGATGACTTGTCCGGCGTGGGCGGAGTAGCCAATCCCCACACCTCCACCGTCGTGGAAAGACACCCAGCTTGCGCCTGAGGCGGTATTGAGCAGCGCATTGAGGATGGGCCAGTCGGCGATGGCATCGCTGCCGTCCTTCATGCCTTCGGTCTCGCGAAATGGCGAGGCGACCGAGCCGCAGTCCAAGTGATCGCGCCCAATCACGATGGGCGCCTTGATCTCGCCCTTTCCCACGAGATCGTTGATGCGCTCGCCGAAGCGCGCGCGCTCGCCGTACCCCAGCCAGCAAATTCGTGCGGGCAGTCCCTGGAATTTCACGCGCTGCCGCGCCAGGCGAATCCAGCGGTTCAGGATGGCGTTGTCGGGGAAGAGTTCCAGGACCAGCTCGTCAGTCCGAAAAATATCCGCGGGCTCGCCCGAAAGCGCCACCCAACGAAACGGCCCGCGGCCCTCGCAGAACAGTGGGCGAATGTAAGCGGGCACGAACCCCGGGAAATTGTACGCGTCCTTTATGCCGCCATGCTCGAACGCCATGGTGCGGATGTTGTTGCCGTAGTCGAACGTGGCGGCGCCGAGTCTCTGAAGTTCCAGCATCCCGGTCACATGCCGCGCGATGGATTCGTAGGAGCGCCGCAGATAGTCATCGGGATTATTGACGCGCAATTCCCGCGCGGCTTCGAGCGTGAGGCCGGCTGGAACGTAGCCGTTCAGCGGGTCGTGGGCGCTGGTTTGATCGGTGAGCAGGTCCGGAACGACGCCGCGGCGGGCGAGTTCCGGAATGATGTCCGCGCAGTTGCCGACTAGCCCCACGGACAGAGCTTGCTTCTGCCGCACGGCGTTCTTGAGGATGCGCAGCGCCTCATCGAGGTCGTTCACCAGGATGTCGCAGTAGCCAGAGCGCATGCGACGCTTGATTCTTTCCGCATCCACTTCGATGCCGAGAAACGCCGCGCCATTCATCGTCGCAGCCAGCGGCTGCGCGCCGCCCATGCCCCCCATGCCGCCGGAGACCACCAGCTTCCCGCTCAGGTCTCCGCCAAAGTGCTTTTGCCCCGCCGACGCAAAAGTCTCGAAGGTGCCTTGGAGAATTCCCTGCGTGCCGATGTAGATCCAGCTTCCCGCGGTCATCTGGCCGTACATGATGAGGCCCAGGCGCTCGAGCTCGCGGAATCTCTCCCACGAGTCCCAGTGGCCCACCAGGTTGGCGTTGGCGATGAGGACACGCGGCGCGCCCTCATGCGTCCGAAAGATGCCGACGGGCTTGCCGGATTGCACCAGCAGGGTCTCGTCATGTTCGAGCTTTCTCAGGGACTCGACGATGGCGTGGTAACACGCCCAGTTCCGCGCCGCCTTCCCGGTTCCGCCATAGATGATGAGGTCCTGCGGGCGCTCGGCCACCTCTTCATCGAGGTTGTTCATCAGCATGCGCATGGCGGCTTCCTGCTGCCAGCCTTTGCAGGTGAGCGTCGAGCCTCGCGGCGCGCGGACAGGCTGATATATCGCACTGGTTGAAGGGGATTTCTCCCCGCTGGTCGTAACCGATAACGCCATTGCGGTCCTCCACGAGAATCTTAGCCCAAGGGCCTGGAAAGCGAAAGCGAGGGAACGGAAGAAGTCGGAAGGCAGAAGGCAGAACGCTGAAGGCTGAAGGCTGAAGGCTGAAGGCTTGGACCTTCCTTGGTCTGGCGCTGCCGCAAGCCGCATGGCAAGAGAATTAAGCGCTGAGGTTCAGCCAGTCCACTCCCACTTTCTTCAGGGCGTATGCGGTCTCGCGCAGGTAATCGCCGTAGGACACCATCCAGTGAAAGCCGCGCATCTCTTCCGCCAAGCGACCGCAGTGGCCTTTGATTCGAACGTCGATCTGGCTGCGGCAGATGGCCAGCGAGGGATTGTCAACAATCTCCCCCTGGAATCCGAGCCATCGGTGGCTGGAGAAGTCGGGGTCAAGCACCGTGATGACCTGTCCGCGGGCCATCTCGACCTTGGGGGCGGCGCCGTAGTCCGATTCAAAATGGGTGAGTATCCGTGCATTCTCGAACCTGCTCCCATCCATCTTTCGCGGCGCAGTACAGTGCGCGAGGGTGATCACGTCCTCGTGAGGATACGTGGGATCATTCAGAAAAACAGGCTTGCCGGATATGTAATGAAGCAAGATGCCTGAGGGAATCACCACGAAGTCCGACTCGCAGAATGCCATATAGCCGCCATCGTTCAGAAGGCTGAGTGGAAGGCAGGCCGTGGTTTCGGAAATCGGCATGATCGTATCCATACAATTGTTGATGGTGATTGCGTCGGTTCCCGCCTCCGCCGTGAGTTGCCGGAAGACTTCCGCAAGGACGAAGGCATTGTGGACAAACTCCCGTGAAGTCTCGAGCGAGACGCCCTCCTGGCCAAGATACCTGTCGGCCTCTTCCCGGCAGCGCCTGACCAAGCCTTGATCCTGGCGCGCACGCTGAATCCTTTCCCCCAGGACGGCGTAGGGTACGGTTTGAATATCGAGCCCCCACAATTCGCGGGCTCTCTCCGGGGCCTGCTCGCCGCCCTCGCCCCAGCCGCCCGGACCGCCCACGGCGACAATGCGTTTGCCAAGCGTGTCCTTGAGACCGCTCAACGCGCGTAGCCGCCATTGGATCTCGGCCTGGCTGTCGACCACGACATCTTCTACTCCCACACCAGGCTGGCCGTATTCATCAATGGTCTTGCGCAGGAAGTGCGGGTGGACAATCTCGTACCACAAGTACACAGGCCCGGACCGGTGGCGCACGAACACGACATTCCACTTTCCGGGCGCGAGAAGAGCCTCAAGCACTCGCCGCTCGCCCCCGGCCGCGTACATAAGCAAAACATCCTGACTACCTTTGGCGATGGTGGCTGCCGCCTCGGGACTCGTTACGCTCGCCAGTGGCATGATCTCCAGAGGAAAGTCCGCGGTGGTCTTCAGTGCATCCAATTCGCGTCCGATTCTCACCTTCTCTTCAGTGACCTCTCGCTCCGTGAACAGGCCCCCCCAGGGGCGCCAACTCGTGGCCTGTTTGCGATGGTAGGTTTCGTAGATCAACACCGGTTGAAGTTTAAGCGGTAGACGCGCGGCGGGAGGCGTCCGGCTCAGTTTTGCCTCAGCAGCCTGAACTGCCGCGAGATTCCCAAGAGTAAATCCGCTGGTGGCTAACGCTCCGGTACTGGTCAGAAAATTCCGCCGACTCATGCGTCCTAAGGCGCAGGCGCGGCAGGCGATTGACGAGCAGCATTGCGACGATTGACGCAGATTAGATGGATTATCGGCCATGGGTTTTCACGCTCCAGTCTCGCGCGGAATCCGGACGGGAAGTCCACGCCCTACGGCGTTCTTGGCACCCTCGTAGCAAGCCGAATTCCAGAAATGGCTGGCGAACATGAGGAACTCAGTCGAGAAGCAATGGTCCTGCAGGTACAAAATGCCGCTGCGAGATGTGCTAAGATGGCAGCGTCCGGGGCCGTAGCTCTGCGGATTCTGCTGGACTTATGGGCAACGCGGAATTCTCCACGCTGAACGAGCTTTTCCTGCGCGCGATTGAAGCGCATCCCAAGCCGGACTGTTTCCTCTTCAAGGCCGGAGGACAGTATCGAGGTCTCGCGTCCTCCGAAGCGTTGAGAAGAGTCGCGGCTCTGGCGACGGCGCTCGAACGCCTGGGCGTCAAGCGCGGTGACCGCGTAGCACTGCTTTCCGAAAACCGCGTGGAATGGGCATTGACCGATTACGCCATTCTCGGGCTCGGCGCCATTACCGTGCCGATTTATACCACCCTGCTTGAGCCCGATGTTGAGTACATCGTGCGCGACTCCGAGGTCCAAGGAATAGTCGTCGCCACGGACGTGCAACTCCAAAAGGCGCTGAACATCCGCGGGAAGTTGCCGGGCTTGAAATTCATCCTGGGAATGGATTGCGCCAAATCGGCGGGAACGGGTGCGGAGTGCTGGGAAGCGAGCGTCGAGACCGAGTTGGGCCTCGGTGGGCCGCTGATCGAATCCTTCCGAACCAAAGCTTTGGCGGCGTGGCCGAATGACGCCGCGACGGTCCTGTATACCTCGGGAACGATGGGACAGGCGAAAGGCGTTATCCTCACGCACGCGAATCTGGTCTCCAATGTCCTGGCCTGCCAGGACCTCTTCGCGCTTGGAACGCGCGACGTCGGCATGTCGTTTCTTCCGCTTTCCCATGTGTTCGAGCGCATGCTCGATTACACGTACTTCTCGAAGGGCGTTTCAATCGCCTACGCTGAGAGCTTTGAGGCCCTGCCGCAGAATCTCCGCGAAGTCTCGCCGACGACTATGGCGGTGGTGCCGCGCGTGCTCGAGAAGATTCAGGAGAAGGTCATCGAGACGGTCCGCCAGTATCCCGCCGCCAAACAGAACCTCTTCTATTGGGCGTTAGGCGTGGGCCGGGGACATATCCCGTACCGGCTGGAAAATCGCAACCCGCCGCGAGCGTTCCGGCTGAAACACGCCTTCGCCGATCGCTTGGTATTTTCGAAAGTGCGCGAACAACTGGGCGGGCGTGTGGAGACGCTGATCTCCGGCGCGGCGCCCTTGTCGCGCGACCTGGCCGAGTTCTTCTACGCCATCGGCCTGGCGGTGTATGAGGGCTACGGCTTGACCGAAACCTCGCCGGTAATCGCCGTGAACTATCCCGGGCACGTTCGGCTCGGCACCGTCGGCCAGGTGATCGCGGGCGTCGAAGTCAAACTCGGAGAAGCCAGCGAAGATGAGGAAGCGGGCAGCGGCCGCGAAATCCTCGTGCGCGGGCCGAACGTCACGCCCGGTTATTATCATCTCGAAGAAGAGAATCGCCAGGCGTTCGTCGACGGCTGGTTTCGCACCGGCGATTTGGGGACGATGGACGCCGATGGATATCTGAGTATTACCGGCCGGGAAAAAAATCTCTTCAAGACTTCCGGCGGCAAATACGTTTCTCCGGAAAAACTGGAGAATATCTTTCAAGGTCATCCCTACATCCATCAGATTGTTGTCCTGGGGGATAAACGAAAATTTGTCGGCGCGCTGATCGTGCCCAACTTTGCGCGCCTGGAGAAATACGCGCGCCAGCACGAAATTGCTTTTACGGACCGGGAAGAGCTGGTCATGCTGCCGGAGATCAACACATTCATGCAGCAGCAGATTGACGAGGCCACGCGCTGGCTCCCTCCACATGAGAGAGTCCGGCAGATTGTTCTCCTGCCGAAAGAGTTTACGATGGATTCGGGCGAGCTTTCCGCCACACTCAAGGTGAAGCGACGCGTTGTAGAGGAGCGCTACCGGGAACTCATCGAGGAGTTGTTCTCGCGCCACGCGCCGCCGGTCGAACGTGTTTCCGCCACGTCTTCTTCCGCGTGAAGGTCATACCGCCGCAAGTGCTTCCTGGATCTCACGTGACACCTGGCTTCCTCCTTCGGCGACCTGTCGCGGAATTGCAATTTTTGCGAGCGCCAATTAGAATCGAAAACGGAGGAACGAAAAATGGAAAACGACGTACTGCGGATCGCGGGCAGGGAATTCCACTCGCGGCTGATTGTCGGAACGGGGAAGTACAAAAGCTTCCAGGAGATGGCGCGCGCGCACACGGCTTCAGGCGCGGAGATGGTGACGGTCGCTGTGCGCCGCGTGAACCTGACCGACCGCAGCAAAGAATCGCTGCTCGATTACATCGACCGCACGAAGTATTTTATCCTGCCTAACACCGCCGGCTGCTACAACGCCGATGAGGCGGTGCGCACCGCGCGCTTGGCGCGGGAAGTGGGCCTGTCGAACTGGATCAAGCTGGAAGTAATAGGCGATGAAAAAACACTATTTCCGGATAATTTCGAGTTGGTGAAGGCCACGGAAACTCTGGTCAAGGAAGGGTTTGTCGTGATGCCCTACACCAATGACGATCTGATCGCCGCCCGCCGCCTGATCGATGCGGGCGCCGCGGCAGTGATGCCGCTCGGCGCGCCCATCGGCTCCGGGCTGGGCATTCAGAATCCCGCCAATATCCGCATCCTGCGTGAGATGATTACCAGTGTCCCGCTCATTGTCGACGCGGGTGTGGGCGTCGCTTCGGATGCGGCCGTCGCCATGGAGTTGGGTGCCGACGCCGTCCTGATGAACACGGGCATTGCCGGCGCGCAAGACCCGGTGCTGATGGCGGAAGCCATGAAGCACGCCGTCCTGGCCGGCCGCCAGGCGTATCTCGCCGGGCGCATGCCGAAGAAATTGTACGCCACCGCCTCCAGTCCTCTGGCGGGCGTGGTGCGCTAGCGGTCCGGGACTGCTCCTCACAACCCCTTCAGGGCTGCCTTAGGCGACGGCGCCGGGCCTGCGGATAAGCATGGAATAATTCCAGGAAGACTCCGCTCGTCCACCGAAATCCAATTACGTTCTGCTTGTAGCCCGCCTGGGCGAATGTCCTGAACGTCTACCTGGCCAATCTTTTTGATGACGGCGGGCAGAGGCCTGACCTTAACGCGGCATCTTATTGCCGACACCTTCAGAGGCGCCGGCTCGGCATATCCCGCGGGTTGGTTGTGTATCGCCATTCGTTGCGCCGGGCTGTGTGACGCCTGGAGCAAGATCATCTCTCTTGGAAGCATGCGCGTCACTATACGAAATAATGATCGATCTGGAATTCGTTTTACGATAAAATGATCGAAGGAGCAACTGCATGCAAACCGTCAAGGTTTCGCCCAAGTTCCAGGTTGTGATCCCACGCGCAGCTCGCGAATCGCTGGGGATTCGGGCCGGGCAGAGAGTGCAAGTGCTGGTGTATGAGAATCGTCTTGAATTCATCCCCGTCCAGGGCATGAAGAGGATGCGGGGGTTCCTGCGCGGAATCGACACCAGTGTCGAGCGCGATGAGGACCGGACATGAATGTTGTGGACTCCTCCGCATGGCTGGAATACTTTGCTGACGGCCCTAATGCCCGCGTGTTTGCGTCCGCAGTGGAGACAACGGAAAGGCTTGTGGTCCCGACCATCTGCTTGCTGGAGGTCTTCAAACGAGTTCTACAGCAGCGTGGGGAGAGCGCGGCGCTCCGGGTGGTGGCCCAGATGCAGCAGGGACGCATCGTGGACCTCGACAGCACACTGGCCTTGAGCGCGGCGAGGCTGAGCCATGGCTTGAAGCTGCCCCTGGCCGACAGCATTGTGCTCGCGACGGCGCGGGCTTTCGAGGCGAAGATTTGGACCCAGGATGCGGATTTCGCTCACCTCGACAATGTGAAGTACGTTCCCAAGAAAAGCACCCGCTAAGCCTCGACGATAATCGTCCGCGGTGAATGCCCCTGGTTACTTGGAAGGCGCCTTTTCCGCCGTGGCGGGCTGGTTTTTTTTCGGGTCTTTCTCCGGCAGCGTGTAGATGAGTTCTCCCGGCCGCGCCAGGTGCATCTGCTCGCGCGCCAGGCGCTCGATGGCTTTGGGGTCCGATCGCAGCGCCTTGATCTGTTGTTCCATCTGGTCGTTCTGCTGGCGAAGCTGCTGGATTTGCTGTTGCAGGGTCTGGAGTTCCTTCCGCTGGCGGCGCAGCGCCAGGTAACCGTTCTGGCCGAAAATCTCGTGGACAATCAGAACGACGCAGAGGAGGGCGAGGACGTAGATCCCGTTGCGGTAGAGCGTGGCTTTATCCCACGGCCATTTCTTCATGATTCCAGCACGAACGCCTTGGCGGAGGCGACAAGCTTGTCCAACTCCGATTGCACGGGCGCTTCACAATAGAGCCGGACCACCGGCTCGGTCCCCGACAGCCGCATCAGCACCCAACTGCCATCCGCCAGGATCATTTTCAGCCCGTCGGTGCGGTCGATGTTGACCACCTTGCGCGAATCAAACTTGTCGCAGTCGCGACGCAGCTTCTCCAACACGCGCTTCTGCACTTCCGGCTCGAGGTGCAGATTGATGCGCGTGGTGGCGACCGGGCCGACCTTCTTGAACAGCGCCTCGAGTTGTTGCTTGACGGAGAGCCCGCGCTTGGCCACGGTTTCCGCGACCAGCAAGCACGCCAGAATTCCGTCCTTTTCCGGCAGGTGGCCGCGAATCGTCAGTCCGGCGCTTTCTTCGCCACCCAGCACGATCTTGTCTTCCTTAATGAGCTCGCCGATGTACTTGAATCCCACAGGCGTCTGGTAGACAGGCACGCCGTGGTGTTTGGCGACGGCGTCGATCAGGTGGGTGGTGGCGACGCTGCGCCCGATCCCGCCGGGTAGCTTGCGGACTTCGATCAGGTAGTCCGCCAGCAGCGCCAGGATATAGTTGGGCTGGATCCACGTGCCGTCGTCGTCCACAATGCCGAAGCGGTCGGCGTCGCCGTCGGTCGAGAGCCCGACGGCGCAGTGCTTCTCGCGCACATATTCGGAAAGCTCCGCGAGATTCTCCTCACTGGGCTCCGGCCCTACGCCCTGAAAGAGAACGTCCCGGAAGTCGTGCAGCGTGTGCACTGTTCCTTTGGTTTCGGCGAGGAGATGGTCGAGATACCCGCGCGCCGTGCCGTAAAGCGGATCGTAGGCGATGTGTAGCCGGGCTTTGCTGATGGTATGGAGATCCACCTTGCGGCGCAGGTCGTCCAGGTAAGCGGGGCGGGGGTCGCAGGGCTGTTCGAGCGCCGGGTCGGAGGTCGAACCGAGCAGGGAAAGTTCACCCGCCAGCACGCGCACCACGTTAGCCTCGATGGCGCGGGTCACTTCCGGCAGCGCTGGCGCTCCGTCCGCAGAAGAGAATTTCAAGCCGTTATATTCCGCGGGATTATGGCTGGCGGTGATGTTGATGCCGCCGTCGAGTTTCTCGCGCCGAAGTTCGTAGGAAAGCGCGGGGGTGGGATCGGGCCGCGAGCACACGCGGGTCTCGACGCCATGCGAGCGGAGCGTCTCCGCTGCCACGGCGGCGAATCGCTCTGACATGAAGCGCGTGTCGTAGCCCACCACGACGCGCGGCCGCGCCGAGCGCTCCCTTAGAAAGTGCGCGATTCCGGCCGAAGCCAGGCGCACGTTCGGAAACGTGAAGTTCTCCGCGATGACGCCGCGCCAGCCGGACGTGCCGAAATGGATGGGGTTGTCCGCCATCGCGAGTTTATTGTATCGTTGCGTTCGGGCCAGCGCAACGGCGCCGTTCCTCGCCGGAGGAGGTCATGTGACTGACAAGGTCGTGATCATGGTAACCGCCGCCAACCGCCGTGAGTGCCGCAAAATCGCGCGCCACCTGGTGGAGGCCAAGCTTGCCGCGTGCGTCAACATTGCTCAGAAGATGGAGTCGATCTATTCCTGGCAGGGGAAGATCGCGGACGAAAAGGAGTTCTTGCTGCTCATCAAGAGCACCCGGGAATTGTTCCCGGAAATCGCCGCGGCCATCTCCTCGCTGCACAGCTACCACACGCCGGAGATCATCTGCCTGCCCATCATTGAGGGTTCGCAGAACTACATGCAGTGGCTCAGCGAATCGGTCAAGCAACCGGCGCCTCGGGCGGCCAGCGTTTGAAGGACGGTGGCTCGGCTGCTCGAGTCCTGCCATTGTAGAAAGGGACCGAGCTTGGGTTCGTTCGCCGTTCGTCACCATCTTTTTTCGCAAACCTGAGCCTGTGTGTTCAATAGGATACAGGCTGCCGAGCTTCGCTGCTTGAGACAGTATCTACATTAGAATCTGTAAGATAGCGAGGAGTCTAGGCCATAGCTTGGGTTCGCTTGGGTCCGTTCCAAGCCTCGGCCTTTGTTTTCAATAACTTCTTGGCTTCGTTCCTGAAAGAGGATCCCTTAAGCTGAGTCGACAGTCAACAATGGCTGGTTGACAGCTCGCATGTTCCCGGACTTCACGGTGAGGCTTCCCAATGCTTCCTCCGGACTGCTGTCGCTAATCCCTAATCCCTAATCCCTAATCCCTAATCCCTTCCTTCCCTCTGGGCTACTCCCTTCGATTCGATGACTAGACTACACGCTTTGGCTACGGGCCTCAAGAGGGCAGAGTGTCCCTGGGTGGGATGGACTCAGACCCCCAACCCGCGGCGCGGGCGGTGGATGCGGACGTAGGTGTGGTCCACCTTCGGTTCGCTCTCGCACTCGAGGGCGAGCACGGTGGCGGGCTGGTCCGGCGCGATGGCGGGCAAGCCGGTGAAGCGCACGCTGACTTCATCCTGCGTGAACTGGAGCGGCTGGCCGGTAGCCAGCATCCGCGCCGACTTCACTTTCGCGCGCAGGCCGCCGATGGCCACCACCGTGGGCGGCTGGAAGAATTCCAACCACTGCTGCGCCGGGGTATCGCCCGGCCAGAAATAGACATGCACGAAAAGGGTATTTCCTTTTCGACTATAATCCAGGTAGGTGTGCCAGTCCGCCTGGCAGCGCTGAGTCGCGTAAATCGCCGAGCCGTTCTTCTCCATCCACTTGCCGACTTCGGTCAGGATCTGCACCGACTCCTCGGGTATCGAGCCGTCAGGTTTGGGGCCGATATTGAGCAGGTAGTTGCCGCCGCCTTTGGCGCAGGCGATCAGATTCCGCACAATGGTCTTGGGGGATTTCCACGCGTCGTCGGACTTGGCATACCCCCAGCTATCATTCATGGTCATGCAGGTTTCCCAGGCGCGGCCGACTTTTTCAGACCCGATGTATTGTTCCGGGGTCGAGAAATCCCCCGGCAGGCCGTTGCGGTTGTTGACGATGATGTCGGGCTGAAGCTCGAATACCATCTTGTTCATTTTCTCGGACTCCCACTGCTGGGGCGTGAGCGGCCAATCCACGTCGTACCAGAGGATGTCGAGCTTGCCGTACTGCGTCATGAGCTCGCGGATGACGGCCTGCT
>JAIQGA010000439.1 GCA_020072925.1 Terriglobia bacterium | reverse complement strand
TCGGCGGAGGCGCGCCGGGCGGAGTCTTGAAAGGGACGCGAGCTCCGCCGCCGGTGAGCGATTGAAACACCTTGCTCAGCACTTTCGCGAAGAGGAAAGCGATGACGAAGTCGAACAGATAAGCGAGCAGGCGGAGCATAACTTGTCAGACGGTGTTTGCAGCCCTTGGGATGCCTTGCCTCGTGCCAGTCCGGCTTGTTGAGCCCGCGCCGTGTGGCCTGGCTTGGCGTGGCCCGCTTCGGAAGAAGTTGAGGCGGCACTATTGCGGCGAGGCGGCGCTGCTTCCTTGGCCGCGCGCGGCGTCGATCTTCTCCTTCATGCTGGTGAGCTGAGGATTATCGGGATTCACCTTGCGAAGCCGCTCCCAGGCCATTTGTGCGGCGGCCACGTCGTGTGTCCCCTCCAGGTTCACGATAATCATGTTCAGAAGCGTCGGCTCGTGTTTGGGATCAATCTGAAGCGACTTGCGGTATTCCTGGAGCGCGTCCTGCGCGCGGCCGGTGTAGAAATATGCCGTGCCCATGTCCGTCCGCGCGTTCACGTTCTTGGAATCGAGCGCCAGCACGCGCTGGTACCACTCGATGGATTTGTCGTATTGGCGCTGGTCGTAAAGGTAATTGGCAAGCTTCAGCGCTGCCTCCGGGTCCTTGGGATTCTGTGTCGCCTGGTTCTCGAGTTGCTGCGTGACGAGGGCGGTGTCCACATTAGGATGACCCGGAGGGAGCCCAGAGGGCATCGTCCCCCCGGCGGCCGCACCCGGCGCGCCGCCCCCGCTCGGCATCTCGGCGGGGGCCGTGGCGCCCGCCACGGCGGCTTTCTGCCGCGCGCTCCAATTCAATTGCGCGTCGGTGATGTAACCCACCAGAAAACCTACAGCGAAAAAAACCACGGCGGTAATGATCGTCTCTTTTCTCATGATGATCCTTGCCCCGAAAGTCTAATGGACTGCTCCAGGGGCGTCAAGGCATGTTGCCCGGGGAGAGCTATCTCATCTGCTTTGTGAAGGCAGTCGATAAAAGGTGCCGATTTCTGAGGAGAGTAACCTCTCCTCTTGCCGGAGGGGCGCCCATCAGCCCGGTCATGCTTTCTGCCAGCGCTCATGCGCGTCAGACATTTCCGGCTCGGGATCGATGCCCAGCGTGTCGGCGATGCGGTTGATATAGTTGAAGTAGGCGATGACCTCCACCGCGTCCAGGATATCGCGGTCCGTGAGGCCGTGCTTGCGCAGGGTCTCGAGGTCCTGCCGGCGCAGCGCGGCGGGCTGGCGCGTCACCCTCTCCGCAAATTTCGCCAGCGCCTTCTGGCGCGGCGTGAGCTTCGCCTCGCGCCAGTTGTGCTTGACGTGCTCGGCGAGTTTCGCGTCCTGCGCTTCCCGACGGAGATCCTCTCCGTGCGCCTCGATTCAATAGAAGCAGTGGTTCGCCCAGGAAACCACCGTGGCCAGCATCTCGCGCTCGGCGCGCGAAAGCCCCGAAGGGCCATACATCGTTGCGAGATACATCTGCATGCTGGCGCGCAGCGTCGCGGGATTCAGGCTTTGCACCTTGAGGATGTTGAAGACCTTGCCCGCGCGCTTCACCGCCTGCTCGTACTCGGCTTTGAGTTCCCCCGCCGCCTCCGCGGGCTCCACCATTTTGATCCAGGCCATCGCTGCCTCCCTGGTCAGGACTTTGGAAGCTGTCAGTCTAGCAGGATACCCGGGCGCTGTAAGCCCCTCTCAGTCCCCATGGTCTTCGGGCAGTCCCACAGGCTTCTCGTGGTCCGAAGAGGGCTTGTCCTGTTTTCGAAACAAATGTTTCGAAAACAGAACACGCGCTCGATATCCCGTCCACCTATTGGAAATTGCGTCAACATGCACCAGGAGCAATACAATTCGATCGTAGCGCCGCCTGACCGGATTCGCGCTTATGGCGGCCGTACTGGCGGGAGCGAGGAGGTTTCCGTTGACGAATTCCCAGGCGGGGAAGACTTCCGCGGCTTTCTCACTTCATGTTCAACTGCCAGAACAGGAATCCCATCCAGATGGTGGCCTCGTCGATTTCCTTGCGGATGGGGAGGCCCATGGAATGTCCCGCCTCGGTGTCGTAGTGAAGCAGGATGGGCAGGCCCGAGGCGTTGGCGGCCTGGAGTTCGGCGCACATCTTGCGCGCGTGCAGGGGCGCCACGCGCGTGTCTCCGTCGCCCGTCACGAAGAGCACGGCGGGATATTTCGTTACCGGCTTCACGTGCTGGTAGGGCGAGTAGGCGTAGAGATACTTGAACTGCTCGGGATTTTCCGCCGAGCCGTATTCGGAGACCCAGTATTTCGCGACGAAGAACTTGTCAAAGCGCAACATGTCGAGGAGCGGGTAGCGACAGACTACGCCGCGGAAGAGGTCGGGGCGCTGGGTGAGCGTCGCGCCCACCAGCAAGCCGCCGTTGCTCGCCCCGGTAATGGCCAACTCCGAAGGGTTCGTATAGCGGTTTTGGATGAGCCATTCGGCGGCGGAGATGAAGTCGTCGAATACGTTCTGCTTCTTATCCAGCATGCCGGCCTGGTGCCAGGCTTCGCCGAACTCGCCGCCTCCGCGCAGGTTGGCCACGGCAACCAGGCCGCCGCGCTCCGCCCAGAGCGCTGCGGTCGCCGAGAAGAATGGCGTCTCGCTGGAGTTGAAGCCGCCGTAACCCGTCAGCAGCGTGGGAGC
>JAIQGA010000162.1 GCA_020072925.1 Terriglobia bacterium | reverse complement strand
GGTGGGGGTTTTCTATCTGATCTTGACAGGGAAACACAAGTGGAAGGTGTTTGGCGGGATCGTCGTGGCGTTTGCAATTCTCTTCTTGCTTGCCCCCTATTTGGTGCGGCACGCGGAGGAGTATAACCGGTTTACTCTGTCCGATGCTTCGGCCTTGCATCGGGTCGAATCGTGGCTGGTTTGCTTTCGACTGATCCGCGACAATTTCTTTTTCGGAATTGGTTTCAACACCTTGCCGTACGTTCTTCCAAGGTACGGTTATTTGGCGGGGGGAGGTTCCGCGTTTGGGTTGGACGGCGGGCTGCTGGCTATTTTTGCTCTCTCGGGCGTCTTGGGGCTGGCGGGCTATTGTTATCTGATCGGCAAGGTGCTCTTGACCTCGAGGTGGATCTACGCGAATTCGGACGACAGACTCTATCGGGTGATCGCGAAGGGAGCGTCTGCATCTTTGCTGGTGATTGTCACCAGCAGCTTTTTCACCTCCGCCCTCTTGTACCTTTTCATCATGGAATTCTATTGGGTCGCGTTTGCGCTCTTGAATGTCCTGTACATTCTTTCCAAACGCCCGGCAACCAATCCTGCGAGACGGCGGCCTTATCCGTCAGTGCAGAAAACTGCCAATTTCGGAAGGCGGCCTGTGCCGGTGACATCTTCAATCCGATGAGTACGACGGAGAGAAGGTTGAAGACCCAACCGAGGGCCCTACCCAAAAGAGAGGCGCAGTGATGCTCGCGAAGAGGCGCCTTGCGGCCATACTCACGGCTGTGTTTCAGAGACGCCACTGGAGGGCCGCAATAAACATGTTTCGCGTCTGTGGGGACGTCCCCGACGCGTTTGCGCGTTATCTTCTCGCGCGGGGCGAGTATCCCGCATCCATGCGCCTGAAGACTCCGCTGGGCGAGGTTAGGCCCACCCTTTACTCGCACGTCGACATGCTAACGGTTAACGAGATCTTCTGTAGACAAGACTACTACGCTTCGGTATCCGACCGTATCATCGTGGACTTTGGATCTAACATCGGACTGAGCGCTCTATATTTCCTAACCCGAGACCGGGCGAGCTTCGTGTACTGTTACGAACCGCTGCCATTCAACTGCGAGAGGTTCAGGAGGAACCTGGCGGGGTTTGAGGGTCGGTACCAGCTCGCAGAATACGCGGTGGCCTTGGAAGACGGGGCCGCAGACTTCGGCTACGAGTTCACCGGGCGATTTGGTGGGATCGGCAAAGATACTGGGGCGACGATGACGGTAGAATGCCGCGACGCCGTCGCCGTCCTCAGAGGGATTCTCCAGGAGCACGAAGGAATCGACGTGCTGAAGATGGACATTGAGACCTTTGAAGAGGAAATACTTCTAGCGATTCCCGAGGATGTACTCCGGAGGATCAGGAGAATATACGTTGAGCAACGATTCCGGAATAACCCCCTTGGAAGGACTCATAGCTTCCGCCAGTACGGGTTCGTAGCCTGCTTTGCCCGCTCCCCACGGCTCCCATCGGAGTTGTAGCCTTCGAGGCGGAGAAGAAATGCCACCTCCACTGAAGATTCTCATCGTCGAACCTTATACCTTCGCGCCTGCGCATCGATGGGTTGCCACGAGGATCAGTGCAGGTTTGAGCCGTCGGGGGCATGAGGTGACCTTGGCTACTTTTGGAGAAGTCCCCAGGGAAGCGGCTGAGGCTCCGCCCCCTTTTTCGGTTTTTGAGGTCGCGAAGACGAACAGGATTGGGGTGCTTTTGACCGGTCGTGGTCCCGCGGGCCGGTCGAAGGGGACCGCTTTGGCCTGCTGGCGACTGTACTGCGACCTTCGGACATTCCCCAAGGTGTTCCGAATGGCCACCCAGCAAGCCTACGACCTTGTCTACTGCTATGACTGGCATCCCGTAACGCTCTGGTGGACGGCTCGCCTCTTTTTTCGGAAGGAAACTGGAGGCGCGCCGGCTCTGGCCGGCACAATCCATCATTTGGGACGGCTGGCGCGAGGCAGTGATGCTTTCTTGGGCCTGACCGTCAAGTACTACCGGACGGCGCTGGCTTCGCTGGTTAAAGAGTTTATGCGTATAATCTTTGTCTGGGACGAATCGCTGAGGGGGGACATCATCGCCCGACTCGACCTTCCTCCAGAGTATCATGAAAAAATAGTGACGATCCCCCACGGCATGGATACGAGTGAACCGCCGTATGGGAGGGCCGAAGCTCGGAGGCACCTGGGTATCGACGGCGATGACGGGGTCTTACTCCTCATAGGAGTGCTAAGGAGAGATAAGGGAATTGACGTGGCCATTCGAGCGATGGAAGGGACAGGCTCTTGCCGGCTGTACATTGTCGGCGCCCCCTATGACTGTGACGTTGATGAGTTGCGCGCGCTAATCCGCGACTGCAATTGTGAAAAATCGATTATCCTGGAATTGCGGCATCTTCCCGAGGATGAAATGCAGGATTACATTCTTGCCTGCGATGCCCTGCTGCTCCCTTATCATAAGACATTTCGAGGCCAGAGCGGCATTGTTGCCCGCGCTTGCCAATACGCGCGTGCCGTCATTGCAAGCGATGTTGGCGCGGTCGGAGAAACAATCAGGAAGTTCGGATTTGGCTTCGTCGTCGAGCCCGAGAGCCCGGAAAAACTCCGCCAGGCGATCGCCAAGTTCCTGGATTTATCGGAGAGCGACCGCCTCAAAATGGAGTCGAAGGCGAAATTCGCTTCGCAGTCCTACAGTTGGGATGAAGTGTGTCGCAGGATTGAAGAGGTCTATTACCGCTGCATTGAGGTCCGGCGTAGTGGTTGAGGAGTGCTGGATGAACCTGCGCCAGATCGGAATTCTCATTCCCAACATGTCTTGAGGGGTGGCCGGCGAGAGTTATCGGGAGGCCCGGAGGGCATCTTGCGAGGGAAAGAGTCTGAGATCGCTGAACTTGACTTCCTGATTCGATCAGCGGCACTGGGCAAGGCTGCTGGGGCTCGGGATTTGGAGCACATCGACGGAGCCGCAGCCGCCTTCAACTATATCCGTATCGCCGACCTGGTGGCATCCCTCTTCGCGGCTCGCGAAATCACGCCTCCCGTATTGGATTGGGGTTGCGGCTACGGACAGGTTTCCTGGCTCTTGCAGAAGAGGGGAGTCCACGTCGTGTCTTACGACGTCGAAAGAAGGCCTCTCCGGGAGCGCATGCAGGGTTTGAATTCCATCTGCGTCGAGTACAGTGCGGATCCCGTGCGTCTTCCTTACACGTCGTCTTCTGTCGGGACAGTTCTCTCGGTGGGAGTATTAGAGCATGTACCCGATATAATTGGCTCCCTCCAAGAGATCAAACGGGTGCTTCGGCCTGGCGGCTTGCTGTTGATTTTCATGCTTCCCAACCGTTTTTCTTGGGCGGAATGGATCGCAGACCGGCGACACGCGTCCGTACACCCCGTGAAATTTACCCTTCGATCAGCGACGGATCTTCTAAGCTCCCAGGGGTTTGATATCGAAAGGCGATGGAGGCGCAACTTCCTTCCAAAGAATCTTACAGGGTTCGGACCGCACTTTAAGAGGGCCTATGGCGCCCTGTATGGGGAAATCGAGGCGATTGACAGAATATTGTCGAAGGTTCCTCCGACTTCGTATCTTAGCGGGGTGTTGGAGTTCCAGGCACGCAAGCAGGCGTAAGGTGTGGTCTGGAATGCCACGTCTTTAACGAAACTCGTCATGGCCATCCATCCACCTAACTCCATAATGCGAATTGACGAGGAAGGAGGGTATGATTCCGAGGTCAACTCTCGTCCAAACATCGTGCTCGACGCACGAATGCTGGGTCACTCAGGGATCGGTACGTATGTGTCGGATTTGCTCGAAAGTGTTGCGGTCGTGAACAGTGGCTTTCGATTTCAGGTTATCGCGCCACGCCGCGAACTCCTCCCCAGCCGAATGTCTGAAGCTTGCACCTGGGTGAAGGGAACTTCTCCGATTTATGGGCTGCGGGAGCAACTCGAAATCAACCGTCTCGCGAAAACCGCCGACCTTCTCCATTGCCCGCACTACAACGCCCCCTATTTCTTCCGTGGACCAATGGTGGTGACAATCCATGACCTGACCCACCTCATGTTCCCGCAGTTTCTTCCCAATCGCGCCGCCTTTGTATATGCCCGATTGGTGATGCGTGCTGCTGTTGCTCATTCCCGATTAATCATCACCAATTCTGAATACTCGAAGCGATGCATTTGCCAGCGCTATAGAATTCCGGAGTGCAAGATTCGGGTGATTTACCTGATCTTGTCTCACCGGTTTCTGAGCGGTCGGCGGAAGGCTGACCCCGTTCGCCTGAAAGAATTGGGGATTGTGAAGCCCTACATCCTGTACGTTGGGGTTTTGAAACGTCACAAAAACGTTGAGGGTCTTATCCGTGCTCTGTCACTTGTGGATGCTGCCAAACGAAGGGGCATCCAGTTGGTGATTGCCGGAAGAAAGGACAGGGCCTATCAGGACCTTGATACGCTGACGAGAGATCTCGGGCTAGCGGAAACCGTCGTGTTTACGGGACAAGTTCGGGATGACGACTTGCATTGGCTATATGCAGGGGCCATGGCCCTTGCGCTCGTATCTCTGAATGAGGGTTTTGGGTTGCCAGCGCTAGAGGGGATGGCATATGGGCTTCCCGTTGTGGCAGCCAACAATTCATCCTTACCAGAGGTCGTTGGGGACGCAGGCATCCTGGTTGACCCACACGACTCGAAAAGTATTGCTTCTGCGTTAGAGGAACTAGTCGGTGACGAGCGGGCGCGCTCTGATCTGGGCAGGTTGGGGCAGGAACGTGTCAAGTTATTCTCGCCTGAGCGATTCGCGGAGGCGCATTTGGCTGCCTATCGCGAGGCACTGGCAGGCTCCTAAGGGTAAGAGATAGTATGGCTTCATTGAAGTCTTTAACGGCAGCTATCCTGTGTGGCGGATTGGGGTTGCGTTTACGCCGAGCAGTTCCGGACCGACCAAAATGCCTGGCTCCGATCAGAAGCAAGCCATTCCTGGAACTGCAGATCCTTTGGTTGCGATCACAAGGAGTCCGTCATGTCGTACTATGCCTCGGATTTGGCAGTGAGCAGGTTCTGAGTTTTCTTCGACAAACTCAGCACCAAGGAATCGAAACAGAATCGGTTATAGAAGATGGCCTTTTGGGAACGGCCGGAGCCCTCAAAAACGCCGAGGGGAAGATTATTGGAAGCCCCTTTCTTGCGATGAACGGCGACTCGATGCTGGACGTGTCACTTGAAAAAATGGTTGACTTCCACACTCTTAAAAAGGCCGTCGCCACGATCGCGGTTGTTGATGCGCCTCGGACCGGCCGCTACGGGCGCATCGTGACCGATGGGGCCGACGAAATAACTGGCTTTCTTGAGAAACGCGGCGGCGATGATGAAACCGCCGAAACGAGCGCTAGCCAAACTCGAGGGTTTATCAACGGGGGGCTCTATGTATTCAACAGGGAAATTCTTGACATGATTCCGCCACAACCGCACCAGGGGGTTTCCCTCGAGAAGGACATTTTCCCAAGGCTCGCAGGGCGGGGCCTGTTCGGGTTCGAGACACACGGCTATTTCCTTGATATCGGCGTCCCCGAAGACTATGTAAGAGCTCAGATTGAACTTGCGCAGAGGTTCCCAACATGTTAATCCGTTCCAAAGCCCCCTTGAGAATCAGCTTTGCAGGCGGAGGGACGGATGTGCGGCCCTTCTTTGATGAAGAAGGCGGATACGTGCTCAATGCAACGATTAATCGTCATGCCTGGGGTAGTCTCCGAACCCGTTCTGACAAACGGATCAGGATCGAGTCGGTGGATTTCGGGTTTTCGATTGACCTCGATGCGCAAGCACAGATGGTCTACGACGGGAAGTTGGATCTGGTGAAGGCCGCGATACAGAATCTTTGCGGTCAGGATTCGGAAGGGTTTGACCTCTTCTTGCAGAGTGATGCGCCGCCCGGATCCGGCTTGGGCTCTTCGTCGACGTTAATGGTAACGCTCGTTGGATTGCTCCGTGAGTTCAAAAACCTTCCTCTCACTGACTATGAAACTTCTGGCCTAGCCTATTCAATTGAGCGAGAACACATGGGGATTAAAGGGGGTATGCAGGACCAATACGCCGCCACTTTCGGGGGCTTCAACTTCATTGAGTTCTACAGGGATCACGTCGTGGTCAATCCCCTGCGGATAAGTCAGGACATCATCAACGAGTTGGAACACAACCTGCTGCTATGCTATACGGGTCAGACTCGAGCTTCTGACCACATTATCGATGATCAAATCCAAAGATATCACCAGCAGAACGAGGAGACACTCTCTGGACTTCGTCATCAGAAACAGCTGGCAGTGGAGATGAAGAGAGCTCTATTGCAGCGGCGGCTCAATGAATTCGGGGCTCTTTTGCACTCCGCCTGGGAATACAAGAAGAAGATGTCGGCGAGAATCAGTAATCCCAGGATCGATGAAATGTATGCCGTGGCCTTGGAGCAAGGGGCGATGGGGGGAAAAATAACCGGTGCGGGTGGTGGAGGTTACATGTTGTTCTACTGCAAATTCGACAAGAAACATCGGGTGGCCGAGGCCCTGGCAAAACTGGGCGGCATTCCAAATGGTGTTACATTCGATCCCCATGGACTCCAGACCTGGAGGGTCGATGAAACCTGATTCAGCCGTTGCAGGAAATGTTTCCAAAATACTCCACCCTTCGTACGGATAAACCGGGTTGGGGTCGGGTCAACCACGACACGTCCTGGGGTGGATGTTCACAGTCCCCAGGAGCTTGCCTGACTTGGAGAACAAGATGCCAGTCAATAGGAGGAATCGTCAGCCAGATGTCGCAATGCCGGAAGGACAGGGTGCAGAGATATATCCGTGCTTTACCACATGTTGCCGCTTTTCCCCTATGATACCGAGGCGGGGTGCAATGGTCCGGAACCCAAACCCGGCTCGCTTCTACAGGCCGGCGCTTATCGCTTCGGACTTCCGCAGGTGAGGAGAAGGCAGGCTTGCGTATTGCCATCATTCACTACTGGTTCGTCCAGCGGCGCGGCGGCGAGCGAGTCGTTGAAGCGCTGGCGGAGATGTTCCCGCAAGCGGATATCTATGCACTGGTGGTTGGCCCCGGTTGGCGTGAGGGGGCCTTTCGGTCCCACAAGGTGACATCTTCGTTCCTCCAGAAGATCCCGTTCTCTTGTAGGTTTTACCGTAAATTACTGCCCCTGTTTCCTTATGCGCTGGAACAGTTCGAACTCGATGACTACGACCTGGTCCTCAGTTCTGAATCGGGGCCGGCAAAGGGGGTCGTGACGTCGGCAGCAACCTGCCACATTTGCTACTGTCATTCCCCCATGCGCTATCTTTGGGATCTCTACCATCATTACCGCTCGGGGAAGGGTCTCGGAGTATTCTCGCGGCCCCTGTTCTCCTTGACGGCCCATTATGTTCGGATGTGGGACTTGGCCAGCGCTTCCCGCGTGGATTATTTTGTGGCGAATTCCGCCAACGTGGCGGCACGGATTCGAAAGCATTATCGGCGTGAAGCGACGGTGATTCCGCCGCCCGTGGACTTGTCTCCGTGCGTCCCTTCAAAGGAAATCGGCGACCATTACCTTGTGGTCAGTCCCCTTGTCGATTACAAGCGCGTTGACCTGGCGATCGCCGCCTGCAACCGGATGAAACGGCCGCTGCGAATCGTGGGGGATGGGGAAGAGTATCGCCACCTGCGACAGCTCGCGGGACCGGCGGTTCAGTTCCTGGGGTATCTCGCTGATAAGGACGTGCGACAACAATACGCCGAGTGCCGGGCGCTGCTTTTCCCGGGCGAAGAGGATTTTGGCATCGTCCCGGTCGAAGCTCAATCCTGTGGGCGCCCCGTGATTGCCTACGGTAGGGGCGGGGTGCTCGAAACCGTCATCTGCGACCGTACGGACGGGCAATTCAAACCGGAGTCTTCCACGGGCATCTTTTTTCCCGAGCAATCCGTCGAAGCAATGGTCGATGCGATGCAGCTCTTTGAAGAGGCCGAGCAGCGGTTCATCCCTTCGTTCATTCACCAGCACGTGGAGTGTTTCGATATCTGCCGGTTCAAAAGCGCCATGTGGCGATTTGTGGATGAAAAGCTTGCTGAGTTCTCTGGCAGAAAATCCGCAGGTTCAGTATAATTCTGTCCCTAAGGCTAAAGCCGAAGGGATAACTCCATCTAGTCGATGATTCGACGTCGCCTTAACTATATCGATTTCTCGCTGCGGCTCGCTATTTTGCTGCTCCCGTTGGTGGCATCTAGCTTTGCGGCCTTCCTGCGGTTCCAGGCCGGTCTCTTTCCGGTCCTCGATCAGGCCATCGCCTACGCGGATTACTTTGGCCTTTTGCTGTTCACCACCATCATCTGGGCGATCATCGTGGAGCACTACGATCTCACGAGCGTGGAGCTCCTGGGAGACCCCCCGGCGGCAACGAAAAGGGCATTATTAGCGTGTTTGCTCGCCTATGTCACGGTAACGGGAGCGACATTCTTTTATCGTGCCGCCAGCTTTTCGCGCCTTTTTGTGGTCTTTAGCGCTCTGGCCATGCTGGTGTTGACGATCGGCATCCAGCAGGGATTCCGCGTGCTTCTTCGTCGCTTGCATCGTAAGGGGAGAATGTACTCGCGCATTCTGATTGTCGGGGCGGATGAGTACGCTGAGCGAGCCGCGCAGTCCCTCCTGAATTCGCTGGTGATGCCGTCGAGCGTCATCGGGTATGTCCGCCTCTCCTGGCAGCCGGAGGTAGCACGCAGCGCTACGGTGCTGGAACTGGACTCTCTCACTAACCCAGCGCTGAGGCCGGAGGTGGACGACATCGTGATCGCCGTCCCCCCCGCACACATGGCGGAGGTGCACGACATCGCCGCGCGCTTGGAATCGCTCTGCGTGCCGATCCGGGCTGTCCTCGACCTGGGCGCGGGGATCACGGCTCGCGATGCCATCTTCCAGGCCGGAGAGGTCACGTTGCTGGACCTCCGGACGAGTCCCTCGGAATCGATCAGTTACTTCATCCTCAAGCGCTCCTTTGACGTGGCCTTTTCTTTCCTGGCGATCGTGCTTACTTTTCCTGCCATGCTGGTCATTGCGGCCTTGATCAAACTGACATCTCCGGGGCCTGTGTTGTTCGCTCAGGAGCGCGTGGGCTTGAACGGGCGGCTCTTCCGCATGTACAAATTTCGCACCATGCACGTCGGGGATCCTGACGAAAGCCAAACTCGGTGGACGACCGAGGAGGACCCGCGGCGAACCAGGACTGGCAAAATTCTTCGGCAGACGAACCTCGATGAGCTCCCCCAGTTTTTCAATGTCCTGAAGGGGGACATGAGCGTGGTAGGTCCGCGGCCCGAGCGCCCGTTTTTTGTTAAGAAATTTCTCAATGAGGTTGTCCAGTATAATACGCGGCATTATTTGAAGGTTGGTGTCACCGGCTGGGCCCAGGTTAATGGTTGGCGCGGGGATACCTCTATCTCCAAGCGCGTCGAATATGATCTCCAGTATCTGCGGAACTGGTCGCTGGGCCTGGACCTGAAGATCATCTGGCTGACGGTCTGGCGAGGATTTTTCGATAAGAACGCCTATTAGTTTGTCGTCTGAGCGCGGAATCATTCCGGGCTCAGACGTGCCCTTTCCGCCCTCGTGCGGGATGCGCTGCGCAATTTGGGGCTTCCTGAGTAAAGTGCGACCGGCACCAGAGTCCGATCGAAGGAATGATTTCGCCCTGGAGGGCTGCGTTCGTAGCAGGAATTCATAAAGCGAGAGGACATGAAACGCGTCCTGGAAATAATACTGGGCACTGCGATAGTGGGCGGGGCGATTGCCTTTGGGGGCGTCCAACCACTCGCTTACTCTCTGATGGAAGTCGCCATCTTCACGGCGGTTCTGCTGGCGCTGATCCAGCAGGCCAGGAGCGGGCAGATCAAGTTCCCTCTGCCCCTCTGGCCGGCGCTGTTCGTGCTGCTGGTCACCTTTCAGATCCTCCCCTTGCCCGCCTGGCTCGTGAGGGTCCTTTCTCCTAAGCGGTTCCTGAGCCTTCCCTTGGCCGCCCAGAGCGGAAGTGGACCGTCCTGGATAACGCTGAGTATTTATCCGCATGATACCGAGGTTGCGCTTCTGAAACTGCTCGCCTACCTGGGAGTGTTTCTGCTCGCCGCGTACCTGTTCGATTCCGGTACCCGCAAAAGCCTTCTGGTGCGAATCTTGATCGGTTTGGGTTGTGCGGAAGCAATATACGGCACATTTCAGTACCTGACCCACACCGAGAAGATTCTCTGGTACAAGAAGATCTATTACCTGGGCTTGGCCACCGGAACCTACATCAACCACAATCACTTTGCGGGGCTCCTGGAGATGGCCGGCCCTTTCGTCGTGGCGTCGGTCTACGGAGCCTACCAATATCACGCAGGGCAGGACAGCCGGCGAAGGCCTAGGCGCTCGTCGGGTGCCGATGTGCCTGCCGCGCGCCTGCTTTTCTGGGCGTTTCTAATGCTCATCATTGTCATGGGGGTTATCTTTTCGGTCTCGCGCGGCGGAATTATTGCTACCTTGCTTAGCATCATGTTCATGGGCCTGTTGACTGCATTTCGAACGAGGAGGAAGGCCTGGGTCACAGGCTTACTAGTGTTCCTCCTGTGCATGGTGGGCTATGGCGTGTGGATTGGGTTGGGACCTGTCATCGGCCGTTTTGAGGAAATCCGCGAGACAAACTATTTGCAGATGGAAGGGCGTCTGTCCTTCTGGAGAGACTCCTATCGAATAATCACCGAGTATCCGCTGACGGGCACAGGCTGGGGGACGTTTGGAGTGGCTTTTCGAGGCTATCAATCCACGTGGGTTGACACTTTTGTGGACCACCCCCATAACGATTACATCGAGGTCGCGACCGACACGGGGTTGGTAGGCGCCGTCCTTCTCTGGGTGCCTATATTATTCCTGTTCGGCAAAATGGTTTATTCGTTTGCAACTGATTATCGACGCTTCAGGAGTGTTGTCACCCTGGGGTGCGCGGGCAGCACGTTAGCCCTACTACTGCACAGCCTTACCGACTTCAATCTTCAAATTCCTGCGAACGCGATGGTTTTTGCCATGGTATTGGGAATTGGCTATAAGGCCAGTTGCCTGGAGCGTAAAGGAGAGGACGCCGCGAAGGTCCAGGCGCCTGCGCGGGCCGCAAAAGAGTTCGCGCGTCAAGTCCGCGGGTTCGTGTAAGGTATCGGCCCGGGGTTCCCCGACCAGCAGGTTGCCAGCCTTTCCATTTGGCGGGTGGCAGACCGCGACGCCAGGCGGTCGGGTCCTCGGTCCCATCGTGACTTCGATGGGCGAAGAGGGTGCAGCTTGCATGGCGTCTCGAGGCTGTTCCGAACGAGACCAAGTGCTGTATCGGGCTGCGGATTTACCCTATAATGAACCGCGTTCGCTCATCGATCGCACCCAAGTCAAACCCGGCCTGCCGGCGGCGGGAGGAAGACTCTGAGGCCTGGAAGGTAGCACACATGAAGGGTGTCATCCTGGCGGGAGGACTAGGCACGCGCCTCCACCCGCTTACGCGCATTACGAACAAGCACTTGCTTCCGGTCTACGACAGGCCAATGATCTATTACCCCATCCAAGCCTTGATCAACGCCGGCATCACAGACATCATGATCGTAACGGGTGGTTCGGACGCGGGGGATTTCCTTCGCTTGCTCGGAAATGGCAAGGAATTTGGCTTGAAGCACCTGAACTATACTTACCAGGAAGGTGAAGGGGGAATTGCCGACGCGTTGAGGCTCTGCGAACACTTCGCGGACAGGCAAAAGCTCTGCGTTATGTTGGGCGATAATCTGATTGAGAAGAATATTGGCGCAGCGGCCCGGACATTCACACGACAAGCAACAGGTGCGCATATCATTTTGAAAGAGGTGCCGGATCCAGAACGTTTCGGGGTCCCCGTGTTTGAAGGTGAACGGATTGCGCGCATCGAAGAGAAACCCGAGCGGCCCCAATCGCGCTACGCCGTGACCGGCATCTACATGTACGACGAGACCGTCTTCGAGAAGATCCGGAAACTCAAGCCATCTGGAAGGGGAGAACTTGAGATAACCGACGTCAACAACCTTTACCTCGAGGAGGGCACGCTGACTTATAGCGTCCTGGACGGCTGGTGGACGGACGCGGGTACCTTTCAATCACTCCATCGGGCGACATGCCTTGTGGTCCAGGGCGGAGCTAACAAAAGCGATCCTCTTGAATCCGGGGAGAATAGAGCGCTGGCAAGATCCGTGAAGTGATCCGGGTGGAGACAGAGAAACCTGAAGTCGTAGAGGATGTGTAAATGGGCACCCCGAAGGTCGAGCCGAAGCCGGAACTTCTGCCTCTGGGGGAGGCCAACGGACTCAGGCTAGCGCTGGTAAAAAGGCCTGACCGGGATATCGGCGATGTCGTCCAGAGTCTGGACAGTCCAACGCTGATCGCCGGAGTGTCTCTTGAGGCCGGAGTTCTGCATCCGGACGACCGTGGGTTTTTCACCGAACTCTTCCGAGTGGGCGTTTCCCCATTTTCAAGAGACCTTGCGGACTGCAAGACACTTCAGATCTCCCTGGCCTCATCCTATTCAGGAACGATCAAAGCGCTCCATTACCACTTCGTGCAGACGGACTACTGGGCGCCTGTGCATGGAACATTTCAAGTTGTGCTGTGCGACCTGCGGGAAGGTTCGCCCACCCAGGGCAAGGTCAACACGCTGTATGTCGGTCATCTCCGACCCTGGAGGTTGAAGATTCCGCCCGGGATCGGTCATGGCTACAAGGTGGTCGGTCCTGAGACGGGAACGCTCGTTTACCTTACCGATCGGTTTTATAGTCCCAGGGACGAGGGACGACTTCCTTATGACCACCCATTCCTCAATTACGACTGGGAAATCCAACACAAGTAATCAAGGAGGTTTACGACTTGAAGGTACTCGTGACAGGAGGAGCGGGGTTCATCGGATCCCATTTCGTTCGCTACTTCCTTAGAGTTCACCCCAATGATGAAGTCGTCAATCTCGACAAGCTGACTTATGCCGGCAATCTCCACAACCTCACCGATATCCAATCCCACCCGAATCATCATTTCCTTCGAGGGGATATCTGCGATCCCGAGTGCGTGACAGGAATCCTAAGCCGAGGGGT
>JAIQGA010000161.1:10000-13265 GCA_020072925.1 Terriglobia bacterium | reverse complement strand
GTGCGCACCCGGTGGAAGTCGGAGAATCATTCTATGCGCAACCGGTAAGGGGCGCAATTGGAAAGGGCCATCCGCACTGCGAGACTGCACGTTCCTCGTTCCAGGCGGACTGGCACCCAACGCAGTGAATCGTCCACCTACGCATCGGCCAGCGCGGCGAGCTTCGCAAGCGCTTCGCCCGTCACGCGCATGGTCAGCCACTCCTTCATCACCTGCGCGCCCAGCGATTCGTAGAAGTTGATCGCCGCAGTGTTCCAGTCGAGCACTTGCCACTCGAAGCGGCCGCAACCTTCCGCGACGGCGATCCTGGCCAGGTGCAGGAGGAGGGCTTTGCCGATTCCCTTTCCTCGATAGGCCGGGCGCACGAAAATGTCTTCGAGATAAAGCCCCGGCCGCCCCCGAAATGTCGAGTAGTTAAAAAAGTACAGCGCAAAGCCGGCAGGCTGGCCCTCCCATTCGCCAATGACCACGCGGTAATACGGCCGGTCCGAGAAGCCGTCGCGCAGGAGATCATCGGGCGTGGCTATAACCTGGTCGGCAAGCTTCTCGTACTCGGCCAGCTCCCGGATGAATTGCACGGTCAGCGGAACGTCGCCAGCGGTTGCGTTGCGGATGGAAATCATGAGCCCATTGTAACGCGGAGGCGCTCTCGAACTCCGCAGGTTCTGGCAATCCCATCGCCAAAGCCGCCGCCCTGCAAGGCAAGGCTGCTCGATATGCACCTCAAAAGTAAAGCAGCCGCAGGGACATCCAGAAGACTGGCTGGAAGATGTAAGGGAAAATCCGCCAGCAGAGGAGAAGGCCGACGATGGCGAGTGTCGGGTTGCGCGTCAGGGCGGTGAAGCGGCGGGCGCCATTCTCCCCCAAGACCAGGCCGATCGCCGAACTGCCGTCGAGCGGGGGCACGGGAATCAGATTGAAGAGGGCAAGGAGGAGATTCAGCGAAAAAAGAATGCTCACGAAGAACGCCATGCCTTCGGCCGCCCCAGGAGAGGCGGCATCAACAACGTGGGTGAATCCGACCTTGTCAGGCACGGCCAGGACTCGGGCGGAGATCAGGAGACGAACTGCGAGGGCAGCGATCAAAACCAGAGTCAGGTTCGCCGCCGGCCCGGCCAGGGCCATCCACGCCGCACGTAGCGGGTGCCGGTGGCGCCACGCCGGGTCGTACGGCGCACTCGCCCAGCCGATCATCCACCCGCCGAGCGCGTGGGAGAGAATCGGCATGATGACGGTGCCAAAGATTTCGCGGCGCATGTGGGGAATGGGATTCAGCGTCACTTGCCCGCCCCGAAACGCTGTGGGGTCTCCTCCCCACTTCGCCACCAACGCGTGCGCCGCCTCGTGACACGTTAGCGAGAAGAGGAAGACGATGTACCAGACCGCGCCATTGGCAATGAGGTTGAGATCCATGCTGGGAATCTAGCAGAGAATGGCAGGGACGTGAAGGAGAACACGGGATGACATCAAGCTGGGCCGCGGGGCGGCCACCGCTACCTGCAGTGCCTTCTCGTGCTCCGCCAGCTCGCGAATGAATTTCAGGATTTCAGGAATGTCGTTCGGGGTGGCAGTTCGAATATTCAACATAGGCACATAATTGTAGGATTCACAGTCTTGACCCCATAAACGCGATTGATTAAGGGAAGTGGGGCTTATTCAGTATTCTCCGCTTTCGGTGTCCACAGACCTTGCCGTTCCAGATCTCTCTGCATCGATTTGTTGCCTACTTGGTCTTCGCCCATCGCACGATCTACATGCGCAACAGAGCGTCCAACGCGCTTGCGAGCCCACTCTTCTCTTGCTCGAAGGTGTGCCGACCATTCCTTTTCGTGTAGGAATTTGTCTTTGTATTTCGGGTTTCCTGATCTGCGTCCGTACTCATCCATAGCCCAAGAAGACCCATCCTTCCATCCCACAGCAACGCCCGCGCTAAAGGGAACCTTGTAGAGATTGGGGAGAAGGAACCAGTCATCGTCGAGCTTCGGCCACTCAGAGATCGAAACTTTCTGTTCTGGATAAAGCCACTCTTCGTTCGAGGCAGCAATGTAGCGGTTTGCTCGCGATTTCAAAATGTAATTGATCCGGATCACTTCCTCCTCTTCAAGCTCCCGACCGTATTGTGTGTCCAATAAGTACTTCATAGTCTGCTGAAAAACGCGCGCGTTTGCGCGGACTTCTGTCGGATTGTGTCGCGGATTCCGAACAAATTGTAAGTGAGTGATGATCAGGCAAGAATCCTGCCCCAGTGGGAAAAGCGTCCGAGTGCCAACGCGGTCTAGCTCTAGGTCTCCAGGGTAAGATTCTCCAGGAAAAATGCGCCTATTGTAGAAGGTAACCGGGTCATCAGAAATGATAAACTTGGTCAGGCTATTTCTCGCCCTTACGATTTCCCAGACACCTTCGACCCACATCGTAGTATGAAGCTCGAAGACTTGCTGCATTGCTATAAGCGTCTTGTTGTGGTCCTCAAGTTCAATGTTCTTCTTAATCCAGTCGAGCCCTATAGGTGTCCGAAGGCGCTGGGCACCCATGTATTGTGGTAAAACCATAAACGTCTCGTGAACCTCAGAATTGTATCCAGCATAGTCGCTGAATACCCCGACTGCCCTCCGACCTCGATCGTCAATCAGTCCGAAAAACTTCTTTTCTATTTCGTCCGTCGTCCAGTTGCCGAGCTTTAAGGTATAGAGGTCATCCCTGTAGAAGCAACGCTTCGGCCCCCAATTCAATAGTGCGGCTCGTTGATATCTCACTCTTCCAGACGTCACTGTATCTGGGTGCAGGTCAAGGTATAAGAATGTTGTCTTACCAGGAGCGAGAAATCTTCTCTGATACCACTGGGGTACGTAGTGGTGAAGATGCGACTGCTGCGCGTTCATAAGATCAATATCCACCTACAAAAAGGCAAAGGGCCGCGGATTCTCGCGGCCCACGAGCTTCCACCGGCTGTCGCAAAGCATCCGCTAACTGGGCACCTCGACGTAGGTTGAATAGGTGTGCGGGTCAGGCACTTGCATTCCTTCAAGGCGCAGGCCGGCGAGGTGGAAGGCGATGGCCTCTTGCATGTTCTTCTCGACTTCCTCGGGCGTCCGGCCGGCTGAAACGCAGCCGTCCAAATCCGGAGAGTAGGCAGAATATCCACTGCTCGTCTCTTCGATCACGATCAGATATTTCCTCATCGTTTAAGCCCTGCCTGTTTCAGAATCCTGTTCAAAGTGCCTGGCGCGGCATAGTCATTGCGATTTCCTGGAATCATCACTGCGGC
>JAIQGA010000161.1:0-7500 GCA_020072925.1 Terriglobia bacterium | reverse complement strand
CAATCGCTCTGACCGCGTGGCCAGAGACTCGTCACCAACCACTTACTCTGTCGGCTATTCACCTCTCAGAGCAATTCTTAATTGTAGGCAGGTATCTTCCGCTTGTCAAGAGCCAGCTCAAAATAAATTCGCCGTCACGTCCGCAACGAGGTTGGGTGGATGCGCCGACGCAATCGTGGCAGAAATGGGTAGTTTGTGATCTGCCCCTGAAATTCCGCGGCCCATCGGCCGGGAATCGCCGTGCCGCACTTGGGGCAGGAACCCTGCGCCGTGAGGTGATAACCGGAGATCAAGTAGCCGTAGCGCTCGATGAGCAACTCATGGCAGTCGGGACAGTACGTGGCTTCGAGGTCTCCGACTTGCCCGGGCAGATTCCCCGCGTAAATGAATCGCAAACCCGCGCTCCGGCCAATCTCCGCCGCGCGCATCAGCATCTCCGGAGTGGTGTTGGCCGGATCGGTCATCCTGTAATCCTGGTGGAACGCGGTCACGTGCCAGGGGATATTCGGAGAAACGCCGGCCAGGAATTCCGCGAGCCGTTTCAATTCCTCGCTCGAGTCATTGAATCCCGGAATAATCAACGTGACAACTTCCACCCACATGCCGAGCTCGTAAACGCGGCGGATCGTGTCGAGGATCGGCTGGATGCGCCCGCCGAGTTGCCGGTAATGGCGGTCATCGAAACTCTTCAGGTCGATCTTGAAAAGGTCCAGCCAGGGACGGAGATACTCGAGCACCTGGGGAGTTCCGTTGCCGTTCGAGACAAAGCCCGTCGCGAGGCCCGCCGCCTTCGCCTGCTTGGACACCGCCACCGCCCACTCGCTGGTGATCAGGGGCTCGTTGTAGGTGCTCACCACAACCTTCGCGCCTTGCTGCACCGCGTCCTGGACCACTTCTTCCGGGGTGATGCGCATGGGCGAAGAAACCGCTTCAGGGTCGCGCAGAGCTTGCGAGGTCACCCAGTTCTGGCAGTACGCGCAATGTAGATCGCACCCGAGCATTCCGAAACTGTACGCTAGCGAGCCGGGATAAGCGTGGTGAAAAGGTTTCTTCTCGATGGGATCACACTGAACTCCCGCCGCGTACCCCCAGGGCACGTAAAGCTTCCCGCCCTCGTTAAAGCGCACCTTGCACACGCCGACTTGACCATCCGGAATTCGGCAGGCATGCCCGCACGCGTAACAGCGTACAAACCCGCGATCGAGCTTTTCATAGAGCTCGCCTTCGCGGACGTTTCTCTGCAAGAGTTCTCGCAGCGTAGCCATAGCAGGTTCCCACCTCCCTCGCCGGGGAGGCATCCCTCTCATTGATTTTACTCCACAACTACAGCCGGAGATAGGCCCGCGAAGGTTTTCACATCAGCGTTGGGGTTTGATGTCAGAAGTGGAAGAAGTGGCATCGCACCGCCCGCGGGCGATGCCGCTCACACTTCGACGGGAGGTCCCGGCGCAGCGGTGGGCGCGTGCGCGGCGATCTCGCGCGCGAAGGCTTCGAAAAACCGGCTGACGATTTGCCGCGCCGCGCCCTGGAGCAGTCGCTGGCCCACATTGGCGATGATGCCGCCCACCTGAGCTTCGCCGGAATAACTCACCACCGTCTCGCCGCCTTGCTCGGCGAGCGTCAGAACGCCTTCGCCTTTCACGAACCCGCCCGTGCCTTGCCCTTCAACTTTCATCCGGTAGCGCTCGGGAGGGACCGGATCGAGAATCTCAATGCGGCCGTGGTACTTGCCCTTCACCGCCGCGATGCCGACGCTCATTTCCGCGCGGTAACTGCCATCAGGTTGAGCTTCGAGTTTCTCGCATCCGGGCACGGCCCGGGCCAACACGGCGGGATCGAGCAGGCCTCTCCACACGACGTCGCGTGGAGCAGGAATCTTGTGGTTGCCTTCAATTTTCATCGGTTATTTTCCGCCCGCGCGCTCGACCGCCTTTTCAAGCGCGCGGCGCGTGTATACCGCGGCCAGGTGGGTGCGATATTCGGCGGAGGCATAGAGGTCGGCGTTGACCTCGACGCCCTCGGCCGCGTGCGCGGCGGCTTCCGCGATTCTCTTGGCAGTTGGCGAGTGTCCCCGCAACACGCCTTCCACCGCCGCAGCGCGATAGGGTTTCGCCGCGACCCCGGTGATTCCAACCCCCACTTCCGCGACCGCGCCGGCGTCGTCCAGGACCACGCGGGCGGCGGCGCCGACGATGGCAAAGCCGGAAGCGGGCTGCGCAAACTTCACGTAAGCTTCTCCGGCGTGCGCAGGCAGCGCCGGCACGCGAATCGCTGTCAGGATTTCATCCGCCTGCAAAGTGGTAGTCAGCATTTCAACAAAGAACTCCTGCGCCGGGATCCACCGGCTGCCGCTCTCGCTGCGCGCCTCCACTTCCCCGCCAAGCGCCAGAATCGCCGCCGGCCAGTCCGCGGCGGGGTCGGCGTGAGCGAGGCTTCCGCCCAGCGTACCCTTGTTGCGCACCTGCACGTCGCCGATTTCCCGCGCCGTCTCGGGAAGCAGCGGGCATTTCTGTTTTAGCAGCTCGGAAGACTCAATTTGGTAGTGTGTCGTCAGCGCGCCAATTTGAATCTTGTCAGCATCTTCTCGAATATACTTCAGCTCAGCAACCCGGCCGATGTCCACCAGGTGCCGGGGGCTCGCCAGACGCAGCTTCATCAGCGGCAGCAGGCTGTGGCCGCCGGCGAGGATCTTGCCTTCCTGGCCAAACTGCGCGATCAGCCGCGAGGCCTCCGCGAGGGTCTGCGGAGCGTGATATTCGAAGGATTCGGGGATCATCGTCCAGCCTCCTGCCTCTGTCCACTCTTAGGTAAGAAAGCAGAAGGCGGAATGCAGAAGGCAGGAATCGGAATAGAGGACATCATGGGAGAATCTCGCTCCTGGCTCGAAGCTAATCTCCTGCCCCCCGTTTCTTGTCGTCCAACTTCTGCTTTCTCTCTTCTGCTTTCTGCTCCGTACGTTCTGCCTTCTGCCTGCTGACTTCTGTCTCATGTCAACCGTATTCCGTCTACTGTCTACCGTCTACCGTCTTCAGGATTTTCCAGATCTTCTCGGGCTTGAGCGGCATATCGATGTGACGCACGCCCAGATGCTGCAGAGCGTCCACGACGGAGTTGACGATGGCGGGTGTCGAGCCAATGGTGCCCGCCTCGCCCACGCCCTTCACGCCGAGCGGATTTACGGGCGTGCGCGTCTCCGTCGTTTGCGTGTCAAACCACGGGAACTGGTGCGCCTTGGGCAGCGCGTAATCCATGAGCGAGCCGGTGACCACCTGGCCATTTTCGTCGTACACGAGTTCTTCCCAGAGCGCCTGGCCGATGCCCTGCGCGAGCCCGCCATGGATCTGCCCATCGACGAGCAGCGGATTCAAGATGCGGCCGCAATCATCCACGGCGTAGTAATTACGCAAGGCGATTTCGCCCGTCTCCGCGTCCACCTCCGTCACGGCGACATGCGCGCCAAACGGAAAGGTGTAATTCGCGGGCTCGAACACATATTGCTCCGTAAGTCCCGGCTCGACTCCCGGCGGAAGCTGGCGGGCATAGTATGCCTCTCCAACAACATCGCCGAAGGCCATGGACTTGCTTCCGTCCGACGTCTCCACTTTGCCATCACGAAATTCCAGGTCGCCCGGCTTCACGCCCAGCCTGTGCGCGGCGAGGCGCGCCATCTTTTTTCTTATGCGCTCGGTGGCTCGAAAAACCGCCGTGCCGCCCACCGCCGTCGTGCGGCTGCCGAACGTCCCGATGCCGTGCTGCACCACGGAAGTGTCTCCATGGTAGACCGTCACGTCGTCAAAGGGGATGCCGAGCCCCTCCGCGGTGATTTGCGCAAAGGAGGTTTCCTCGCCCTGGCCGTGCGGCGACGTCCCGCTGTACACCGTGACTTTTCCGGTGGGCTCGACGCGCACCATGCCGAACTCCCAGCCTCCCGCGGGCATGCGGCTGGAAGGCCCCATCGCGCAAATCTCCACGTAGGTCGAGAGCCCGATGCCGAGGTACTTACCCTTCTTCCTCAGCCGCTCCTGCTCCTTGCGAAGGGTCGGGTAGTGCGCGAGCTTCAGAACTTTCTTGAGCGTCTTCTGGTAATTCGCCGTGTCGTAGGTGACGCCCGTGGGCAGGGCGAGCGGGAAATCTTTCGGCTCGGGGAAATTCTTCATGCGCACATCCACGGGATCCATGTTCAATTCCCGCGCTACCAGGTCCATGCCCCGCTCGATGATGTACGTCGCCTCGGGACGCCCCGCGCCGCGGTAGGCGTCCGTGGCCATCTTGTTGGTGAAAACTCCTTTCGTCTCCACCCACACGTTGGGAATGTTGTAGCAACCCACAATCATCAGGGCGGTGAGCGTGGGAATCGCGGGCGTCAGAAGCTGATGATAGGCGCCGAGGTCGGCAATGATGTTGCACTTCAGGCCCACGACTTTGCCATCCGGCTTGACGTACAACTCCAGGTCATTGATCTGATCGCGGCCGTGAATCGTGCCGAGCAGGTTTTCGCGCCGCCCCTCGATCCACTTGACGGGCTTGCCGAGCCTGTGCGACGCGTAGCAGGCGACACCCTCCTCCGCATAGACGTTCAGTTTGCTGCCGAATGCGCCGCCGACTTCCGGCGCGATCACGCGCACGCGCGACTCGTCGGTCCTGGTCAGAATGGCGAGCTGCGTCTTTAGCAGGTGGGGGATTTGCGTTGACGACCAGACGGTGAGCGTCTCTTCGCCAAGACTGTAACTGGCAATCACCCCGCGCGTCTCGATCGAGGCGGGCGCCAGGCGCTGGTTGATCAGGCGCTGCTTGACGATCTTCAGGGTCGAGTCCGCTTCGAGCGCCTTCCAGTCCCCGGCCTCGAGTTTCGCCACAAACGCCAGGTTATCGCTGAACTCCTCGTGGACGCGCGGCGAATCCTTTCCTAGCGCCGATTCGGGGTCCGTCACCGGGGTCAGCGGGTCGTAAGTGATCTCGACTTTGTCTACCGCATCGCGCGCGGTGTAGCGGTCCTTCGCGACAATAGCCACCACGGGCTCGCCCACGTAGCGGACCGTATCCACTGCCAGGCAGTAATGCTTGGGAATCTTCAGCCCTTCCATTCCCGCCGCGCAGGGAATCAAGCCCAGTTGATCCTTGATATCCGCGCCGGTTATCACTTCCAAAACACCGGGCAGCGATTTGGCCGCGGCCGCGTCGATAGACTTGATGCGCGCATAGGCATAAACGCTGCGCACAAAGCTCATGTAGAGCATCCCGTCGAGCTTCAAGTCGTCGACGTAATGCGCGCGCCCTTGAATCAGCCGGGGATCCTCTTTGCGCTTGATCCGTTCGCCCAGGAGTTTCGTGGACATGGTCACCTCAAAAAGCGGTTCACAGTCGACAGTTGACAGTCAACAGTCAGACCATTTCGAACTCTTAGCTTTCGACTGTCGACTGTGGACTGATTTTCTGCGCGGCGAATTCCACCGCTTTCACAATATGCTGGTAGCCGGTGCAGCGGCAGATGTTGCCCTCCAGTCCCTGGCGAATTTCCTCCCGCGTGGGATGGGGATTGCGGCCGAGAAGCTGGCACGCCGCCATAATCATGCCAGGCGTGCAGAAGCCGCACTGCAATCCATGCTCTTCCCAAAATCCCTGCTGGAGCGGGTGCAGCTTGCCGTCGCTGGCGAGCCCTTCGATGGTGGTGATTTCCGCCCCATCGGCCTGCACGGCCAACACTGTGCACGACTTCACGGCCTCGCCGTTCAGGAGGATCGTGCACGCGCCGCACGTCGTGGTCTCGCAGCCAATGTGCGTGCCGGTCAGTCCCGCCACCTCGCGCAGGTAATAAACCAGCAGCAGCCGCGGCTCGACGTCATCCTCGCGCCAACTGCCATTCAACTTGATGCGGATTCTCACGGGATGCCCCTTTCCGGAAATTCTACACAATGTCCGCCCGCTCTCACTCGGCGGAGAGCCTGAAGCGCAGGAATCAAGACTGACTGCAGTTGTTAACGAAGCCCTATAGCCCGAAGAAGACGTATACGACGCAAATCGGGGAAAGTCAACCGCTGTTACGGCGAAAGAAAACCTCGGGACGCCCGGCCGCCCCGCGCCAGGAATTTTCTACGAGCCCTTCTTTGCCGTTGATTTCTGGAGCCGCTCGCGCAGCGCCGCCAGCGCTTCGGGAGCGCGTTTCTCCATCCAGGCTTCATATTTCCCCGCCAGCGTCTCGAGGTTGTGCCACATCATGGGATTCTTGAGCGTTGTGCGCGCGGCCGGCACCCACTTCCGGATTCTGTCCCAGACGACCCAGAACTCGCCCGTATTTTCAAAGAAGAACTCTTCTTTGATCAGCCCATGGTTGACGATGGACCCGACCATATCCCAATAGCCCACCACCATGCGGAAGAACGCGTCCCTCTCGGAGCCCGGCGGATTCTGGGCGCGATGCTCTTCGAGCGAGCCGGCCTGAAATTCTCTGACGAACCATTCGCGCGCCTGACGCAGCTTCGCCTCCCGCCGCAAATCGTAAAGGCGCAGCAACAAATCGGCATCGTAGTTGTCCGGATGCTCGCGCACGGTACCCTCCTTGGGAGTGACCCTCAACGGGGTCGGTCTCATATTCGATGTACTCATGTGTATCGGCTCTGCCCTTGAAACCAAGCGCTATGATAACACGACTCGGCGTCAGACCTGCGCGGGCTGCCGAGGCGCAGCGGCGACCCGCTTTGTCATTCTGAGCGCAGCGAAGAATCCCCGTATTTCGTCGGCAAACTGCGGCGATCCTTCGCTCCGCTCAGGATGACAACAACGCTTCAAGGTGACGGCGAAAGGCTCACGAAGACGCGGAGGGTTGCTCTTCGAGCGAATTGAGCAGGTCTTTCACCTGGCTTTCGATCAGGTCGCGCACCTCGCGACAAAAATCCAGGTCGCCGGAAAAAGGATCGGGAATATCCCACTCGATGATGCGTCCTTTGAATCCGACGGGCACTGGGCACGCCACCTCGCAGCCCATGGAGACAACCACGTCCATCTCTGCTACGGGAATTTCTCGCAGTCCCTTGGAGGTCTGCCCGTCCAGCGTGATGCCTTTCTCCGCCATGACCATGTAGGTCTCGGGAACAATCCTCCCGAATGGCGCGGAGCCCGCGCTGAAGGCGCGCACCTTATCGGGCGCCAGGTGCCGCGCCCACGCTTCGGCCATCTGGCTGCGGCAGGAATTGCCCACGCACACGAAAAGAACGTTCACGGGCTTGCGACATGGAAGTTCGTCCATAGGCTTCGGATTATTGCATAGGCTGCGCTCTGGCTTGATTCTTTATTCGTGAAATGAGGGCAGTGCCCTGGTCCGATCTCAGGCGGGGAGCATCTGCAGAGCGGCCGGTGAACTCAATTCTGACTGCACTATGGACGGCAAGAGCTCCCTCCACATGCCCCCTCGCCGCGACTGGAACCATCCCTCCATTATTCTGTGGGGAGTGCGCATCAACGAGTCGCGCGACAATCACGATTTCTATACCCGCACCAACGCGC
>JAIQGA010000438.1 GCA_020072925.1 Terriglobia bacterium | reverse complement strand
CAGGCGAACCAGCGTGCGGTCGATCTCCGAGGCCGACACCCACTGGGCTTTCCCCCGCACCGCCACCTTCCTCGACGCCGCACCTTTCGCCATGATGTACTCCCGGCAGCATTATAACATTGGGGGAGAGTCGAAAGTCGAAAGTTCAAAGTCGAACGTCAGCGAGACTCTTGCTCAGACTCCCGGCGCACGCCTTCAATCTTGATCTTTCACTTTTGACGTGCCGTCCGCGCCGCCTGATAAGCCCTTCGGAGATCCCGCACGTAATGGTCGGCTTCGCGCGTGGGTTTGGGGATCCGGAAGCCGTCCACGCACTGGCGGACCAGCCGGACCGCCGAATCGAGCGACACGCGATGGCCCACCGTAACGTAGATCGGCTTCACGCGCTGACGCGTGCGCAGCACCACGCCCAAGCGTTCCCCGCCGAGCAGCAAGGGCGCGGTCGAACCGACTCGCTTGCCCGGTTCATCATGTTCGCCTACCAGCAGCGACTTGGCACAGCCGATGGTGGGCGCGTCCAGCAGCACGCCCAGGTGGCACGCGATGCCGAAGCGCCGAGGGTGCGCGTAGCCGTGACCGTCAATCAGTAACAAGTCCGGATCGGTCTTAAGTCTTGCCAGGGCCGCGAGCAGCACGGGGCTTTCCCGAAACGATAACAGCCCAGGCACATAAGGGAAGCGCAGCCGACGACGCGCCATCTGGCGCTCCACTTCCTGCATGTCCGGGAAGCGATAGACGATGACTCCGGCGAAGGCGACGTTCGTTTCCGGGTCAAATGCCATGTCGGCACCGGCCACATAGCGAAGCGGCCCGAAACGGTCGCGCATTTCCACGCGCTCCCGCAACTCTTCTTGCAGGCGCATGGCTTCCTTCGGAGTCAGATCCCAGCGCGGCTGAAGTTTCGGCCTCATGGCGAATCACATTCTAACCTCGAATTCGAAATTCCTCGGGCATTCAGTTGGGAATTATTGTATCCTGCTTGACCATCCGTGAGGTGGCAGCACCTCGAACTTCTTTCCTCGTAACGGGAGCGGAAGCGCAAGACTTTCTGCCAGGAGCGGTTGCGGCGTAGCCAACGCTGCTTGCGGGACGAACTCGCGTGAAACACGTCAATTTCGAGTTCAAAGCGCGCTTGAAAGATGAGAAGCATATTCGCGCCACGCTCAAGAACCTGCGGGCGCGTTTTCTGGGCACGGACCGGCAGGTCGATACCTATTTCCGCGTGCCCCAGGGCCGGTTGAAGGTCCGCGAGGGGCGGCTGGAGAACGCCCTGATCTTTTACGAACGCGCGAATGCCTCCCGCGCGCGGCGCGCGACGATCGACCTGATGCTCCTCCCGCGCCGCAATTCCGTGCGCACGATTCTCCAAGGCGCTTTGCCGGTGTTGGCGGTCGTAGACAAGCGCCGGGAAATATATTTTGTCGGCAATGTGAAAATCCACCTCGACCGCGTGCGCGGGCTGGGACGGTTCATTGAAGTCGAGGCCATCACGCGGCGCGGCGACCTCAAGAAGATTCACGCCCAGGCGCGCAAATTCCAGAAACTCTTCCGCATCACCGACGGCGACATCGTCCCCCAATCCTACTCCGACCTCATGTTGAACAAATTGACTCATTGATTCATTCTTCCATTTGTTCATTGAACTGAAAAAACATCGGGCGATAATGTGATCGGGCGATAGAGCCTTCAAGAGATTCTTTTCGTTTCGAGTTTCTAATTTCCATTTTCCGGTTTTTTATCGTTGCTCCGCCGTGATTCCGCATTACACTTTTCTTTCCGAATTGTGGGGTTTGGGAACTTCCAACCGCGAGCTCAGGGACGATCCATGCCGCAGGTCTTTGATGCGGTAGTTGTCGGTCGAGGGTCAATGTTGGCGGCAAAGCAGGCTTTTGAGGTCCCCATCCGCCACCCCTTGGTCTCATTTCCCCAAACCCTGCTTTGCTTTCCCTGCTATTCTTAACCGCGCCCGGCGGAGTCCCCATGACGCATGAACCTGCCTTTCCACTTCAGCAGCTCTTCCTGGAGATCGCGGAACGTGGCGAGGTGTCCATCAAATCACTGGTCCGAGAGACCGGCCTGAAATCTCCATCGTTGACAGGTAAGCTTCACCCCCTCGTCAAAAAGGGCCTGCTGGTATTCGGCGACGCTCACGCCAAGGTAGCTGTGAGGCGCGATTTCGGCCACGTCGTGGGCATCGATTTTGGAGCCAGCCATCTGCATTTCGCCCTCGCCGATTTTCGCGGTGACATCCAGGATGAGTCGCTCCTCAAGATTCGCCCCGAAGACGGTCCGGCGAAATTGATCGCCCAGATCAAAGAAGGCGTCCGCAGCTTGACTGCTCGGCGCCAACACGGGCGGCTTCGAGCCATCGCGCTCAGCGTGCCCAGCCCTGTGGACGCCGAACACGGCGTGGTGTCTTGGGCCAACAACGTCCCCGGCTGGACCAATATCCACTTGGGAAAGGAACTGGAGAAGGAATTTCGCGCGCCGGTCTTTATGGAGAACGACGCCAATATGGCGGCCATCGGCGAGCACTGGCGGGGCGTCGCGAGCGGCGTGAACAACTTCGTATTCATCGCCCTCGGCACCGGCATCGGCTCCGGGATTTTTGCCAATGGCCAACTCTATCGCGGCCACGGCGGCTGGGCTGGCGAGCTCTTCCGCATGAACATCGAATGGCAGCGCTGGGAAGAAGAGTTTCCGGACACGGGTTAT
>JAIQGA010000160.1 GCA_020072925.1 Terriglobia bacterium | reverse complement strand
GACGCAAGCTGGCCTGCGGGTGAAGAGCCAACTGGACACCAATCAGTACCCGGCAGGGATCAAAGTTTCCGACAAACAGATGGCTCAAATCCGCCTTGAGCGGGATGAATTTCATGGGGAATGGAATTACAGCATTCTCTCCCGGCGAAACCAAAGTTGACACACTTATTTGTTGACAGACTCTAAGCTTGGCAAGCTAGGTCCGGCTATCGGGTGGCCGGTAAGTCTGGCGACCGGCTTGCTCATCGCGAATTTCTGCGGCGTACTTACTGGGGAATGGCGCAGTGCGCCCTTGAGAGCGCGGCGGGGGATGCTGGCAGGGGTCGTCACCCTGGTAATTGCCATTGTTATTCTGGGACACGCCGCCCGCTAGCTGTTATACGCTGGCATCACCGCCGAGGGTACCTTATGACCATGGAGATACCCAAAGTCCCTACACCAGATTCGAAAACTGTAAGCAAAGGGATAACCTCACGCGAGCGAGTTTTGACAGCGTTTCGGCATCGTGAGCCCGATCGTGTTCCCGTCGATCTTTCCGGGCATCGATCCTCCGGGATGGCTGCTCTCGCGTATGTCAAGCTTCGCAAGCATCTGGGGCTGGCGTTCGAGCCGCCACGCGTTTATGACTCCGTGCAGCAACTCGCGATTGTTGATCCGGAAGTGCTCGACTTGTTCGGCGTGGACACGATTGAGCTCGGCCGGGCGTTCGCGTTCGAGGACGAGTATTGGGCTGACTGGGTTTTGCCCGACGGCACTCCTTGCCAAATGCCGGTATGGGCTCTGCCGGAGCGTGCCCAGGACGGCTGGATCTTGCGCTCCCGCACGGGGAAGGTGCTGGCGCGAATGCCCGACGGGGCGGTGTATTTTGAGCAATGCTATTTCCCATTTGCGGAAGCGGACGGGCCCACCACGATTGCTGAGGCATTCGATGAGAGCATGTGGGCAGCTTTCCCCAACCCGCCAGGACCGCTTGCGGCGGGGCACGAGGGCTTGCGTCGGCTCGCAGAGGGCGCCCGCTCGCTGCGTGCCAGCACGGATCGCGCCATCATTGGCCAGTTCGGCGGGAGTCTTTTTCAGACTGGCCAGATCCTTTTCCGCAACGACATCTTCCTGATGCTTCTGGCGGCCGAACCTGCCAGGGCTCACGACTTTCTTGACCGCTTGACGGAACTCCACCTGTCAAATTTGGAGCGCTTTCTGGGAGCGGTGGGCCAGTCGATCGACATCATCGTTTTCAGCGATGACCTAGGGATGCAAACCGGGCCGTTCATGTCGCGCAGGATGTATCGGGAATTCTTCAAACCTCGCCACTCCCTCATGTGGAGGCGTGCCAAACGACTGGCCAACGTCAAGGTCATGCTGCACACCTGTGGAGGAATCCGCGAATTGATTCCAGATCTGCTCGAAGCGGGTGTGGATGCGGTGAATCCGGTGCAAACCTCCTGCCAGGGGATGGACTCCGCCGAGTTGAAAGCGGAATATGGACGCGACCTGGTGTTTTGGGGAGGAGGCTGTGACACCCAGACCACTCTTTCCTTTGAAACGGCCCAAGCGGTGAAAAGACACGTCCACGAGCGCCTACGGATCCTATCGCCGGGCGGGGGTTTCGTGTTCCAACAGGTCCATAACATCCTGGCCAACGTGCCGCCGGAAAACATCGTCGCCATGTTTGAGTCGCCAGGGCAGATTTGTGCGTGATCAATACTCAGCTAGTGACGAACCCCGCGTCTAACCAGTCTCCGTGCCCGTGCGGATCCGTAAAGCGGCTTTCCGCGTCGTTCACCCGTAACGTGATCTGTTGAGCGCCTTGAGGAATTTCCACATCGATTCCCCATGCCAATTCCCCATTGACAAGCGGCGGGGTTTCCGTCACGGTCTTGCCGTCGATGATCACTTCGAAGAGGATTTGGCAAATGCGGTAAGACGTCGGCCCGTGAATGGGCCGCGACCATTGAGGCCACTGCGGCAGGCCATCCGGGTTATCCCATTCCATGCATTCGTCATCCACGCCAACGTTGGCGACGAAGCGCTTATAGGACGGCTCAAGCGGGAAGACCAGTTCGCTCGGCGCCTGCACGCCGATTCCATGGCCAAACTTCCGCCCGCGGTTGGTGAGCACGCGACCATCCACGGATCGGTTGAAGCGCGCAGCCTTCTTTACGGCATAGCTATTCGGCCCGACTTCGCCTACCTTTTCGCAAAGCGAAGTAAGTTCAGAAACATAAACGGTGGGGGGATCCGGCACGATGGGATATTTCCAGTACCGGGCTTCGCTAATCCGCGTTACGCGCGTTTCGCCCTTAAATCCGGCTGCCTTTAATAGCGTCGTCTTGTCGATTTTGACGGGACGCTGGTACAACGGAGAGGCGGCGATGGGATCACTGCCGTCCAGCGTGTATCGTAGTTCGGCTTCCGGCACGTGCCGGCACGTAAACTCCACCTGGACCGGCAAAGGAAACGGTGGCGCGCCAAAGAGTCTTCCCCAGGGCGCGAGATGCACGTAATCCAGAACCGGGTCCCCTTCCCACACGCCTGCCTGACGCATCGTTTGCTCCATATCGATCGAAGGAGCGAGGTGGGCCTCGATCAGTTGGATAATCTCGTTTGTCCCTTGGGTAGGGGTGAAGCTCTCTTCAAGATAACCTGTGATCGCTTCCGTGAGGTCACGCGCAAAAAAGCAGCGGAAGTCGAACTGCTTCATATACTTCATACCGGTCGGCTTGGCCCACATGCACATGTTGGTGGCAAACCCGGTATAAAGGATGTGGGTAATGCCCCGTTCCTTGAAGATGTTGTAGGCTTCCTGTTGGGTCAAAGCGATGTAATCATCCGTCGTCATCTTTAAGTCGGGATGCTGGGCGTTGGTGTTGTTATGGTAAAAACACGCTTCCCCCAAACCACATTCGCACATACCCCACCGGAGAGCACCGCCCACTGGATCGGGCCAACCGCCCGCCCCCGCGCCGAGCGCCGCCGCTTGAAAGTTCTGCAAGGAGGGCAGGGAATGGTTGGGCAGAGCCAAGGTCGCTTTGCGCTGGGGCGCATCGTGCAGGTCTCGTGTGGCATTCGTGGGGCTGAATACCAAAGTCATGCCCAGCTTGCGAGCGGCGTCGAAGCAATAGTTGAACCGCGGGATCAGCGACGCCGCGCGATTTCGCCAGGTTCGGCACCAATGGTAGTGCCAGCAATCCACGGCGATGACTCCAACTTTCCTGGGATCAACCTGCTCGGAGGTTGTGTGGATATTCCCCTGTTGATCACGCGTTTGCAGGGTCAACTCGATCATGCCTGCTCCGGCGCTAGGACGGGATGCCGCTGATTCGCGAGCCCTGTCCGAGGCTGCTGCACTCGCTTGATACTCTTCTCCATCTGGTCGGTTCAACATTGGTCCCTCCTGAGCCACAAGTCCGCGACTCCATTCGTGCTCCCGAGGTCAATGTGCGGGTGCACCGAACTTCTGAGCCTGGTCCATCGTCGCGATACTTGGCGAAAGCGTTCGCAGTTGTGCAAGACGGCGGGAGGGTAGTCCTCTTCCGACTGAGGGTCAAGAGACAAAAGTCAACTCGGGTTGGCGCTTCATAGGGATTGCAGAAGATCGTGGCTTTTCGTTATCCATGGCGCCTCTCTATGAGAGGTGAAAGACGCCGGTCGGGTGCCCAGGTGTCACCCCCGACCCGCGCTGCCGCAGAGAATGTCCCTATATTCTGTAAACATTGCTAAGTTTCCGTCGTGAGAATCCTGCCGTTGCTCACTTCCAACTATCTCGCATGGCGTTGATTCCGGGAATAGAACTGATCAAATGACGATACTCTTCTTGGAAGTTCTGAATCAGCGACCGGTGATGCTTTCCCACCAGGATAGTGAAGATATATTCTTCGTGCCCTGGAGAAGTGACGAGGGGATGGAGTCCTTTATCGATCAGAAACGTATCGCCGCAGCGAGTTACATAACATTCGGAAGTTCCGTCCTCATAGAACCGGAGCAGGGCTCCAAAACCATTCTCGGGGCGGAAGCGGTAATGGTAAAGCTCCTCGAACTGGGTCTCTTCCGGAGGATTTTCAGTGTCGTGTTTGTGGGGCGGATAGCCGGCCCAGCAACCCCCGTCACCGTAAAGTTCGCTCACCAGCAGATTCCCCGCCCGGCCCGCGGCGTTGTGGCCCAAGATGTGAAAAATCCGTCGATGGGAGTGCGTCTCCGGAGAGCCCACATCGACCATCTCCACCTCTGCCGGGGGAACCCGAAATGCCTTGAACCGCGTTTCGCACTTTCCGCCTCCGACGGCGATTTCCGTGCCGTCCGTGTTCGAGACCACCCGCACGCGCGCTCCGCTCGGCGCGTAAACGGAGTCAGCGTTTCCCGACCAGATATCCTGGCGTTGGCCCACGTCGGAAAAAAGTTCGCCATCAACTTCAATGCTGCAATTGCCGCTCATCACGACGAAAACCGTTTCAAAGCCCGGAACCGCCTGCACAAACTCCTCATGGCGCCCCAGTCGCACCAGGTTGAAGTAAACCAGGCCAAGCACATTCGGCTCGGGTCCGACGAGGGGCCGGTTATGGTTTTCGTGCCGGCGGAGGACTTTATCCATCGTGTCTCCTCTTACCCGGCAGCTTCTGAACTCGCCGGGCCTTTGACCTACAAGAAGCGCCAGAGTCTACATCACTTCTCGGGGTGGTGGAAACGGATTTTCTGAACCGGTGTTTTGCGGGGCAAAACTGAGGTCGTTGGAATTATTGACAAGGATAACCAAAAGGTGTAGGAGATGGCTTGCACCGTTCTGACCCTCCCTCGCCTAAGGTGACATTCATGAAACGGCGCGTCCTTAATTCGAATGAACACGCTACCCGTGCGTTCGCTCATCCCTCGCGAAGAGATTTCTTAAAGGTCGCAGTGTGTGGGGCTGCGGGCCTGGGCGGCATACCACTCTTGACAGCCCAATCGGCGCAGGCTTTGCCTACTGTACCGATTGGACCGTACCGGGTGACGCGGCTTATTTCAGGGTTCAATCCGCAATTTGGTTATTCGCATGCGACTCCGCTCCTGAACCAGTTCATGCTGGATTACTTCTCTGATCAGCAGGTTGTGAAGTACATGCTCGCCTGCGAGAAGGCAGGCATCAATACCTGGCAGAGCAACTACCGAGCCTCCCCGCAACGCCAGATCCCGTTGATTCGCGAGGCCGGCTGCAAGATGAACTGGATTTGCCTCGCCGATCCGTGGCGTGGAAGCGGAAATGAAAACGGTTCCTTGGACGAAATTGAGGCTACCAAGAAGTGCGCGTGGCACGCCAGGAAGCTAAATCCCGTGGGGATTGCGTATCACGGTATGCTCACCGACCAGCGCTGGGCCGCCGGCACCTTGGATCCGGTCAAGCGCTTCATCGACTATGTGCATGACTTGGGGTGCCCCGCGGGCATTTCCACCCACATTCCGGCCGTGATCGAATACCTTGAAAGCAAGAATTGGGCGGTGGATTTCTACATGGCCTGCTTCTATCGCGTCAGCCGATCACCCCAGGATTTCGTAAAAGAAATCGGGGTGGAGACTGTCGGTGAGGCCTACCTGGCATCCGACCCTGAACGCATGATCAAGGTGATTCGCCAAACCGGCCGCACTTGCCTGGCGTTTAAGATTCTGGCGGCGGGAAGAAAGTGCCAGTCGCCGGAAGAAGTCCGCGGCGCGTTCCAATATGCGTTCAAGAACATCAAACCGACCGACGCAACCATCGTCGGAATGGTTCCAAAGTTTTCCGACCAGATCACCGAAAACGTCCGCGCTGTTAGTGAAATAACGGCCGAAGGCGCGTTGGCCCAAGGCAAGTGACATGACCAACCGTCGCGATGAGACAACGTTCCGCACTTCTCGTCGGGAGTTCCTGAAGAGTTCGACGACGGCCATAGGTGCTTTGGCGGGAGCACGAACACTCGCCTCTATCCCGACGGCCGCTACACGCGGGCAGGAATCGTCCCGCAGCGTAGCGGAGAAGGGTCGTTCCCTGATCATCGAAGTGGAGGCGGGGGAATATGACCGGCAGGATTCACCCGTTTTCTTCCCACTGCCGGAATCGTGGCTTGAGGAACAGCGCTTTACCCTGAAGCGAACTGACACGGGTGAGTCGCTTGATGCGCAGATTGATTCAGGCTCTTCCCCTCGCCTCGTTTGGCTTATTCGCGATGTTCTGAAGGTCGGTCAGACTCGCCGTTATGCTCTCGCGCCCGCGGTCGCACCACCCTCGCCCCTGCCCGCGGTGACCAGTGACGATGGCAGAACCTTGGGCGTCAGCGTCGCAGGGCGTCCGGCGTTGCGGTACAATTACGCGATCGTTCCCGCGCCCGACCCGCAGCACTCTGTGTTTGAACGTAGCGGCTATATTTTCCCGCTGTTTAATCCCTTCGGCCAAGCCGTCACGGACGACTTTCCTCCGGATCACCTGCACCAGCACTCCGTTTGGTTTGCATGGTCGAAGGCTACTTTTGAAGGCCATGAGTTCAACTGCTGGGAACTCTCCGAAAGGAAGGGGACGGTCGAGCACGAAAGGTTCGAAGAAAGCGGCGGAGGGGCGGTGTTCGCCCACTTTACTTTTCTGCTGCGGCACGTGGCGTTCGACGCTCTTGGCGGGCGAAAGACCGCATTGCATGAGGTCTGGAAACTGTTCGTCTACAACCTGACGGACGCGTTCGTCTTCGATATGGAGCTGACTCAATCCTGTGCAACTCAGAACCCGGTGCAGGTTCTTGAGAATTCGTATGGGGGCTTGGCCATCCGTGGGCACCGCAATTGGTTCGACGTGAGAAACAGCGAGTACCTGACGAGTGAGGGGAAGACCAGGAAAGACGGCAATCAAACCCGTCCGCGCTGGGTTGATCTGTACGGCTGGGTCGACGGGAAGCTGAGCGGCATCAGCGTCCTGAGCCATCCGGGTAATTTCCGTTTTCCGCAGCCGGTCCGCCTCCATCCGGAAAAGCCCTACTTCTGCTTTGCGCCGCCGGCGCTCGGCCCCTTTAGTGTCGAGGTCGGAAAACCTTACCGCTCGCGCTACCGCTTCTATGTCCATGCAGGGCGGCCCGATCCGCGTACGCTCGATGGCGTTTGGTGTGACTTTGCACATCCCGCGCAATGTCGAATCGTCAAGGAAGTCTAGGGGGCTGGTTGAGGTGGTCGTATTCCCTTGGGTGAAGAACTGAGGTAGATTTGTTCTGCGCTTGGGTGCAATGTCGGCTGCAAGGATGCCTGCGTGAAACCGCCGGCTGATGGGGCGGTGGCGGAAGACGGACTTAGGTAGTTGAATCGAAGGCCAGGGCCTGGAAGGAAAGAAACAAATACACGGGAGGTTCATCGATGGCTGGAGTGAATCGTCGACAATTTTTGTACGCGGGTGTTCCCGTCACGCTGGGTCTCAGTAATGCTCGGTTCTATCGCGGCCTGTCGGATTTACATGGCTTCCCTAGCCCGGCTGGGAGCCCCGGAGCGGCCTCGAAGGATGATTCGCCATCGAAAAACCTGATTGCCAACGGAGATTTCAGCCGAGGGACCATCGGGCCATTACCAGAGAATTGGTCCGTCGTAGCGGGGAATCCGGCGCTCAAGCCCTCCTTCAAGTTGGTTGCAGGGCAAGACGGAAAGCGCGAGTTGATGGCCGAGAGCAATGGTCGGCGGGAATGTTACGGCTATCTTCGGCATCCCGTCTCGATGGCAGGCGGAAAGACGTACCGCATGCGGGCACGGTTTCGATTTTCCGGGCTTGACGACATTAACCGCAATCTCGTGCACGGCGTATTCGCGGAGAACTTCAACAACGGCATCTTCCAGTACCGGAAAGAAGGCGAATGGATCGTTGGCGAAGGGCATTTCCCTGGCCCTCCCAAAGATCTGGATGGTGAGGTTCGCTTGTATTTCCGCTACAGCGCGACGGGCAAAGTGTGGTGGGAACAGGTTTCACTTGAAGAGTGTGCGCCGATCGCGCCGCGGCCCGTCAAGCTGGCGGTCAGTTGGGGAACGGGCGATCTTAAGTACTGGGAGCGATGGCTGGACGCTGCCGGGAGCAGAGGCGCGGACCTGGCTCTGATGCCGGAGATGTTCAACGGTATCGAGGACCCAATGAAGGCCGAAACTGAGGATGGTCCGTCTCGAAGGCTGATGGCGGAGAAAGCCTGCCAATGGAAAATGCATGTGAGTGGCACCACGTACGTTTGGCGTGGTGATCTAGTTTTCAACACTGCCCCGCTATTCGACCGGGAAGGGAAGCTGATTGGGATTTACGATAAAAACATGGTTTACGAGCCCGAGCTCGACATGGGAGCCGCGCCCGGACGCGGCTTTCCGGTCTTTCCAACGGACTTAGGCAAGGTCGGGATCATGATCTGCTATGATAGTTGGTTCCCCAAGACCGCCGAAATCCTGGCTCTCAAGGGTGCGGAACTGATCCTCTTCCCTAATGCCGGTTACTATGCGGAACTGATGCATGCCCGGGCAGCCGACAATTGCGTCTTCATTGCCGTTAGTAGTCTAAGTAACCCTGCCGGGGTGTGGGATTCGGCTGGGCATCAGGCGGGAGAAGACAGGCCTGATCCAACCTGTGCCGCTCCAAGTGCCATCCTCAGTTTTCAAAGGGAGGAGGAGGTCCGCTTGTTTCTGGTCACCGTCGACTTGGCAAAGAAACAGTCTCCGGCGGCCTGGGGCGGGCCGATGCGCTCCGCTCCCGGTGGTCGTCGCTGCCGAGAAACCTGCATGGATCCTCTCGAAGCGGATATCGCGCGGGAGGCGCGGCGCTGGTTTGAAGTTTAGAAACTCGGCATTCCAACCGCGTCCTCCACGTGGACCGCGAGGATCTCGCCTCACTGTTGAGGTAAGGGTTCCATGTCCTTAACCGATGCCTTCCCGGCGCACCATCCAGTGATGGTCATTTGGGATTGCCATTTCAACCCAAGCATCATACCCTTTACCGCATAGTTTCGCGTCGTAATCACCCGACATTTAGTCGCACAGCCTGTGTCGGGAATCTTGAAAAGCCCAGCAGGGGCCTCTTCCCACCGTCGAATCTGCCTGTCAGTCATTGATTCCTGGCTGGCTCCAAAGCTTTTCGAGCCCCCGGAAAGAGTGTTCCAACACTGCCGACGGGGAATTTGCCGCAACCGAGGAGATTTCGGTTGACGCGCCCATCTCACTGATGTATCAATAGCCTCCGCAATGTCCAGACTCTCATCCGGAGGTTCAAGATGGCAATGAGCAGGAGGCGATTTTTGGATCAGAGCGTCAAGGGCGGATTCAGTGCGGCATTGTGGGTAAGTGGCGGGCGCACGGCAGCGAAGGCGGTGGCGCCGAGTGACAAGGTAGTTGTCGGAGTTATGGGAGTGGGGGGACGAGGGACTCAGTTGACTTCGTTTTTTGCCGAGAGGTCGGACGTTGAAATTGCCTAGGTCTGTGACGTAAATGCGAAGAGGCTTCCCGAAGCCACGAAGGTTGTGGAGAACAAGAAAGGAAAAACGCCGAAGGCGGTTGGAGATTTCCGGCGGATCTTGGAAGACAAGAGCGTGGACGCCATGATCTGCGCCACGCCCGACCACTGGCATTCCCTCGCCACGGTACTGGCCTGCCAGGCGGGCAAGGATATCTACGTGGAAAAGCCAGTTTCGCATGACATTTGGGAAGGCCGGAAGATGGTCCAGGCGGCGCGCAAGTACAACCGCGTGGTGCAAGTCGGCATGCAAAACCGCAGCGGTTCGTATGGTGAGACCGCGCGGGAACTGATCCAATCCGGCAAGCTGGGCAGTGTCCATCTGGTTCGTGTTCACAACATGCTGAATCGCGCGCCTGTTGAGAAAACGCCGGACAGCGCGCCGCCGGAAGGGTTTGATTGGGACATGTGGCTGGGCCCGGGGCCGCTGCGCACTTACAACCCCATGTATTTCCGGAGAGTTTTCTGGGACTTCAACGGAGGCATCATCACGGACGACGGGGTTCATCAATTGGATCTGGCCCGCTGGGTCATCGGCGTATCTTTTCCGAAGTCCGTTCATCATGCGGGTGGGAAACTCTGCTTGAAGGACATCGCGGAGACCCCCGACACCTCCATTGTCACTTATGAATACGACGGGCTGCGTCTGGTATTCGAGGAGACGTGGTGGACGCCGTATATGATCAAGATCCCCACTGAGGTGAGAGAAAGTACGACGCAGTTTCCCGATTGGTATCCCTTTATAGGGACTCGAATTGAAATCCATGGCAGCGAGGGAATGCTAATTCTGGGCCGCCACGGAGGCGGATGGCAGCACTTCGACCGCGAGGGGCACAAGATTGCGAGCGACAAGCAGACCTTCTCGGCAATGCAGGCGGCCCACTTGGGTAACTTCATCAGTTGTATCCACAGCCGCAAGCGGCCCAATGCCGACGCGGAGGAGGGCCATATTTCCGCGGCCCTGTGTCACATGGCAAATATCTCCTATCGAGTGGGAGATCGAAAGCTGGTATTCGACAGCGCCAGAGAGACCTTCGGAGATGACCGCGAGGCAAATCAATACCTGAGGCGGACATATCGGAAGCCCTGGGTAATGCCCGAAAACGTCTAGCTGGTCACGCGGAAGAGGAGTGTCATGACCGACCGCCTGGCGTAATTCTTTTTGGTAGTCATAACTCCAGAGATGATATGAGGTTTAATCATGATTGACACTGGCAGTAGTCCGTCTCGACGAGAGTTTCTGACCGGGGTCGCAGGAGCGGGAGCAATGGCCGGAATTTCGAGTCTCTGGTCGAACGCGGAAGGAGGTAGCGAATCAGCTCGTCGACTGCCGATCGTCTATTTTTCCAAGCACTTGCTCTGGCTCGACTGGGAACATATGGCGGAAACTACCAAGGAACTGGGGTTTGACGGGCTGGATGTGACGGTACGTGATGGCGGACACGTGGAGCCGGCGCGTGTACGGGAAGACCTGCCCAAAGTGGCGAAGATTGTCCGCGAGGCAGGCCTGGAAATTCCGATGATTACGGCCGGAATCGTGGACGTTAATTCTCCGGATGCCGAGGCCATCATTCGTACCGCGGCTGAAGTGGGAATATCGCGTTACCGCTGGGGCTGGTTTTCCTGGTCCGATGATAAGAAAGTGCCCGATCTATCGAACTTCTCGGCGACGATCGAAAGGCCTTCTGGCCTGCTGATCAACGTTCCCGATCGGCTGGCCCAATTGAAGAAGCGGGTCGCCAGATTGGCGGCCTTGAACGAGAGGTATAAAGTTTGCGCGATGTATCACAACCATTCGGGCGACATGGTCGGCGCGTCCGTGTGGGATCTTTGGTTGCTTATCAAGGACTTCGACCCGCGATGGGTGAGCTCAAATTTCGACATCGGCCATGCCACCGTGGAGGGGGGATTGAATGGATGGGTCAACAGCACGCGCTTGATGGCGCCGTTTATGCGGGGAGTGGCGATCAAGGATTTCAAATGGGGCAAAAATGCCAAGGGGGATTGGGAACCCCTCTGGTGTCCCTTGGGGGAGGGTATGGTGAACTTCCCGGCGTATTTCGCCATGCTCAAGGAGGCCAAATTCTCCGGGCCTGTGCAGTTGCACACCGAGTATCCCCTGGGAGGGGTCGAAAACGGCGCTCGAACTCTCACGATGGACAAAGCACAGATTCTGGCCACGGTCCGTAAGGATCTCAATACATTGAAGGGCTGGATGAGGCAAGCGCAGTTGATCTGACATCACAGATCAAAATCAGGGTTTTGTGAACGAGGCCCCGACCCCGACGTCAGCAGATACCGTGCGGGAGTCAGCTCGAGGTCTCCGAAACTCGATAACTAGGAAACAGGTGGAGGAAAAATGAACCGGCGAGCATTCCTAAGTGATTCGAGTATGGCAACGGTGGCGTTGGGTGAACCGGCGAGCATTCCTAAGTGATTCGAGTATGGCAACGGTGGCGTTGGGTTTTCCCACTCGATTTCTCAAATCGACAGCAAAAGAAGGGCAGGGAAGAGACGGGGGAGGTTCGGATCCCACCTCGCAGACCATTTCAGAACCGGTGTTGCCGGGTACCGCGCCTTTGACCCTGCAAGGGGATTTGGCGGCACAGATGGTGGACGGAATTCATCGATTTCTGCTGCGCCGGACTCAAGAGGCAGTACAAAACCGAGGGCAGTTGTGGCAGCGAAATTTTCAATCAGCCGAGGACTACGATCGTTCCGTCGCCCACAACCGCGAACACTTTCGCGAGATCATCGGCGTTGTCGACCCACGGATTGGAGTCCAGGCGCCCGAACTCTTGGGAACTCTGGTGACCTCCGCCCAGGTCTCCCAAGGGTCCGGCTACAAGGTGTATGCGGTCAGTTGGCCGGTCTTTCGTTCGGTTGTTGCCGACTTTGACGGACTGGATGCCGAAGGATTGCTGTTGCAGCCAGAAGGGAAGCCAGTGGGACGCGTCGTGGCGATTCCAGACGCCGATTGGACTCCTGAGATGCTGGTCGGCCTGTCGCCGGGAGTTCCGCCGGAGGCGCAGTTCGCCCGGCGCCTCGCGGAAAACGGCTGCCAGGTGATGATTCCTCTCCTTATCAATCGCGCGGACACCTTCTCCGGCATTCCGGGAATCTCGATGACGAACGAGCCCCATCGAGAATGGATTTACAGGATGGCCTACGAGGTGGGCCGGCACATTATTGGGTTCGAGGTGCAAAAGGTTCTTGCGGCGATTGATTGGTTCGCAAGCGAGAACAACACACAGCCAGTTCGAATCGGAGTAATGGGCTATGGAGAGGGCGGGTTGCTGGCCCTATACTCGGGTGCCCTCGATGCCAGAATTGATGTCACGGTGGTGAGCGGCTATTTCCAAAAGCGCGATGACCTATGGAAGGAGCCCATCTATCGGGACGTGTGGGGCCTGGTCCGGGAGTTCGGTGATGCGGAATTGACGAGCCTGATTGCTCCTCGCGCCCTCATCATTGAGGCGAGCCAGGAGCCGGAAGTGGCGGGGCTGCCGCCGGTCACGGAGGTACACAAGGAAGGGGCGTGTCCAAACGGCAAGTTGGTTTCTCCTCCCCTCAATTCGGTGCAACAGGAGGTAGAGCGGGCACGTCCTTTCTTCTCCGGGTTAAAGGTCGACGGAAAACTTCAACTGGTAGTGAGTGGGGGAGGGAACGGCCAACCTGGTTCGGAAGAGGTTCTAAAATCCTTTCTAAGCGCGCTAGGCATTCGGACTCGCCTGTGGGCCTCGGGGAACATCCCCCGCGATGCTCGCCCTCACTATGATCCTGAGCCGCGACTGCACTCCCAGTTCGACCAACTGGTCGGCTTCACCCAAGCCTTGATTCGGAAGTCGCCTGACAGGCGCAAAGAATTCTGGGCGAAGGCAGACAGTTCATCACCGGAGCGGTGGAAAGAAACTACGAAATTCTATCGGGATTACATATGGGAGGAGGTCATTGGCCGTCTCCCCTCGCCGAGTCTTCCTGCCGATCCGCGTACTCGCTTGATCTATGATGCGCCGAAGTTCAAAGGCTACGAAGTGGTATTGGATGTGTGGCCGGATGTTTTTGCCTATGGAATCCTGCTGATCCCGAAAGACCTCAAGCCCGGTGAGCGTCGGCCGGTGGTGGTTTGTCAGCATGGGTTAGAGGGGCGTCCTCAGGACGTGGCGGACCCCAAAGTTGACTCGCATTTTTATCATCATTTTGGTGCGAGCCTGGCGGACGAAGGGTTTGTCACCTACTCCCCCCAAAACCCCTACATTGGGGAGGATCGCTTCCGTATCATCCAGCGCATGGGTCATCCCCTCAAGCTGGCCCTGTATTCCTTCATCATTGGCCAACACGAACAAACTCTGAATTGGCTCGCGGCGCAAAGCTTTGTTGACCCTGAGCGCATAGGATTCTATGGGCTTTCCTACGGCGGAAAGACGGCGGTTCGTGTCCCACCGTTCTTGGACCGCTACGCCCTGTCAATCTGTTCGGGGGACTTTAATGAATGGGTATGGAAGACGACCAACGTCCTGACCAGTTACAGTTATCTGCTGTGGGGCGAATACGACATGTATGAGTTCAACTTTGCCAACGTTGTGAACTACGCAGAACTGGCGAATCTCATGGCGCCACGTCCTTTTATGGTCGAGCGGGGCCACGACGATGGTGTAGGTATGGATGAATGGATTTCCCTTGAATACGCCAAAGTCCGCCGCTTCTACGATAAGATGGGCATTCCCAACAATACAACCATCGAGTTTTTCAACGGGCCGCACACCATTCACGGCGTGGGAACATTTGAGTTTCTTCGGCAACACCTGATGTCGCCGAAAGGAGCTTCACCAGGATCAACCGGGTAACGCCCGGGATCCGCAAAGTCCCGCTGGCGTTAATCCCCGTAGTAACAAGCGCGCTGCTTTTAGAGCAATGGGACGCCCAACTCTACGAGTTCTTCCAAAAGATGTGAGATTGGAGAGTCGGGGCGAAGGAGGGAAGGGAACATGCTAACGAGACGCGAGTTATTGGGCTACGGAGTCAGTGCGGGAATGTTAGGAAAAGTGCTCGCTTCGAGCGCCACGGGTGTGGCTGCCGGGACCGGCGCAATCGAACTGATGCTTCAGACACGTGACAAACAGGGACTCGTTCGCACCACTACGGAACATGTCGATCCCAGGAAAATCGCGATCATTGCCGTGGACTGTTGGCATTTCCATTGGTGCAGAACCTGGCGGAGCCGCGCGGGGTCATTGATACCGCGGTTTAACCACTCCTTTGAACGGGCCCGCAAGCTGGGCATGACGCTGATATTCAGCCCCACGAATGCGATGCGGGATCTGAACGAATCACCTCAGCGCAAAGCCACCCTGGCCCTCCCCAACCATCCTTTGCCGGCCTTGATGAACTTGCCCGATCCTTATCCCGGTGCTATCCGCTATGGAATGTGCGAATGCGGCCTTGGGGAGGCGTGTTTCTACAACAACAACGTCAATAATCAACATCCCGACTTGAAGATGACGACGGACGATTTCATTGCTCTAACCCAGCAGGAAGCCTTCAACATTCTTAAGGAGCGGCGCATCACGCAGATCATTTACACCGGCTTCGCCACGAACATGTGCATGTGGGGCAAGCCGACGGGAATGAAGTACATGCGGCAGTTCGGTTTCCATTGCAGTTTCGCCCGCGACATGACGGAAGCAATAACCGGATATCTTGAAGAAGGATTCAATCCCACCCGTGGGACAATCGAAGTGATTGAGTTGGTCGAGCGCGATCTGGCCCCCTCGATCAACATGGAACAAACACTTCGAAAGGCAGGGGTGTGGGATGGGGAACCGGTCCTGGATTACGTGCATCTCGCGCCTTGGGGCCGACTATTCGGAGGGGAAGCCTACCCCATACCCGTCCAGGTGGAGCTAACCTGCAGGCACGTGCCGGGAGCCGAACTGCGTTACACGCTGGACGGCGGTGATCCTACCGCTGCGTCTCCACTCTACCGAGCGCCGATAAAAATCGAGAACACGACTTTACTGAAAGTGGCCGGATTTAAAGGAGAAAGACCCGTAACGCGCGTCAGCGAAGCCAAATATTGGAAGTATCCCCCTTGGCCGGATCCTCCCCAAGTGTTCATTTCCGACCTGCAACCGCTCCACGAACTCGTGGGGGAAATCAAGCCGAACAGCTACGCTGTGAAAAAAGCTGCGCGTTTCAATCGCTCTGTGGAAGGCCACGTCCTGACCAACCGCGATCGGAAGTTTTGCAGGGGGATTGGCGTGCAGGCGCCCAGTGAGCTGGTATTCCCGCTCGAGCCCAAATACAAGCGCTTCGTCGCAACGGTAGGGGTTGATGATGAATGCATGCGATGGGATAACCCGGACGGCCTCGCTCAGTGGCCTCAATGGTCGCGGCCCATCCACGGGCCGACGTCCTACCGCATTTGCCAGATTATTTTTGAGGTGATCATCGACGGCAAGACCATGACGGAAACTCCACCCCTCTTCAACGGGGTGTTGGGCTGGGGGATTGACGTGGAAATTCCTCAAGGAGCTCAACAAATCACATTGAAGGTGAAGGACGTGGAGAGCCGAATCACGGACCCGCACGGGCACGGAGACTGGTTAGACGCGGGATTCATCTCGAGCTGAGTCTTCAGCAAAGGTAGACCCATTTATGATCACCTCACGCGAGCGAGTAGACCTTGCACTCCAGCACAAGGAAGCCGACCGGATCCCGTTGGACCTGGGCGGCACGACGGTGACGGGGATGCATGTGAGTACAGTGTACAAGTTCCGGCAGGCGTTGGGGCTGGACAGACCCGGGACCCCTGTGAGGGTGATCGAGCCGTATCAAATGCTGGGAGAAATCAAGCCGGATCTTATCGAGGCACTGGGGGTCGATGTCGTCGGGGTCATGGGCACAGGAACTCCCTTCGGGTTCAAGCTGGAAGGCTGGAAAGAATGGCAAACCTTCGATGGAACTCCAACCCTAGTGCCTGCGGGTTTCAACACCTTTCCGGAGCCAAACGGGGACCTTCTGATGTACCCACAGGGCGATCGTTCAGCACCAGCCAGCGGCCGGATGCCGCGTGGGGGATTCTACTTTGACGTCATCGTTCGGCAGCCCCCCTTCGACGAGAACAACTTGCGGGTCGAAGATAACCTGGAAGAGTTCCAACCAATCTCCGATTCTGAACTGGAACATGTTGGACGTGAATTCAAGGAGCTTTATACGAAGACTGACAAAGCGATTATCCTCAACGTCGGCGTCATGGGGATAGGGAGTGTTGCTCGAATTCCAGGGCCGACACTCAAGCATCCCAAGGGAATCCGCGATATCGAGGAATGGTGCATCAGTCTGACCACAAGGCGGGAATTCGTCTCCCGTATATTCGAACAGCAGACCAACATCAACTTGACAAACTTGGAGAAGCTTCACCAAACGATCGGCGACCAGGCATCGGCGATTTACATGACGGGCACGGATTTCGGTGCCCAGAACGGTCCGTTCTTCTCTCCGCGAATTTATCGGGACTTATTCTTGCCCTTTCACAAGACCTTGAACGATTGGGTGCACAAGCATACGACATGGAAAACCTTCATCCACTCGTGTGGTTCCGTGCGCGCCCTCCTGGAGGATTTTGTAGCTGCGGGATTTGATATCCTCAACCCGGTCCAGTGTTCCGCGGCGAACATGGACCCGGTTGAACTGAAACAGAAATTCGGTGACCGCCTCACGTTCTGGGGTGGCGGCGTGGACACCCAGCGTACCCTCCCGTTCGGAACCCGCGAAGATGTCCGGAAAGAAGTTCGTGAGCGCATCCGAGCCTTTGCGCCCGGGGGAGGTTTCGTTTTCAATGCCGTCCACAACATTCAATCGCTTGTGCCGGTTGAGAATGTGCTGGAGATGTACAAAACGGCTCGCGAAGACGGATGTTACCCCTTAAGTCTCTGAAGGGGATATTCATGGCCCTCACTCGAACTGCGAACTGCTTTGCAAAGCTAGACCGGATGAACAAGGCGCTGCATCATCAGGAGCCCGATAGGATTCCTGTTAGCGACTGGTTCTGGGGAAGTTTCCTCAAGCGTTGGCGGGAAGAATTGGGACTGACGCCGGACACTGATATCTACCGTTACTATGACCTGGATTGGGTCGTGACCAGACCGAACCGCGACCCGCATATCAAACCGTTCGAGGTGCTGAAGGAAACCAGTGAAGAAATCGTCGTGCACACGGGCTTTGAAGCGGTAGTGCAAAAGATTTTCGATCACCCCATGCCGCGCTACTTGAAGTTTGACACCGATACGGTCGAAAAAATGGAAGCATTCGAGTTCGACGACCCCTGGGACGAAAGGCGCTACTTCCAAGGAGGTGATAATCAGACGGCCGGCGTTGGCGACGGCTTCGTTCGGAATTTGCCCCCCTGGATCGACACGGTCAAGGAGTTGTATGCGGACTTTCCCGTCTACGGCAGCGTGGCAGAGGGACACGAGACTCTGTGGCGGATTGTTGGTCAGGAAAGCGCCTTGCTCTGGATCGGGCTGTATCCAGATGAGGTTGGCCGATTCGTGGAGCGTATCAATGAGTATGCCGTAGAGACTACCAAGGCCCAGATTAAGGCTGCCGATGGGATGTTAGCCGGCATGGTCATCTGGGGAGACGTGGCCTACAAGGGAGGACTCCTTTTCTCCCCCGCCTATTGGCGAAAGTACTTTAAGCCGGGCGTTAAGGCCATCGTGGATGAGTGCCACAGCCGCGGATTGCCGGTTATTTACCATGGGGACGGTGACGTGCGCTCGATCCTGGAAGACTACATTGAAGCTGGGATTGACGCCTACAATCCGCTGGAGGTGAAGGCCGGCCTTGACGTAGTGGACTTGCGGCGGAAGTACGGACAGCGGCTGGGATTTTGCGGCAACATGGATGTCATCGCCTGGGCCAATGAGACTCGGGAAGAGCTGAAGCGCATCGCCGTGACCAAGCTGAACGCAGCGAAAGGCGGTGGTTATATTTTTCAATCGGACCATTCTATCCCCGCGAACGTTTCCGGCCAGAACTACGATTACGTGGTCAACCTGGTCCGCCAATATGGGAGATACCCGCTGCAGTTAGGCGTATATGACCTTCCTGACTTGGGCTAGGTCGAGGTCCGTGAATGCGGAGATGAAGGGTTCCTTCTGACGCGGGACCCATCCAGGCTGGCATTCTGTTTACCTTCTGCCTCTGCTTTCCCGGTTCTTGCCTTACCAAATAATACGCTCGATCGGTTAATGCGTAGCTCTAATAGTCATAGAATCCACAATTGCCGGGATCTGATCCCGTAATCTTGAGGGACGCATGGAGCGAAGGAAGTTTCTTAGAGACCTTGCAGCAGGAATTGGAGGGCTAGGGGGTTTACAAGCACTTCATGGGAAGCTCGATGCCGCATTGCTGCCGCCTGCAAGGAGCGGTCCTACCGAAAGTTCGAAGGCTGATCCGCCGATTCCTCAAGGGAAGAATCAGTATTTGCGGATGAAAGAATACCTGGATTCGGTCCCTGCGATTGACCTGCACGAACATCTGCGGGCGTTTGATCAATTGCCTGGCTATGTCGAGACGGACCAGGGTCGCGGCATGAACCTATATGGCCTGTGGGCTGGCAGCTACCTGCAACGATTAACCCGGCTTACTCCCTGGGAGCCCAAGGAACAGTTTGAAAAGTGGTGGCGCCAAGGCAAGAAGGATTTTGTTAACCTTCGTGCGGCGGGTTTCTATCGGTACATGTGGCGAGCTCTGCGCGACCTTTACGGAGTGGACTTCGACACGATCACGGATGAGCAAGCCTCGGAGCTGAACCGACGGATTTTTGAGAACTACCGTGATCCCCGATGGCTTCATGAAGTGTTGCTGAAGAAGGCCAACATTAAGCTGCTGGTGTGCGACAGATACTGGGAGCGTTTCGACTTCCACGCGGACTACCCTTTTGAAATGCTGACCTTCAATGTGACCAGCCTGCCGTGGGGGTTCCATCCTTCGGAATTCGACAAGAAGTTCCATCCCTTCATGATCATGGGCCCTCTGGACGATCCCTACATTTTCGCCCAGAAATGCGGAATCCCGGTTAATTCTCTGGACGACTACCTGGCCGTGCTCGACGCCCTGTTCGTTACCGCTAAGAAAGGCGATGCCATTTGTTTGAAGACCACCCTGGCCTACGAACGGACGCTTTGGTTTGACAATGTCCCGAAAGAACGAGCTGCGAAGGCCTTTGGGCATCCACGCTCGGAACTCACCCCCGAGCAGGTAAAGGATTTCGAAGATTTCATCATGTGGAGACTCACTGAGCTGAGTGCCAAGCACGACATGCCGTTTCAGATTCACACCGGAGACGCACGAATTGCCGGCTCCAATCCCTTGCTCCTGACGAACCTCATTGACGCCAACCCGCAAACCAAATTTGAGTTGTTTCATGGCGGATACCCGTGGGTCGGCGAAGCCGGCGCCATCGCCATGACGCATCCGGATCGTGTTTGGATCAATGCGGTCTGGCTTCCCACCATCAGCTTCACGATGGCGAAAAGGGCCTTGCACGAATGGCTCGAGGTTATCCCTTCGAATCGGATTACCTGGGGCGGTGACGATACTTCCGCGGAAGGGATTTACGGCGAGACGGAATTAACACGCCGATGCCTTGCGGAAGTGCTCGCTGAAAAAGTTGATCGGGGGGAGCTTTCAGAGCAAGATGCCCGTTATATCGGCAACAATATCCTTTACGATAATGCCTTGGAGCTGTATCCACGTCTAAAAACGCGACTGTGAAAGTCCAGGAGGGGGACCCGGCAGTGCGGCGAAGCCCTCTGGAACCGAACAATTCAGGATTGAGGAGAAGGCTTATGGAGCGAAGGACATTCTTGAAGGGTACGGTGGGAGGAATCGGTGCGCTGGCAGGAGTGCCAGCGAGTTGGGCATTCATGAATCCGGGTCACGCCCGAGTGGATGCAGGAGAGCAGACGGATTTTCCACCCGATAAGTACCAAATGCCGGATTGGCTGCACTACGCGCGAACGGTTTACTTCGACGGCTACTCGCCTCCGGTCTATCCACACCTGAAGGAGTTTGATGCCGAGCGGTTAGTGGAAGCGGTGGTGGGGGTTGGTGGGAACCTCTTGCGATTTCAACCCATCGGCTATTGGGCGTACTACCCCAGCAAGGTGTTTCCGGTCCATCAAGAGCTTGGAGGCAGGGATTTGATTGATGAGGTAGCGAGAGAGTGCCGGCGCGTGGGGGTGCGACAGTATTGTTATACAGGTTACGGTGTGGCTCTGATGCTGACGCCGGATTACGTCAATGAACATCCCCAGTACGCCGATTGGTTACTTCGCGACCCTGAGGGGAAACCTTATGGGGTCTACTATCACATCGGCTGGATGACGCCCATGCGGATGCTCTGCACGACAGGGGACACCTACCGCGCCGCGATCCGCCAGGTAGTCAGGGAACTCTGTGAGCACGACATCGATGGAGTGTATTTTGATTCCCCCAGCGCGTTTGGGTACACAGGGGTCTGCTTTTGCGATTCCTGCCGGAAGAATTTCCGTAAATTCAGTGGCCAGGACTTGGATCGCCTCGCGGGGCTCGCCAAGCTCAACGGCCTGCCTTTTGATTGGGGCTCGTTGCCGGCCGATGTGGATATGAAAACGTTGACCGCCTGGTATGCCTGGGCGAATCAACTGACCAGAGAAGACCTGCTGGACTTTCGAAAGATCGTTCACGGCAGTGGGAAGTTCATGTTTTGCCACAACGGAGCGACGTGGATTGGGACCTCCCTTCCGATGCAGTATCGCGTCCCCGATGGCTTCATGGTGGAGGCGAGTCGGGAAGTCTACGACCGGCTGATGACGGGGATGAAGGGGGCCTCGATGGCGCGGCCGTACAAGAAGGTGGCCCAAATGTACCTGGGGAGCTATGCGGTATCGTGGTTTGGAGAGCCACCGCATGAGAGTCCCTGGGCAGTGCACAACACCAACCAGGAAGATCGGGACGAGATACGGATGGAAGGCTTCACCAACCTGGCGTGTGGGAATACGCCGCTTTATGCCACGGCGAACCGGCTGTATTTCAAAGTCGGGAGCGGGAGCGCGCAGCCGGCGCAGGAAGTGTTCGAGCTGATGCGGCGCGTGGAGGGGATGCATCAAGGGAGTGTTCCGGTGCCGTACGTGACGATTGTCCCGACTTGGGAATCGCTGCAGTTGTGGCGGACGAAGGGGAAGAGTTGGAACTGGCCGGAGATGAGCGGGGGGATGGGATTGGCGCTGTTGGAGGAGCGCATCAGTTTCGATGTCAACCCCAGCACGGAGATGAGTGAGGAGTGGCTGCGCGCCCAAAAGGTGATCGCGCTGTGCGGGGCATCGGGAGTCTCAGATGCCGATGCACAGAAGTTGAGGGCGTGGGTAGAGCGAGGCGGGGGGTTGCTGGCGACGTACGATACGGGGCTGTACGACGCGGCCGGGAATCTGCGGCAGGAGGGAGGGGCGCTGAAGGAAGTGTTGGGGGTGGAGATGAAAGGGGAGCCGCTGGAGAGCCAGCCGGAGTGCTACTACCGGGTGAAGGAGCGGCACGGAGGATTGGGAGAATACGGGCCGGGGTCGGTGGTGGAAGGGGACGGGCGGTTGGTGCCGGTGGAAGCGCGGGGCGGGGCCAGGATTCTGGCGGAGTGCTGGAATCTGGGGACGGAGGAAGTGCGCGGTCCGGCGATCATCGCCCACACGTATGGCCAAGGCCGGACGCTCTACGTGAGCGGGAGCCTGGAAGGGAATTATCTTTACGACCGAGTGGTTTCGACGCGGCGGCTGATCCGGTCAATGGTAGAATTCCTGGCAGGGGGGCAAGCGCAACCGTACAAGATCAGGGCACCGCAAGGAGTCTATGGGATTCTACGCCGGGCGACGAACGGGGACTTGGCGCTCTGGGTGTTGGGGAATGTGGGGTTCAAGGACGCGGATGCGGGGCGGATGAGGCAGGAGTACATGCCGGTGAGGGAGGTGGAAGTAGCGATCCGAATCCCGGAGGGGCGGAAAGCGAAGGGCATGCGGCTGATCCGCGCCGATCGTGCCATTTCGTTCCGAGAAGAGGACGGCTACGCGGTAGGGAAGATCCCCACGCTCCACATCGCGGAAGTCGTGCACTTGATGCTTGCCTGATCTCAATGCAAGAGCCCGGCAGATGCAATGTGGTATTGACCAACAGAGAGCGATTGGCTGGAAGTCGGTCCTGGGTCGGGGCCAAGCCAACAGGGCGCAGGGAGAGCTGAATTTTGCTGAGAGAAAGGAGCTGTTATGAAAAGAAGGGCGTTCCTAAAGAATTCTGTGGTAGGCGTTACCGGGCTCGCAGGGATGACCTATCCGGCCCTGGAGACAGGGAGAGCTAATTGGATGAGCGAAGCTATGAAAGAGCAGGGGAGTGGGTCCGTTGACGCGGTCGGACGAGTCGTCCGAATCACCAGCATCAGTTTTCCCAACGGACTGTCGGTGGACGAGATCGCCGCGCACGTGGACAAAGCAGGGTCTGCACGTGTAGATATCATCGCTCTGCCGGAACTCTTACGCGGGCAAGGAGATGAAAGCGCAGAAGACCTCCACGGGCCCACCATAACGGCGATCTCTGCCTTAGCGAAGAAACATAAAACCTACATTGTTTGTCCCATCGATCGGAAGAGCAAGAGTCTCAGGCTCAACACCGTCGTCCTTCTCGATCGAAGCGGGAACGTGGCGTGCATCTATGACAAAGTCTTTCCGTATTGGTCGGAATACGATGTTCGCCCGCCGGCAGCCGTGGGCGAAGATGCTCAAGTGTATCGCGCGGACTTTGGGATGCTCGGATTTGCGACTTGTTTTGATGTCAATTTCCCCGAGGTCTGGAGGCGACTGTCGGATAAAGGTGCCGAGGTGGTGATTTGGCCCAGCGCTTATTCCGCAGGTACCTCCCTGCAAGCGCACGCGATCAATCATCATTTCTATATTGTGTCTGTAACGCAAACCAGCGATTGCCTTGTATATGACATCACCGGAGAAAAGCTCGCCTACTCGAAGAGCGAGAAGGTCAACGTGGCCACGGTCGCGTTAGACCTGGATCGCGGCATCTATCACCAGAATTTCAATATCCCCAAGCGCGACAAGTTGCTGAAAGAACATCCAGAAGATGTCGAGCAGGAAAAATGGATGGAACTGGAGCAGTGGTTTGTGCTCAAAGCCAAGCGGCCTGGTGTGAGTGCGCGCCAATTGGCGAAGCAATACGGGCTGGAGGAACTGCGCCATTATCTTGACCGCAGTCGGCGTTCGATCGACGAGTTCCGTGGATGGCGATATGAAGCGAAGGTCCTGTTCCCGGGCTTGGATGTAGCCAGCCTGAAGGACTTGACGGACCGCGGCAAGATTGCCGGATCTTCTCGAACCACCGGCTAAATAGCAACGAGTGACAGCTACGGTTTAGGAGGGATCGCTTCGAAAGGCGGTTGCCACAATGCTCATCATTGATGCGCATGCCCATATCTATGCGGAGGATGATGCTCAATATCCACCGATTGACAAGCCAATCCGCCCCCCAGGGAGGTCAGGGTCGGTGGGAACCCTGGAATCGCTTGCCAAGAAGAATCACGTCGCCGGAATATGTATCGTCCAGCCGGGAACCTTCTACCGTTGGGACAACCGGTTCATCTGCGATGTTTCCAAGGCGCATCGCAAAAACATGGCAGGCGTGTGCGGGCTGGATCCGGATGACGCGAATTCTCCCCAACTCCTCTCTGGATATGTGAGGGAGTATGGAGTCCGTGGAATCCGCAGTTATCCAGCGTCGGACGGCCACCTCGATCATCCCGGTGTGCAGGCATTGTGGAAAAAGGCCGGACAGTTAGGAATAGTAGTGAATGTTTTCATTAACCGTGACAAGACCGACGAACTTGCGCGCATGCTGGAAAAATTCCCTCGTCTGCCGGTAGTCATAGATCATTGCCTGATTCCGAAACCCATGCCGGATTTGGAGGGTGCTGTAGCGGATATGATACGTCTGGCGAAGTTTGCGAAAACCTACGCAAAACTCAGTTTTATGCCACTGGGTAGCGCGGAGGCGTATCCGTACCGTGATGTGCACGAACCCTGTCGGCGCGTCATTGCCGCCTATGGTCCGGGGAGGTGTGTGTGGGGCAGCGACTTTCCCTGTGATTTATGGACGCCGAAATCAAGCTACGCGCAACATCTTCGGCTCTTCACACACGAAATGGGTCTCACGGATGCCGCGAAGAAGAGCATCCTGGGTCGAACTGCACAAAGCTTGTGGTTCAGGGACAATCGGTAAACGCAATCTTCGGGAGAGGGGGTCAACTGAATGCCGGACCGCTATTGGGAGTCGTACGAGGTCGGGGAGACTTGGGAAAGCCATGGCCGGACTGTCACCGAAGCTGACATTGTAAATTTCGCTGGCATCAGTGGAGATTTTCACCCTGTTTCGATGGATGAGCAATTCGCCAAGGCAAAGACCCCATACGGACGCCGCATAGCGCACGGCGCCCTTGTGTTTTCAATTTGCATGGGCATTGCTTGGCAAATGAAAATGAACACGAAGAATATTACTTATGGGATTGACAGGGTGCGATTTCCAAAGCCGACATTCATCGGTGACACGATCCGGGTGACGGGTCGCGTAACCGTAAAGGACCCCTATGTGAGGATGGCAAGTGCGTTTTTGCTTGCGATCATAAGATGTTGATCGAGCGAGAAACGCAGACGGGTATTTCATAGCGCTCCGCGCTCTTTCTGTATCAACAAGCGGCCGAACTGGCTGCCTGCAAGGTGCAAAGCTGGCGGGCGATCTTGCAGGTCTGGGAGAGACTGAATCTGACGCCATCACGGGCGGAGGGAATTTCATCTTGCAAGTGAGCGTGATTGGTGCGGGGGGAATCGGCAGTGCTCTAGCCGCCTATCTGGCTCGTGCCGGGAATAAGGTAACGTTGGTTTTCAGGGAAAAGGACGAGGCGGACCGAGTGCGCGCCCAGGGTTTGCAAGTTACAGGTGTACAGACGGTCACGGGATTTGTGGAGGTGCTGGAATGGCCGACGCTCATACCTGACTCAGACCTGTTAATCCTGGCCGTTAAGACATACGACAGTCGCGAGGCATTGCGCTCTGCCGCGGGAGTTTCCGTGGGAGTCGCGCTTTCAGCGCAAAACGGCCTTCAGAAGGAAGAAACGCTTGCCGAACATTTAGGGAATGAGACCGTGATTGGGTCGGTGATTGAAGTTACCGCGATCAAGCAAGGCGAAGGACGCGTCTTCAATCCCAGCATTCAATTAAGCCACATTGGTGAGCTGGATGGACGTGACTCCCGAAGGGTGAAAGAAACGGCCTCCTTGCTGACGGAAGCGGGTATTCCCACTCAATCAAGTTTCGTCATCCGCTCCATCGAATGGACGAAGACCTGTCAATGGATTGCGACCTCACTCCTCTCGGTGATGAGCGCATATGCCTATCCATTTATTTTTTCCACTCCTTGGCTCTCCCCATTCTTTGTAGAGATTGTCCGTGAATGCGCGACTGTCGCCTCCGCAGAAGGCGCATGCATCGTTGAGGCGCCCAGCCTGTTCTTGCATCAGCTTATTAATTCCTCCAAAGAGGAGGCCTCCTCCTGGCTTCAGGAAAAGGGGAAGCAATTAATGGCCGCGTGGGGAACAGGATACCGGGCTTCGATGCTGGTGGATGTCGAAAGAGGATCGCGAACGGAGTTCGATGACGTTGTGGGCTATGTTGTAAGAAAGGCGCGCCAGCGGAAGATCCCAACGCCCGCGCTTGACTTTGCCGTTCGTCAAGTAAGCAGATACGTTGGTTCGACGCTGGGTGCGGATGCAGAAATCTCTTGATCGCAGGCTACTGTTGTGACAGGGGGCTGATAGGGCCGTGAGAGCGAACGGAAAGGGCGGACCGCTCGAAGGTGTCAGGGTGCTGGATTTTTCGCAATTCATGGCTGGGCCTATGGCGGCGCGGCATGTGGCTGACTATGGGGCGGAAGTAATCAAGGTGGAGGCGCCTCCCAAAGGCGAGGGTAGTCGCTATGCCTCGGCTTCCAACTTTACCGTGGCGGGCGAGCGCATCGCCTTTGTTTCGGCGAACCGTAACAAGCGGAGTATGGTCTTGAACCTCAAGACGACAGAAGGTGTGGAAATCTGCCGCCGGCTGGTCAAGACCGCCGATGTATTAATCGAAAACTTTCGTCCAGGTGTGATGGAGCGTTTTGGGCTTGGGTATGACGCAGTGCATTCTATTAATCACGGACTTATATACGGGAGCATTACAGGGTACGGCCCCGAGGGGCCGTATCGTGACTTTCCGGGTCAAGACCTGCTGGTTCAGTGCCTGAGCGGGTTGGCATGGCTGAATGGACGCGCAGGTGATCCCCCCATCGCTGTGGGCATGCCCATTATTGACGCGGTCGCGGGCCAGCAGTTAGCCCTTGGGATTGTCACCGCGCTCTTTGAACGTCAACGGACCGGCGAGGGACAACGGGTGGCGGTCAGCCTGTTGGATGTTGCCATTGACCTTCAAGCCCAAGAGTTTACAACTTACCTGAATTGCAATGCCGAGCCCCAGCGCAGTGGCGCAGGGATTGCGGACGCGTATTTTCGTGCCCCCTATGGCATCTATGAGACGAAGGACGGCTATCTGGCTTTGGCTCATACGCCGATGGCAAAGCTTGCTACCTGCCTGGGACTTCCAGAGCTGGAGAAATACGCGGACTATGAATCCGCCTTCCTGCACCGTGATGAGATTTACCGGACGATAGCGGCCGTTTTCAGAACCCGTACTACTCAAGAGTGGCTCCACTACTTGCGCCCGCAGGACTTTTGGTGCGGTCCCGTTCAGACTTACAGCCAGTTGGCCAAAGACGAGCAGCTTCAAATCAATCAAATGATAGTTGAGATTCCCTACAAGGGTTCCATGCCCTTGCGGGTACTGGGCGTACCGATCAAATTCAGCAGGACGCCAGGGTCGATCCGCCGCTGCCCTCCTGCGCTAGGAGAAAACACTGAAGAGATCCTTTCGGAATTGGGATTTGACCGTGAAGGAATTGCCGAATTGCGAAAGAACGGGGTGATCGGAGAGCATGCCGGCGCTTCTTCTTAACTTGGAAGGTTCTAATGGCAGGGGAAATTCATATGACCAGATCGGCTGAGGAGTTGCGAGGAAAACTGCAGGGGCTTTTTGCTTTCCCCGTTACTCCATTTACGGAGGGGAATGACATTGATTTACCGAGGTACCGCGAGCAACTACAGTATTTAATGACTGCCCAACCTGCTGCTCTCTTTGTCTGTGGCGGCACGGGCGAGTTCTATTCGCTGGGGTTGCGAGAATATGACCTCCTGGTGAGGGCCGCGGTCGAAGAGGTCCAGGGGAGATTTCCGGTAATTGCTGGAGTCGGCTACGGTACCCAGCTCGCTTTGGATTTTGTGAACAGTGCGGAGAAAGCGAATGCGGACGGCCTGCTGGTGATGCCTCCTTACCTCATTCAGGCCGAACAGGAGGGTTTGTATCAACACTATTTGAAGATCGCCACGTCTACCCATCTGCCCATTATCATCTACCAGCGTGACAACGCCATTTTCACGGCCGAAACGGTGGGCCGTTTGGCCGAGATTCCCAATGTCACGGGCTTCAAAGACGGCTACGGAGACATGGAACGTCTGGTGCGTATGCGCCTTAAAGTTGGTGAACGCTTGGCGTTCATCAATGGAATGCCCACAGCGGAAATATACGCTCGGGCTTTCCGTGGCGTGGGGATCTGCAGCTACTCCTCCGCGGTTCTTAATTTTGTCCCGAGAATCGCCAGGGCGTTCTACCACGCGCTAATGAGCGGCGACGACTCCCGGCTGGACCAGCTCATGAGGGAGTTCTACATCCCTTTCGCGGAACTTCGCGACAAGGCCCGCGGCTACGCTGTCTCCTTGATCAAGACGGGGCTGAAGCTGGTAGGCAAGCCAGCCGGCGGGGTGCGCCCTCCACTCCTCAACCCTCCTCAGGAGATTGAAGAAAAGTTGCGATCGATAATCCTTCGCGGCCAGGCGATCGTGGAAGTTCCGTGAGCCGGAATATCGGCGAGGTTTTCCAGTAAGCTGTGCTTTCTTCATCCCATGACTTCGCATTCCTCTAACCTCCGCTGGCTCATGATCTCGCTGGTCTTTCTGGCGACGGCGATTAACTATCTTGATCGCCAGACTCTTTCGGTCGTCGCCCCAGTGTTGATCGACCAATTCCACATGAGCAATACCGCCTATTCCCGCGTCATTTTCGCCTTCATGTTGGCGTACACGGTCATGAACGCGGTTTCCGGGCCTCTCATCGACAGGTTGGGCACCCGCGCTGGTTACGCCTTGACGGCGGCTTGGTGGTCAGTGGCGGCGGGCCTGCATGCCCTCGCGCAGGGGCCGTGGACGCTGGGCCTTTATCGCTTTCTTCTGGGAATGGGGGAGGCCGGCAACTGGCCCGCGGGTGTGAAGGTGGTGGCGGAGTGGTTCCCCGCCAGGGAAAGGGCCTTGGCCTCGGGAATCTTCAACAGCGGGTCGTCCTTTGGGGCCATCGTCGCTCCTCCCCTCGTGGTCTGGATTGTTTTGAAGACAGGCTGGCGAGAGGCTTTCATTATGGTCGGAACAGTCGGCCTGATCTGGGTCCTCATATGGTCGCTGATATACCACGTACCCCACGAGGCCGAAAACGAGGAACGTTCGACCGTTGTCCCAGCGCGGCAGTTGTTACGTACGCGCTTTGTGTGGAGCTTCACCCTGGCCAAGGCCTTCCTGGACCCCGTGTGGTACTTCTACATCTTCTGGTTTCCGGCCTACTTGAAGCAGGCGCGGCATTTCGATATGGCCTCGATCGGCATGTACGCCTGGATCCCTTTCATGGTGGCGGGCGTGGGAAACTTGCTGGGCGGATGGCTGGCGGGAGCCCTGCTGCGCCGCAATATTCCTCTAACCGTCGCGCGGAAGAGTGCAGTTACGCTATTTGCCCTTTTGATGCTTTGCGCCATACCGGCCGTGTTGACCCCCTCGGCGAGTATTTCGATTGGGCTGGTTTCCGTGGCTATGCTGGGCTACACGGGAGTGACGGCCAATATGCTGGCCTTCCCGGCCGACGTGTTCCCTAAGAGTGTGGTGGCTACGATCTGGGGACTTGCCGGCGTGGGCTCCGGCTTTGGCGGTATGCTATTTGCTCTCGTGACTGGATGGCTGGTTGACCGTTATTCGTACTTACCCGTCTTTATTGGATTTGGTTCACTCCCCATAGTTGCCTTAGCGATTGTTTGGTTTGTTTTGGGTCCACTTCGCCCTGTCTTAGCGCCGCGTGATGGGGAGTCTGCCAGCAATGCCTGAACCGGTAGGAACGCGGTCGCGAAGGTGTTTGGCAAAAGGAATTTACAGAGCCAGGATTTTGAAAGGTGCATCGCTAAAATTGGGGTGATACAACGATGAAACGCCGACACTTTCTGACGAAATCATTGGCGGCCGGCTCTCTGGTTTGTGGTTTGGGTGGGGGAACAATTCCCATGCTCAGTCAAACCACGGGGCAGGTTTTTGCTGAGCCCCCCGACGGCGAAAGTCGGTACCTCGAATTGAACAAGGCTCTGGATCGGGAGGCTATGCAGCGGGGATGGGCAACCAGTGTGGATGCCAGCTATCATCATGCACCGCCAGCGGCGATTGAGGCATTCAAGGATCTGAAGTTCGGCATTAGAATTCACTGGGGCCTCTACTGTCTACTCGGAAGTGACGCCTCCTGGGCATTGGCAGGAGCCAACAAGCAGTTTTGGAATATGTACAATGTGCTATATCAGTTCTTCGACCCCACGGATTTTGATGCCGCGGCGTGGATGGACTTTTTCCAGCGGGCAGGGTTGAAGTATTTTACCTTCACCACCAAGCACCATGATGGCTTTTCTTTGTGGCCGACAAAAACCACTCAGGAATCCATCCAATTGACTCCCAAGGGTTACGGCCCTGGCGGGGTCGAGTATTATGAGAAGGTAGTCCAAAACTACAGCATCATGGACGGGCCGTATAAGAAAGACATCGTGGGGAGCCTCGTCAGAGCCGGCAGGAAAAAGGGGCTAGGGATCGGCCTCTACTACTCGCATGTTGACTGGCACGATCCGGCTTTTGCGTGGGACCCGTTTAACCTCTACTATGACCCACATTTCACCAAAGAGTCTGATCCCAGGCGCTGGCAGACCTTCATTGACCATGAGCGCGAGCAAGTGCGCGAGTTGATGACCAACTACGGCAAGATCGATTACCTCGACTTTGACATCGGCTGGCCGAAGGCGGCGGCTCAAGACATTGCGGAAATCACGATGATGGTGAGAAAACTACAGCCTGACGTCATTATCCGAGGCCGGGGCATCGGGGCCTACGGGGATTACTACACGCCAGAGAGGGAAGTGCCCGGAGGGCCCTCGCCCGGTGTTTGGAAGGTCATTTATCCGTGCGGGACGGCCTTCTCCTTTCGACCTAATGACATTTACAAACCGCCAGAATGGATCCTTGAGAACCTCATCGCGATTACGGCGAAGGGTGGCAACTTTGAGGTTGGCTTCGGCCCGATGCCCAACGGGCGGTGGCCTTCCGAAACCGTAGAACGGCTCGAATACGCCGGAGACTGGCTCCGCGTGAACGGCGAGGCAATTTACAATACGCGGCCGCGCAGGGTTTATCGGGAAGGGAAAAACGTTTGGTTTACGAGCAGCAAGACCGGTGATGTTGTCTACGCGGTGACTATAGGGTGGCCTGGGCAACTGTTCGCCATCAAGTCCGTGCGCGCTGTGCAAGGGTCAAAGGTGTTTATGTTGGGAGTTGAGCAGCCCTTGACCTGGCATCAGGATGGCGGGGCCCTGGTGGTTGAGATCCCCCCCTCCGTCGCCGAGAACAAGCCTTGCCGGCACGCTTATGTGTTTAAGATTCAGTCGCAGTCTGCATAGTTCTCTGCGGAGATGGTGTGGCGCTCTGAACATTCCAGGGAAAGGAGGGTCCGGCGAGAGTGAAAATCAGCAAGGTTAAGGTCTGGCTCGTTGAAGGTATCAAATACAATTGGACACTGGTCAAGGTCTACACGGACGAGGGGATTACAGGGATTGGTGAGGCCACCAACTGGCCCGGCAGCCCGCTCGTTTATCATGCCTGTCAATATGTGGGTAGCGTGGTGATTGGCGAGGATGCCACGCGCATCGACTATATGTGGACCAAGCTCTATCGGGACATGCATTGGATGGGACAGGCCGGGCCACTCCTCGATGCCATCAGCGCCATCGACATAGCGCTTTGGGATATCGCCGGCAAGCGGGCCGGGCTGCCGGTTTACGAATTGTTGGGCGGAGCATACCGGAAGCAGATTCAGTTATATGCCAACTACTGGTTCCTCGGTCAGGAAGGCCGACCCGAACAATATGCGGCGCAGGCCCGGCACATGGCTCTGCAGGGATTCTCGGCGTGCAAGCTGGACCCCTTCGCCCACACCAACTACTTGTACGGCCAGGACCTTTCCCCCAACCTCTCGCTAAGTGCTGAGCAGAAGAAATTGGCCATCGATCGCTTGGTCGCAGTCCAGGAAGCCTTGGGTAAGGATTTCCCGATTGCCGTGGAAACCCACGCCATGTTGAATGGCCCTACGGCGGTGGAGATGGCTCATCGCATTGCGGAGGCGAATGTCAACTGCATGTGGTATGAGGAACCTGCCGGCCCGGAATTTCCTGGCGAGCTTGCAGAAATCAAGCACCACATTCCGCTACCGGTTTGCGTGGGCGAACGACTCCACAGTCGTTATATGTGCAGGCCCATCCTGGAGCGCCATGCCGCCGACATCCTGATGCCGGACATCACCCGATGCGGAGGGATCAGCGAAATGCGCAAGATCGCCAGCCTGTGCGAGTGCTTTAATGTTCCGGTAGCGCCGCACAACCCCAATGGTCCGGTCTCCACCATTGCCTCCGCACACGTCATGGCTTCCATCCCGAACTTCCTCATGCAGGAATTTATGCTGACCGATGTCGCGTGGCGGGACACCATCTTGGACAAGCCTTTGCCGGTTAAGCAAGGATACTTTCAACTGGGCGATGCCCCTGGCCTGGGGTTCGATTTTGTTGAGGAAGAGCTGGAGCGCCACCCAGGCGTCTTACTCCCCCGGCCTGGATTCTACGTCTAGTTTGCAAACGAGGGGTGGTTGTGGGAAAATACTTATATATCAGTTAGCGGCTAGAGTCATAGCGCAGCACTTAGAGACTGGCACTGAGAGTGCCTATTCGCGGCACACTCGGATGGGGTGGTGCCAGGTATCGAAAAGTTGAACCTAACCGGAAACGGTGAGCGGGGAAAGTTCCGATGGCTGAAACATCTTTGCGGGAAATGCCGGGTGCCTCCAGAAACGGGGGCTCCTGGCTGAGCTTGGCTGATCGGGCCTATCACTTGATTCTGGACCAAATGCTGCGCGGGAGTTTGCCGGTTGGTTCCGTTCTCTCGCGGCGTAAGCTCGCCGAGCAGTTCCAGATGAGCCTGGTGCCGGTGGCGGAGGCATTACAACGGCTGGAAATCGAGGGCCTTGTGGAGAGTCGGCCGCGGGCTGGAACCAGAGTTAAGGTGCCCAATGCTGACGAGATCCGCGAACGATTCGAATTGCGCCAGGCCTTGGAGTGCCAGGCGGCCCGCCTCTGCGCCGAGCGGTCCACTTTCCAGGAACGCTTGGAACTGCGAAGGCTGGCGGAAAATGTTGATGCCCTGTATGCCAACTTAGCTGCCCAGACGTCCAACGACACTTCCGGTTATGCGGTTAATAAGTACCACGCCGACCTTCACATGAGGATCGCGGAGTATGCAAGATCGGAGTTGTTGAAGTCCGAAATCGAGAAAAATCACGTCCTTATTTTTAACTGGCTTTACGACACGACAGCAGGACGACGGATCCTGCCCTCCACTTTCCATGCGGACCTAATCACTGCCATAGTAGAAGGAAGCCCGCAGAAAGCCGAGGAAGTCATGCGGGGACACGTTATTTACGGACTCAAATCAATCCAACACGCCATGGAACCACTCCTGCGGGAGAATTGGCGGCTCAAGCGCTAGCCGCGGTGAAGAAAACTTGCGCTACGCTGCTCAATGCTCGAGGCCAAAGGATGCTGAAGAAAACTAACATTGTGGAACTACTGGCCCCACATCCGCCCCGCAAGAACTTCAATGTCTTCTGGGTCGATGGCGAATATACTTTGCGGGTCGCAAAAGTGAAGGGTACCTTCCCTTGGCACCACCACCCCAATTCGGACGAAGGTTGGTTTGTCTATCAGGGGCAGGTCACAATTCAAACGCGGCAAGCAGACATTCCATTAGGCGCGGGAGAGGCCCTGCTTATCCCCAAAGGTTTGGTCCACGCCCCCAGGGCAGACGTTGAGAACAGTATTGTCATGATCATTAACGGGCGCCGCTTCGAGACGATTTTCGAAGGCGCACAGTCCTTAGCGGACGTGGGCTATTCGGAGCAGGACGTGCCTGGCAGCCAGCGATAACACATCAAAGCCCCCGCCTTCTGTGCGGCGGTCAACTCTTTCATGCTGCTGATTACCTTGTGTAACTCTTTCGGCCAGCAAATACCCAGTCGAGATATGGCTCGAAGCGATTCCTTTACGGCGGCCTTCTCGCCTTGAACTATATTCCGGAGGAAGACAAGGATGCCTTGGATCTTCACATGCGCCTGCACCAGCTATTCCCATGGCGGGTGAGTGAAAATCATGATTTCGAGCCTTTCAGAACAGGACCGGAGACGAGCACCTTAATGACAGCAAGCGGGAGCCAACATGAAGGCACTAATGTTAAAGGAGTACAAAAGGCTCGAGATGACGGAAATGCCGGAGCCCCAGATCGGCCCTGACGACTTGTTGGTGCAGGTGAAGGCCTGCGGGATTTGCGGGAGTGACATCCACGGGTTCGACGGCAGCACGGGAAGACGTGTTCCCCCGCTGGTCATGGGCCATGAAGCCTCGGGCGTCGTCTGGAAAACTGGCGACAACGTGGCAAAGTTCCACGCGGGAGAACGGGTAACATTTGACTCCACGGTTTACTGCGGGAAGTGCTTTTTCTGCACGCGGGGCGAAGTGAATCTTTGCGACAACCGCCAAGTGCTGGGAGTTTCCCCTGGCGAGTACCGGCGGCACGGGGCCTTCGCGGAGTATGTCGCGGTTCCCCAGCACATCACTTACCCGATCCCTGATGCTCTTAGCTTCGAACATGCCGCCATGATCGAAGCCGTATCGGTGGCGGTGCACGCCGTGGGAGTAACGCCGGTAAAATTGGGCGACACGGCTGTGGTAGTCGGGACCGGAATGATCGGTTTGCTGGTCGTTCAGGCTCTCCGGCTCTCAGGCTGCGCTCGCGTCATCGCTGTCGATATAGATGAGAGAAGACTCCACCTTGCGGGGGAGCTGGGGGCTGAAATTTGTCTCAACGGCGGCAAGGCGGATGTACTGAAGGCCGTGCGCGACTACACTTCGGGTCGAGGGGCGGACGTGGCCGTGGAAGTCGTGGGGAACACGCCGGCTTTACAGACTGCGCTCGCCAGCCTCCGCAAGGGCGGGATTCTGACCTTGATCGGGAACCTTTCCCCGAAGGTTGAACTGCCGCTTCAATCTGTGGTGACGCGGCAGATACGGGTTTTCGGGTCATGCGCCTCGTCCGGGGAATACCCTGTTTGCATTGACCTGCTGGCTCGAAAGGCCATCCGCGTGGATCCTTTGATCAGCGCGGTTGCGCCCCTCACGGAGGGTGCGTCATGGTTCCAGCGCCTGTATGGCGGTGAGCCGAACCTCATGAAGGTTATCCTGGCCCCGTAGCTCTCATCCGG
>JAIQGA010000159.1 GCA_020072925.1 Terriglobia bacterium | reverse complement strand
TTCCGACCCAAGGGGGCGAGCAGATCTTCCAGAAAGGATGTCAGTCTCTGATCGAGACCTTTCAACTCCCGTGGCGTCATGGCCGAAGTCTACCGCCACGGGAAAGCGAAGTCAAGACTAACTTAACCTAGTACTATTAACGCTCAACACGCGGGCAGCTTGGCGCCGGACCGCGGCAAGGCTTTCCCCGATGCGTCGAACAGATGAGCTGCTTCGGAACGCAAACGAAACGCCACGCGATCGCCGGGCCTTGCCTGGGTGTTGCCGCCGGTCTGCGCCACCAGCCGAGTTCCGTCCGCCAGTCGCGCGTGAATGTAGGCCCGCGGTCCCAGGTGCTCCAGCGCCTCGATCTCGCCCTGCAAATCACCCTCTGGTTCCAGAGTCACGTGTTCCGGACGGACGCCCAGTTTGATTTTTTCGCCGACGTTCAACTGTAGCGCCGGCGCTGGCACGCTCAAACTCGCGCCGTTCGTCAGTATTAGCACCACTTGTGGCTCGCAGAGGTTTTTAACCTCCACATCCAGGAAATTCATCTTTGGCGCGCCGATGAATCCCGCGACAAAGAGAGTGGCGGGATGTTCGTAGAGTTCGAGCGGTGATCCCAATTGCTCGACTCGCCCGTTGTTGAGCACCAAAATCCGGTCCGCCATGGTCATCGCCTCGAGCTGGTCATGCGTGACGTAAACCATGGTGGTGTCGAGCTCGCGGTGCAGGCGCACTAGTTCCAGCCGCATCTGCGCTTGCAGCGCGGCGTCCAGGTTCGACAGCGGCTCGTCCAGCAGGAAGGCTTTCGGCTGGCGGACCATGGCGCGGCCAATGGCCACGCGCTGTAACTGGCCTCCCGAGAGCTGGCGTGGTTTTCGTTCGAGCAACGGTTCCATTTCCAGGATGCGTGCCACGGCGCGCACTTTCTGGTCCCGCTCTTCTTTTGGGACTCCGGCCAGGCGAAGGCTGAAACTCATATTTTCCGCCACGGTCATGTGCGGATATAGCGCGTAGCTCTGGAATACCATCGCCAGTCCGCGCTTCGAGGGCGGCACATCCTGCATGGGCGCGCCATCAATCAGCACTTCGCCTTCCGTGACCTCCTCGAGTCCGGCGATCATGCGCAGCAGCGTCGATTTGCCGCTCCCGGATGGGCCCACGAAGGCCATGAACTCATGGTCGCGGATCAGCAGGTCGATGCCATGAATCACATCGTGGGCTCCGAACATCTTGCGGACGTGTCTCAATTCCACCGTCGCCATGGTCGCGAGACTCCGTTTTACTTGACCGCTCCGAAGGAAAGGCCGCGCACCATCTGCCGTTGGCTGAGCCATCCAAAGATCAGGATGGGAGCAATCGACAGCGTGGAAGCCGCCGACAGTTTCGCCCAGAACAGGCCTTCCGGGCTTGAAAAAGATGCGGTAAAGGCGGTCAAGGTCGCGGCTTTCACCGTCGTCAAGTTCAGGCTCCAGAACGCTTCGTTCCAACAAAGGATGATGGAAAGCAACGCCGTCGCGGCGATGCCTGGGGTGCACAGCGGCAGCAATACATGGAGCAATTCATCTACCTGCGTCGCGCCATCCATGCGGCTGGCCTCGAGGATCACGGCCGGCACATCCCGGAAATAGGTGAACAGCATCCACACCACGATCGGGAGAACGCTGATGCTGTCGATAAGGATCAGCCCGAAGACGGTATCGAGCAGGCCGAGATCCCGCCACAAAAGATAAATCGGGACCAGCACGCCCACCACCGGCAGCATTTTGGTGGAAAGCATCCAGAGCAGAATGTCGCGCGTCCGCCATGTGGGAAAGAACGCCATGCTGTAAGCCGCCGGGATGGCAAGCACCAGGGCCAGCAGCGTGGACCCCAGTGAAACCACGACGCTGTTTTTGGCGAACTCCAGGTAATCGGCCCGAGCGAGAACGGCCCGATAATTCTCGAGTGTGGGGTGGAAGAACACGGCGGGCGGAGATGCGACGGCGGTAATCTCGGTCTTGAAACTGGTGAGGAACATCCAGGCGATGGGAAAGAACATTGCCAGGGCCACTGCCCAGCCAGCTACTGTTAACGGCCAGCGCGACGACCGTGTACTTCTCATCCCAAACCCTCCAGATCGCGCCCTACGACGCGCATGAGGAATAGGGCGACGATGTTCGCCAGGACGATGGCGATCACTCCTCCTGCCGAAGCGCGCCCCACGTCCCACCCCAAAAGCGCGTCGCGAAAGATCAGGTAAGCCAGATTTGTGGAAGCAAGTCCCGGTCCACCACCGGTAGTCACATAGATTTCCGCGAAGAGGCTGAGGAAGAAAATCATCTCGATCATGGCGACGACCGCCATGGGCCGCAACAAATGGGGCAACTGGATGTGACGGAAGAGGGCGATGGGTCCGGCGCCATCCAGCCGGGCGGCATCGACCTGCTCGGGGTTGAGGGATTGCAGGGCGGGCAGAAGGATCAGCACGGCAAATGGAGTCCATTCCCAACCCACAATCAGCACGATGGAGAGCAAGGGCGTGTGGGAAAAGAATTCGATAGGGCCAAACCCCAGAGAACGCGTGATCCACGCGAAAAGGCCGAAAACCGGGTTCATCAGCATGTTTTTCCAGATCAGCGCGCTCACCGTTGGCATCACGAAGAAGGGAGCGATGACCAGCAGACGGCAGATGTTGCGGCCGGGAAAATCCTGGTCGAGCAGGAGCGAGAACAGCGTGCCCAAAAGCAGCGTGACGATGAGAACTAATCCAACCAGGAACAGAGTGTTGCCCATCGCTACCCACAATGGCCAATGGCTCAGGAGGTCGCGATAATTCTCCCACCCGGCGAAGGCGCTTTTGCCGGGACTGAGCAGGTTGTAGCGCTCGGCGGAAAACCAGAGCGTCATGGCCAGCGGCACGACCATCCACACAAACAGCAAGGCGACGGATGGTGCGAGCAGCGATTTGGTGTGAAGATGCCGGGTTGGTCTTATCGCAGCGGTTCCGCTCATTGATGAGCTCTTCCTTCCAAATCGCGTTCGGCATCAGCTTGCGCCAGCGCCAGGGCTTGCTCGACCGTGGCGCGGCCTGCCAGCGCCGCGTTGATTTCCTGCCCGACTTCCGTGCCGATGGCCTGAAACTCCGGAATACCCACGTATTGAATTCCCACGTAGGGCACGGACAGCGCGCTCGGCTTCGTGTAATCGGCGTGCAAGATGGCTTCGCGGACCAACGGCGCAAAGGGTGCTGCTTGCAGGTAAGTGGGTATTTCGTAAGTTGATTTTCGCGAGCCGGGTGGAATACGCAGCCAGCCGAAACGCTCGCCCACCATCTCAATATAGTGGCGGCTGGTGGCCCACTTGACGAATTGCTTGGCGAGGGCAGCGCGCTTTGAAGATGTTGGGATGGCAAGTCCCCAGGCCCAAACCCAGGCGGCGCCATTCGCCACTCGGGCGATAGGAGCTTTGGCAAAACCCGTCGTGCTGGCGACGCGGCTTTGACTTGGATCGAGAATGTAGCCGGCGGCGGAAGTGGCGTCTACCCACATGGCGCAATTGCCGTTGGCGAAGAGAGCGCGGTTCTCGTTGTGGCCGTCGCTGATGGCGCCGGGCGGCCCATAGTTCCTCAGCAGGTTTACGTAAAAACTCACGGCCTCCTCCCAGGCAGGACTGGTGAGCTGCGGCTTCCAGTCGAGGTCAAACCAGCGGCCGCCAAATGTGTTGACCAGCGTGCTGAGGTAGGCCATGTTTTGGCCCCACCCTGGCTCTCCGCGCAAGCAGATGCCGTAAACGTCGTGCTCAGGATCGTGAAGTTTCTGCGCGAACTCGCGGATCTGTTCGTAGCTCGGCTGGATGGGCATTTCCAGCCCGGCTTTTTGGAACAGGTCCTTGCGATAGTAAGTGAAACTACTTTCACCGTAAAAGGGGACCGCATACATCCTGCCCTGATAGGAGAGGCCTTCCCGCACGACATCGAAGATATCGTCATAGGCGTAGTCTGCGCCGAGATCGTCGAGCGCGACCAGCCAACCGCGCTCGCCCCAGAGGGGCGCTTCATACGAGCCGATCGTAATAACATCAAAAGTGTTGCTTCCTGTAGAAAGATCGATCGTCAGGCGCTGGCGCAGGATGTTCTCGCCCAGGACTACCCAATTCAACTTGACCCCGCTCTGTTTTTCAAATTCCGGGGAAAGCTGCTGCAACAGGATCATGTCGGCGTTGTTGACGGTAGCGATGGTCAGCTCGGGACGCCGCATGGGATGGTAGAGAATTCGCGCCAGGAGCGCGACGGCAGCGACCAGTCCGAGCGCTTTCCAGGCGTGGTTTGGGTGTGTCATTTCAAAGCCACCGTGGCTGGGCCGCCCGCCCTGAACCCCTGCGCCGACAACTTCACCGGGTCCGCAGCGGGAGTCTATCGCAGCGTGAGCGCCCCTGGCAAATTTCGATTGAAAGGCCAGCGGGTGCCTTCCGTGGGGGTCGGTGGCAGATGGAAACTCACGTCGCCCAGCGTAACGAAGCGCAGTTCCGCAATGGGATCTGCGGGGATCATGCCGATCCGACAGTCCGACCGGCTCGCGGCTATCAACGGAAGCGCCCAGCAGGTTCTAGGGGGGCAGGAGCTTTTGGAGGACTTGAAGGAGGTTTCCCTGAATGATCTAGTGCCGTTCCAACTTAATGGGGCGGTGAATTCCGCTTCTGTCCAACCCAGCATCGGATGGTACTTGGGTTACGCGGATTAGCCGCAAAAAGTTGGAACGGCACTAGCGGTGCAACTGGATAGTTTGCGGGGTTCGATCGAGAGGGGAGAGTTGGAGGGGATCGAGCGTGCGGCTCATTCCTTCAAAGTGTCTCGGGGTACTTTGAGTGTTAGGCGCGCCTCCGAGACGGCCCTTAAGTTGGAAAACACGGCTCGCAATGGCGGCATCTCACCCCTCTGGAAAGGTTCGCTCGGAGTCTCTATGCGGCCTCTTCGTAACAGGGGGTGAGTGTCCAACGCAGGCCGCAGCGGCCGTCGTCGTCGAGGAACGGATCGTTGACGAGAACGCGTGCTCCCTGATAATCGAATTCGAATCCCAACTCGCGAAGGCCTTCTCTGCCCAGCGCTTCCCGGACTTTCGGTTGACAATCCCTCTCACAGTACAAGAGCAGGAATCCACCCCCGCCCGCACCCGTGATTTTCCCCCCCAGCGCTCCACTTTGCCGGGCGGTTTGGTAGAGATGATCAATCCGCGAGTCGGAAATCCTGTCGGACACCCTTCGCTTGGCACTCCAGGCCTCATCAAGAAGACAACCAAACTCCTTGAGGTTGCCAGCCAGCAGGGCAGTCCGCATCTCGCTGGCGAGGCGTCGAATCTGGTGGAGTGAATCCACGGTCTTTCCCGTAGATTGCCGCGTGGCCTGTTCCTGAGCTTTAAGAATATTCCACGAGTTGTGAGAAGCCCCGGTAAAGACAAGCATCAGGTTGTTCTGGAATTCACAGTGGACATCCGCGGGCAGTTCCAGCGGATCCACAGATGTGCTGCCGTCTTGATGGAAGGAAATGTAGTTCAGTCCGCCGAAGGCCGCCGCATATTCATCCTGCTTGCCCACAGCCTTCCCCAGGACATCGTGCGAGATGTAGAAGGCTTTTTCTGCCAGGTCACGCTTGGACATAGGGATTTGCTCATAGACTGCCAAGGCCTTCAGTATATTTACACAAACACTGGCGGACGATCCCAACCCAGTTCCAGGTGGAATTTCCGAAGCGAGAAAAAGGTTCAAAGGCGTATGGATGCCGAGGTGCTTCACTATGGCCAGCGGGATGTCGAGGGGTTGCCCGCCGATGTTCATACAAGCAATGTCTTGCCAGGCTTCCGACCTTTGGAGGTCGGATGAAATCACTTGAATCTTGTCGTCGTCACGTTTTGTGAGGACCGTATAGAAGTATTTGTTGATGGTTGCACTCAGGACGGCGCCACCATATTTTTGATAGTAAGCGGGCAGGTCGGTGCCGCCACCTCCGAAACTAATTCGCACCGGACTACGCACGATCAACATGGGTTCGCCTTCCTTCGCACCAAGGGGCGGCTGGGTGGAGACCGATGGCCGCGATTCACCATCAACTATTCACGGCGGTCACAGGCCGGGAAACCACCGAGGGAGGCCGGCCTCCTTCCGGAGGCTGCGACGTGTGAGGTTCGGTGCCGGGTCTCAGCCGGGCGGCAAGGGTCCACACCGTCTGAAGCAACAAAACCAGGTCAATGATGGGGGTCCAAAGCACCATGTATTGGAGGTCGTACCGGGTCTTTTCCTCCGAAGAGTGTTGGTCGCGCAGACCGTTTACCTGGGCCAAGCCCGTCATCCCCGGCTTGATGGCGAGACGACGCCGCTGCCAAGTTGAATAATCGCGGACTTGTTCGAGTGGTTCCGGCCTTGGCCCTACAAGACTCATCTGGCCGAGCAGGACATTAAACAGTTGCGGCAGCTCCGAAATGCTCAGCCGGCAAAGAAAACGCTCGAGGCTTGAGGCGCCGGCCGCGTAGCGATCGACATCCAGGCGATACATTTGGAAGGGTGCTCCGTGTTGCCCGCCGCGCAGTTCGCGCCGTAGCCAGCCATGCCCCTGCAATTTCAGCGCGATTGAAAAGACAGCGATAATCGGAAGGGCCAGAAGCATTAGAGGCAGGCCCAGGAGCAAATCGCTCGCGCGCTTTGTGGTCGTTGCGACACGAAAATCGGCCAGCCCTTCGAGAGCAACGAGCGGGACTCCTTCCAAATCCACCAACCTGGCGCGCGAACTGTACAACTCATAAGGCTGTGGCACCAGGCTCACGCGGATCCCTTGCCCGAGACAACGTGTCAAGAAACTCTGCACCTCAGGCAGTGACGGCCGATCCATGCAGACGATAAGTTCCTGAACCCCCTTTTGCTCCAGAACCTTCAAAGCATCCAGGGAGTTAAGCTCACCATTGCTACGGGCTGAGGGGTTATCTCGCCCATTGCCCGCCTGGGTCCAAGGATTCAATAGCCCAACTACCTCGTAGAGCAGTTCCGGGTGGCGTCGGATGCGCCGGACAAGCTCTCGCGCCACTTTGCCTTCACCTACAATTACCACACGCCGGGTTCTGCCAACACGGAGGTAAGCGCACAACAGGTTGTAGGCGACTACGCGCACGGTCAAGACCAAACCGCAAAAGGTAATCGCGAAATAGATGAGGATAAGGCGGGAAAAGTAGACCTGCGTCATGTAGGCCAGGGCCAGAATGACTCCCATTTGGATAGATGCGGCAAGCGCTATGCGACTGACGGTGGCCGGCAACGACCATCCCTCACTAAAGGAATCGAGCCTCATCGGCCCGTATAACCCCAGCCAAGCTGCGAGCGACCCAAGAACCACAATGGATATTGCGTCCCGGGAAGGTCCCTGGCTAAAGTGAGCACCAATATTGGTGCCGTAGCGAAACAAAAAGGCAAGAAAAAGAGCCAGTAGGACGGCTGCGGCATCAGCAGCGATGAGAACAAAGCGAATATGACGCGGAAGCATCGGTTATCCCCCCTCCAGGGGCACAGGTTACGGATGCGTTTTCATTTTGATGTCTGACGACTGTTCGATCGCTTTTGGCTGATTCGCGGAGGGGGTGGAAGCGAGGTAAGATCTCAGCCCCTCTTCCCAAGACCGAAAGGAATTCAGACCCAGCTTCTTGAGGCCGTGATTTTCCAGAACAGAATACTTGGGACGCGGAACCTTCGCCGGAAATTCATCTGGCCCGGCAATCGCCAGCTTGACCCTTACACAGGCGATTTCGAATATCCTCTCTGCAAATTCAAACCACGAGCAACTTCCCTCGGCAGTGGCGTGATAGAGCCCGAAGTGGTCAGTCCGGCTGAGCAGCACGATCTGCCTGGCCAGCTCCGCTGTGGACGTAGGGCTGACGATTTCATCATTGACAACTCTCAGCTCGTCCCGTTCCGCCGCCAACTTCAGCATGAGTTCAACGAAATTTCGGCCTCCCTTGGCGCGGCACGGACTTTGCCCATATAAAGCCGAGGTCCGCAAGATAAAGTGCTTCTCCATTGTGCTCCGGATGAACGCTTCGCCCGCGAGCTTCGTGTTGCCATAAACGTTGAGCGGCATAGGAGGATCGCTCTCCAGGTAGGGTTCTCGCTTCGCGCCGTCAAAGACGTAGTCCGTACTGATGAGGATAAGAACGGCGCCCATTTGGAGTGCAATTAAAGCCAGGTTCCGTGCCCCCAGCGCATTGACGGCGTAGGCCTGAAGCGGGTCTTGCTCGCACTTCTCCACGTGGTGCATCGCCGCGGTGTTGACGATCACCGCGGGTTTCGCCGCGGCCATCGGGCCACGGATCGACTCCAGGGAGGAGACTTCGATCTCCGCATGGGTGACCCCGCACACTTCATCGCCATTCCGAACAAATTCCCGAACGACATCTGTTCCCAACTGCCCGTTGGCACCAATCACGGCAACTCTCATGCGTGTACTCCTGCGGCCATTGGCATTGCTGGCGTGGTCACCCCGTTTTCGAGCGTCCGGAACATCTGAATGTTGTAATAGATGGGATTATCCCAATCTGAAAATTCCTTTCCATGTTTGATCAACTCTCCGACGATGCTCTGGACGTCGTACCGCGGGTGGAAGCTCAGCACATTCTTCGCCTTCTCGATACTCACCTTGTAGTTGCGGACGTCCTGAACGTGGCGGATCGTCAGGCCGATCTTCACACCGAGGTGCAGTTCGATCTCGCTTCTGACCAGGTCCCCCACTTCGCCTATGGTGTAGTTGCCTGAGGCGACATTAAATATCCCGGAGATTTTTTCGTGCGCCTCAATCGCTCGGATGTAGGCGCTGACGGCGTCCTCGATGGCGAGAATAGGCCGCCAAATGGTGGGATTGTTTATGGTGATGGTGCCGTCTCGCATGGCGCACTTGAACATGGTGTTGACGATGAGGTCAAAACGCATCCGGGGGCTGTAGCCGGAAATCGTTCCCTTGCGCAGGGCGATGACGGAGAAATCGTCATTGGCGAGATTCATCACGGCCTGCTCGCCTTGCAGCTTTGAGATGCCATAAGGATAGGAAGAGGAGACCGGCCGCGTCTCATCGTAGAGTTCATTGACGGTATAGCCGTAAACGGAGCACGAACTCGCGTAGATATAGCGCTTCACACCCGCCTTCTTGGCCGTGTAAGCAAGGTATGCCGGTGCAGCGGCGTTATAGACGAAGTTTTTGCTCGGGGAATACTCCGCCATCGGGTCGTTCGAGAGCCCGGCGAGAAAAACCACTTGATCGTAATCCCTCAAGTCTTCGACCGTGACTTCGAACAAGTCTTTGTTCAGCAGACCTGTCTCCGGCGGCAGGTTGATGCCAAACCAGAACAAGTCGACCACGTCGACCAGGTAACCGCGTTCCAACAGACGCGGAATTAAAGCGGAGCCAACATAACCCGCTCCGCCTGCAATCAAGAGCTTCATTGGTCTTCTCCTTTCGATGGGAAATCGGGCCATTCCTCGAGCAAAGAGGGGGCAGAGGTGGCGGGCGCAGGAGTAAATCCTACGTCCGTCGCCTCCCGGATTCGCTTCCAAGGAGGGAAATCACCCAGGGTCTTCTCGGGCTAAGAAGATTCTCAGGCCGGGAGCATCTGCTCGAGACAGCTAAAATGCTTCGCGTCGGGCGACTGCAACCATTCCTTCAGCGTTTGCGCCTGGCGGTCCTTTTCGGAAATCAGGGACGGCTTCACGGGCCATTCAATCCCTACGTCCGGGTCGTCCCAGCGAATCGCGGATTCGGCCCTGGAGTTATAGACGCCCGTGCACAGGTACTGCACCTCCACGTCCTCGGAGAGCGCGCAGAATCCCCGTGCGAAGCTGGCCGGGGCCCACACCTGTCTGCGGTTCTCCTCTGACGCCTCGATTCCAACCCATTTCCCCAGCGTGGGGGATCCGAGCCGCAGATCCACGGCCACCAGAAATGCCGTGCCTCGCGTCACCCGCATAAGCTTTCCCATGGGCGGGTCCCACTGGAAATGAAGTCCGCGCAAAACTCCTTTTCTCGAATAAGAGTGGTTCTCCTGCACGAAGGTCGCGGGCAACCCCAGTTCACCGAAACGGTCCTCTCGAAACGCCTCCAGGAAGTAACCGCGCTCGTCGCGAAAAACCTGCGGGACCAGGACTGCTACCTCGCCCAGATGACGTGATTCGATTTTCGACGGCATACTGCCTCCTCAATTAAAGACTCAGTCGAGCGTGACTCACGCGGCAACGCTCACGTACTCGCTCTTTTCACTCGTCAATTTCCTCACCGTTGAATGGACCCGCGTTGGATCTTCCCCTGCCGCGAGTTGGAGAAACATCTCCTCGTACTGGTCCGTGATTTTCTCCCAGGTATAGGCCTGGCGGATTCGCTCCGGAGCCCGGCGGCGGTATTCGGCGGCGACTTCGGGATGGCTTTCAAGGTTTTGAATCTGACGGGCCAAGTCCTGCGCGTCGCGCTCAAAAAAGACGCCATAATCTCCTATCACTTCCAGATTAAACGGCGTGCGCAAGGCCACCACGCAATTCCCGTAGCCCAGTGCCTTCAGCAGGGAGGGATTTGTTCCCCCCATGCTGTGCCCGTGCAGATAGGCGTAAGCGTTGCAGTGAAGCTCCTTGACGTGCTGCGCATCGCTCACGTGTCCCAGGAAGCGCACGCGCGGGTCCTTGGTCTGCCTGATCCGCTCGATAAAGGCGCTGCGATAGTTGGCGGAGCCGGCGATGGCAAGAACTCGCCGCGTGTTCACACGCCCAAAAGCTTCGATGATCACGTCGGCGTTGTTCTCGGGCACCAGCCGGCTGGCGATCAGGTAATACTGAAACGGCTCCAGCCCGTACTGGCTTAGCGCCTCAGGGTGTGTGGAGGTTTCGATGTTGGCTCCGTAGGCAATGCACGCCGAGGGCGTGCGGAATTCCTCCAAGTAGATCCGGCGCATCTCGTAAGCATCCGTGACGACGCCCCTCGGGCAAATCTTGCCGATGCACTTGGCGTTCCAGTAGAAGTACTTTCTGGCAATCGCTCCCCACTTGTCGCGTTTCCAATCCATTCCATCGACGTTGATCGCGAAGCGCTTTCCAAACAGCCACGGAATCACGCAGTGGAAGCCATTCACAATATTCAAGACCAGGGCCACATCCACTTTGCGAAACAGCATGTCCAGCATGCAGAGCAGGGTGTGCGTCGGCGTGCCGAGCACTTTGGTTTCCAGGCTCGGCAGGTAAATCAGCCGCACGCCCCGGTAGGTAGGAGGGCGTTCCTTAAACAGGCTCCGGCGGCAGTAAACGATCACCTCGTGGCCGCGCCCCGCCAGCCGCGGCGCCAGGTCTTCCAGAAAGGCCTCTGCCCCACCATAGGTGTGCGGAATACCCCGTGAACCGAACATTGCTATTCTCATTCAGATGCTCCCCACGAAGATTACAGGTCTCGCACGCAGACCTGCTTGGAATTGATGTCGTCCCTCTACTTGCGCGTGATCGCTGCTGGTCCAAAGTTCGTTGTGCCTTGGCGTTTTTCGATGGATATGTAAGAAGCTGTGTGGCCTACTCGAATGGCCGGGCTGGCGTCGTACGCGGACGGGTTCTGACCTGCGAAGGCGACCCGGTCGCCAATGGGGGACCTGGCCGTCTTTCTTCCATCCAGTTCCAAGCTGTCTGGATAATGTTTCGGAGGTCTGACTGTTTCGGTATCCAGCCCAGTTCCTTTTTGATTTTGGAAGGATTGGCACAGAGCACGGCGGGGTCACCCGGACGCCTCTTGCCCACACAAACGTTAATTGGTCGGCCCAACACGTCCTCGGCGGTCTTCCAAACTTGTCTGACCGAGTAACTTTGGCCGGTTCCGATGTTGTACGCCACGAAACCGGGGCTATCTACCTGGAGCGCGAGGATGTGTGCTCTCGCGATGTCGGTGACGTGGACGTAATCACGCAGGCAGGTCCCATCCGGTGTCTGATAGTCTTCGCCGAAGATGGTAAAATGCTCGCGATTGCCCGTGGCTGCCTGCAATAACAACGGGATGATGTGGGTTTCCGGGCGATGATCTTCTCCGAAGCCTCCGGCGGCACCGGAAGCATTGAAGTAGCGGAACGCGACCGCGCTGATGCCATACGCGCTGGCGTACCAGGCGAGAGCTCGCTCGAAGCAAAGCTTGGTTTCGCCATAGGAATTCACCGGAGCTTTCGGTGCATCTTCGTCGATCGGCATCGAGGTGGGATTTCCGTAAACTGCTGCGGAAGAGGAAAAAACGAACTTCTTGACACCGGCGGTCCGCAACACTTCAAGCAGCGCCAAGGAAGAACTCACATTGACCTTGAAGAAAAGCGCAGGATTCGTTACCGACTCGGGAATCAGTGCCTTCGCCGCGAAATGAAATGCCGCGTCGATATGGTGCTCGGCCGTGATGCTGCGGATCGCCTCCGCGTCGCCAATATCGGCTCGGTAAAAGCGAGCGCCCTTCGGCAACGCATCCATGTGCCCTGCGGACAAATCATCGACCACCACTACTTCATGCCCATGCGCCAGCAATTCGGAACTGCAAACTGAGCCCACGTATCCGGCGCCACCCGTCACCAGAATTTTTCCCATTGATTACCTCTTCTCTCTCAGGATGGCACACCATCTTCCCGTGGGGGCCGAAGGCGTTATTTATGAAGTTGAGCTTCGGCCTCAAGTTCCGGTTCGGTCCGCGGGGCCGCTCGGTGGAGATTGGATAATTCTGCGTATAGGGACTCAATTTCGATCATAAAGCGCCGGATGTGAAAGTGTTGCTGGACCCTGCGCCTGGCGGCTTCACCAAAGGCCTTCCTCACGTGCGGGGTCTCCAGCAGTTCGTTGATCCGGGCGGCAAGCTCCTCCGCGTCGTTGGGAGGTACCAGATAGCCGGTCTCGCCATGCACCACGATTTCTACTGGTCCCCCATGTGCGGTGGCGATAACCGGCTTGCCTGCCGCCATGGCTTCCAGCACTACGGCCGGACACGGATCGGGTTGCGTGGACGGCAATACATACACATCGAAGGCGGCCATGACGTCGCGGATATCCCTGCGAAAGTCGGCGATATGAAACGCGTGCGCAATGCCGAGTCGTTGAACCTCCGATCGAAATCGGTCCATGTAATGCCGCTCCTTGTCGAACACTCCCCCCACGGCGAGAAAGTGTGTCTGGGGAAAGCGTTCGAGCACGCGGCGCGCGGCCGAGGCAAAGACCAATTGACCTTTCCAGCGGCACACTTTGCCGACCATACCCACCAGCGCTGCCTCCTGATCAATGCCGAATTCCGCACGGATACGCTCGCCTTCTGCCTTGGCCGAGAAACGTTCTGCATCGATGCCAACGTGGATAACTTGGAGCTTGTGCGCGCGCGAAGGGTGGTCGGCCGCAATG
>JAIQGA010000158.1 GCA_020072925.1 Terriglobia bacterium | reverse complement strand
ACTGTTGGAGCGTAACACGCCAACAAAGAGGTGCCAGGGGGAAGCGAGGTCCGGACACTCGAGCTTGGTCAGCCGGCCATCCCGATCGAGAAAATGCACGGCGAGTCGCGGCTGAAAACGGATGCGATCCAGTGTCCCAATTGTCTTGAGAAAGCCCAGCGTCGCGTGGTAACAGCCCATGAGCAAGTGCTGGCCGTTGTCCACGATGGAGCCGGTGGTGGCGTCTACAAACGAGCGCGCACGGCCGCCCAGATACGGTTTCTGCTCGAGCACGCGCACGCGCCTGCCCGCTTCCGCCAGCGCCACGCCCGCCGCAAGGCCGGCAAAACCGCCGCCGATGATCAGAACTTCATCGGACATCGAAGATGCTGCGTCCTTAGTTATCAGTTCTCAGTTGTCAGTATTCAGTTGTCGAGCGAAGGTGTAAATACACAGGCCGCAAAGTATGTTCAGACTTCCTGGTGACTTGGCTGATAACTGACGACTGACAACTGATGACCTTCATTTCTGCCACTCCGCCCCGAGGTACACAGACAGCGCCGTCCAGAACTTGAGCGGGGTCGGCACGCGCACGCGTTTACCAAAAACGTTGTAGCAGCGCTTCTGAATCCGCTGGAGGATGCGCCAATAAATCGCGCCCATGATTTCCGCCGCGACCATCGCCCGGCGGTCCTCGGGAGGCAGCGCCTTCCGCGCCCGCTCGAAGTGGTCTCGCGCGCGATCGCATTCAAATTGCATCAGTTCAATGAACGCATCCGTATATTGTCCCGCCATCAAATCGCCGGGGCGCACGCCGAAGCGTTCCAGATCTTCTTCCGGGATGTAGACCCGGCCGATGCGCGCGTCGCCTTGAATGTCGCGCAGGATGTTGACCATTTGCAGCGCCATTCCCAGATTCACGCCGTAGTCGCGCGTGCGCGGATTGCGATAACCAAAAATCTCAATGGAGATCAACCCGATTGTTGAGGCAACGCGGTAGCAGTACAAGGAAAGATCTTCGAACGTCGCGTAGCGACTGCCTTTCAAGTCCATTTCCAGGCCGAGGATCAAATCTTCAAACGGCTGGCGGGGAATCTTGAACTCGCGGACGCTTTCCGAAAGCGCGGAGAGATCAGGATCGTCCAGCGCGGCGGCCTCTCGCGTGAAGCAGTCCTCCAGAGCCTGGCGATAGCGCGCCAGCTCGCGGCAGGCCTCATCCGGCGGAAGTCCGCCGTCTGAGATATCGTCGCCGCGTCGCGCGAAGCGATACACGGCCTCGAGGGCGCAGCGTTTCGCGGGCGGCAGAAAGACAAAGGAGTAATAGAAATTTGTACTCCGGAGGTTGTTGCCCTGTGAATGGCTCAAGGCCTGGCTCATAGCGGGTTCGCCACCGCCGTGGCGGGATCTTTCTCCGCCGGAATCAGCGCACGCCGCGCCCGCAGATAAAGGCGCAGAAAATCCCAGTGGCCGAGCGCCGGCCGTCGTCTGAAGACATCGTAGCCAACCGCTTCGATTTTGGCGAGGATGGTCATCCCGCCCAGCCACGTCAGGCGCAGTTGGCGGCGCAAGGTGGGGACAACTCGCTCCGTCAGCGGCTTCCCGTGCTCGAACAACTCGCGCGTGCGCGCGATCTCGAAGGCCAGCAGGTTGCACCAGCGCTCATCCACGCGCTCCGCGCGCAAGTCCTCGAGAGAATAGCCGAAGCGCTGGAGGTCTTCGAGCGGCAAGTAGATCCGGTTGCGCTCCAGATCGATGGCGACGTCCTGCCAGAAGTTGGTGAGTTGCAGCGCGGTGCAAATGTGATCCGAGAGCGTGAAAAGTTCCGGGTCGCGGTGGCCGAAGAGTTCCAGCACCAGGCGCCCCACGGGATTCGCAGAGCAGGTGCAGTAGGCGAGCAGGGAGGCGAAATCCGGCCGGCGATTTACCTGCACATCCTGCTCGAAGGCGCGCAAAAGGTTTTCGAAGTTCTCGAAAGAGAGATGGAACCGCGCGACGGTGTCGCGCAGGGCGATGAAGACGGGATGATCAGCCTTTCCGGCGTCGCAGTCGCGCAACTTTTGGCCCCAGTCGGCCAGGGCTTCGAGCCGGCCCTCGACGCCGGGCTCGTCGGCGACGTCATCGGCATAGCGGGCAAAGGCGTAAATGGCCGCGAGCGCATCGCGCTGCGGGCGCGGCACCAAGTAGGAAGCGACGGGAAAGTTCTCGTAGTGCTGCCGCGCGCGATGGCGGCAATGCTCGTAAGCCTGGCGAATTGTCGGGTCGGAGTAGTCCATGCGGGCAGGCGTTTGGCACCCGCGATATTATAGGCCGTCTCCAGGCGGGGGGAAAGCAGAGAACAGGGATTAGGGATTAGGAGTCAGGGATTAGGGCAAAAGGCCGGAATTTCGATGATTGCGACACTGAGGTTGAGATTTGAAATTGGAAAGTAGAAATCGACAGGCGGCTCGGCTCCCGGCCCCAAGCTTTCAGATCCCACCTTCACACCTCGAACTGGCCGTCGCCAGTTTCCAATTTCGCGTTTCGAATTTCTAGTTTCGAGTTTCCAGTTTCGAATTTCGATTGTCCGTTTTTCGCTACGCACCCTCCACTTTCCTTCGTCGCAAGAACGCAGGCACTTCCAGGTCGTCGCTCGGAATCTGATTGGTAACGTGAGAGGGGGCCGATTCAACCGGCAGCTTCTCCTTCCGGGCCATGGCAGTCTTGACGCTCTGCTGGGCGGTCCGCAGAGCCGGAGAGAGTGTGGTGAGGGGCTTCACGCCCATCCGGTCGGATTTGATTCCGGTGGCGATGACGGTCACCTTCACCGATTCGCCCATCGACTCATCGTGAACCGCGCCGAAAATGATGTTGGCGTTTTCCGCCGCGGCCTTCTGGACGATCGACGAAGCCTCGTGAACCTCGTACATAGTCAGCTTGCTGGATCCGGTAATGTTCAGCAGGATGCCTTGGGCGCCGTTGATGGAAGCGTCTTCGAGCAGCGGGCTGGCGATGGCGCGGTTGGTGGCGTCGACGGCGCGCGTCTCGCCCTGCGCCACCGCCGTTCCCATCACTGCGTAACCCATCCCGGCCATAATCGCCTTGATGTCAGCAAAGTCACGGTTAATTATTCCGGTTATAGTGATGATATCTGAAATTCCCTGCACGCCCTGGCGGAGGATATCATCCGCGATGCGAAACGCCTCGAAGAAGCTGGTGCCCTTATCCACAAACTGCATCAGGCGCTCGTTGGGAATGCAGATGACGGTGTCCACGGCCTGGCTGAGTTCGGCCAGGCCCTGTTCGGCCTGGGTCATGCGCCGCTTGCCTTCAAAGGCGAAGGGCTTGGTGACGACGCCCACGGTGAGCGCACCCAGTTCGCGCGCCAGGCTGGCGACGATGGGCGCGCCGCCTGTACCCGTGCCGCCGCCCAGACCCGCCGTGACAAAGACCATGTCCGCGCCTTCCAGGACTTCGATGATCTTTTCCGTGTCCTCGAGCGCCGCGCGGCGGCCAATGTCGGGATTGCCGCCGGAGCCCAGGCCCTTGGTGAGTTTCGTGCCCAACTGGATTTTCACGGGCGCGCGGGACACCTGCAAGGCTTGCGCGTCGGTGTTGGCGACCATGAAATCCACGCCTTTCACCTCCGCCGCGATCATGCGGTTCACGGCGTTGCCGCCGCCTCCGCCTACGCCAATCACCTTGATCTTGGCGCCTTCCATTCGTTCATCGCTAAAATCCACCCGGAGATTGCCGTCGTTCGGTACGCTGGCCATGGTCGCTCCTTCAAGAAGTTGACAGTCGACAGTCAACAGTTAAAAGTCCAAAAACACAAAGCGGAATCTCTCGGATTACGCTCCGTTTTCACACTTCCCTGCCGCGCAAAGTTCTCCAAACCTTGCCCAGCCAACTCCCGTCCTGCGTATCCCGGAGAACGCGCAGGCGGTTGCCGTAGCCCACCAAACCGACCACCGTGGCAAAGCCGGGATCGGAAATGGTCTCCGCCATGTTGTCGAGTCCGGCGGGCGAACCGATGCGCACGGGCAGGCCAAGCATCTGTTCAGCGAGGACGGCCAGGCCGCCCAGCTTGGCGCCGCCTCCGGCCAGCACCACACCTGCGCCCAGTTGCTTGTCGCAGCCGGAACGGGTCAGCTCTGCCTCGACCAGTTCGATCAGCTCGCAGGCGCGCGGCTCGATGATTTCGCTGAGCATGGCGTAGCTCACCACGCGCGACGGCCGGTCGCCGACGCCTTGTACCTCAACCAGGGTCTCCGCGGGCTTGGTGGGATCGCGTTCGCCCCAGGCCTTCTTCATCTTCTCGGCCTCGGGAATCGGGGTACGCAGGCCGACCGCGATGTCGTTGGTGAAGTGCTCGCCCCCCACCGGGATGACCGCGGTGTGACGCACCGTGCCTTGATGAAACACCACCAGCTCCGTCGACCCTCCGCCAATATCCACCAGCGCCACGCCCAGTTCGCGGTCGTCCGCTCCCAGGCAGGCGTCCGAGGAGGCGAGCCCCTCAAACACCGTATCGAGCACCACGATGCCGGCGCGATTCACCGCCGTGACCACATTCTGCGAGGCGGTGGCGGAGGCGGTCACGATATGAACGTTGACCTCCAGGCGTCCGCCCACCATGCCCAGCGGGTCGCGGATCCCGTCCTGGGAATCCACCAGGAATTCCTGGGGCAGCACATGGAGCATCTGGCGGTCCTCCGGCAGCATGATGCCTTGCGCCATCTGGACCGCGTTCCGGATATCCTCACGCGTTACCTCGCGCTGCGCCCCGGGGCCTTTCCCGAGGGTCGAGGCGCCGCGGGAATTGACGCCGTGGATGTGCGAGCCGGCCACGCCCACGTAGGCGGAATCAATGGGCACGCCGGCCGCCGACTCCGCGGCTTCGACCGCCTTCTTGAGGGCCAGCACGGCCAAGTCGAGATTGGCGATGACGCCTTTCCGCCAGCCGCGCGACTCCGCCACGCCCAGGCCGGCGATATGGAGCTTGCCAATCTCGCCCGGGAGGCAAATCAGCGCGCAGGTTTTCACGCTGCCCATATCGAGCCCGATAATGTAAGGACCTTTGTAGGACACTGGGAATTAATCCTTCATTTCGCCCCCAGGCGGCGCCGACTGCTCGGCCGGCGCAGGCGCCGCGGTGGGGGCCTGGGGATTCACCACGATTTGATTGCGGTATCGCAAGTCCACCGAATCCAACTTCTCATTGCTTTTACGCAGCTCGGGGAACAGGGCCAGAAAACTGCGAAAGCGCTCGAGAAATTCCTCATGGCCGAAATGCACTTCAATCGTTTCGCGGCCCTGCACCAGCAGCGCTTTGAGGTCGTCCCCATCGCGTAGATCGACTTCCGAAATCATCCATCCGGAGCGCGGCGATTCCTCGCCCAGTTGGGTCATAAACTCGGTGTAGAGCGCCAGCCGCGCGCGCCGATCGTCCGTGCCCTGCGCCGCCTCCAAGCCCGTCAGCACCGGGAAATCGAAGGCGGAGTTCTCAGGCTTCTCCAGGACCATGCCCTCGGCATCCACCAGGCCCACCCGGCCCTCGCGGTTTACGAACGCCACGGGAGAGCGCTCCGTAACCTGCACCACCAGCCGATGCGGAAAAACGCGCGTCAGGGCGGCCGACTGCACCCACGGAATTGATTCGACCAGACGCCGCTTTTCCTCAAGCGGCAACCGGAAGACGTTGACTCCCGCGCCTGGCTTTGTTCCCAGCGGCAGCCTCAAGGCGTTCAGGACCTCCTCGCGAGACACAAAGCGGTTCCCCGTCACCACTACGTCGTCCGCCGAGTAGAGCACAAAGCAAGAGGAGGTCAGCGCAAAGGTCGCCAAGCCATAGCCGACGAGCCCGACGGGAGCGAGCAGCGCGACTCCCCACAGAATCCAGCGCAGCCGCCGCGAGATCCGCCCGCGACGGACGGACACGGCCTTCTGCCGACGCAGGTAGGGGGATTCCTCTTCCGTCGTCAGCTCTCCCGGCAACGGGATGTTGTCATCCTCGCTTGCACTCATACCGACTCACCGTGGCGCTTGAGGGCAGGCGACTACACGGTTTCTCCCATATCCGCCCCACATACGCCGGCCCCGTGCGGGGTCATTGGGGCAGTGCCCCTAACTTTGCCGGCCGGCTGCGAATCTTCTCGGCCAGCGTTTCACCAATCTTCCAGACACTGCCGGCGCCAATGGTCAGAATCAAGTCACCCGGACGCGCCTCGTCCAAAACCTCCTGGATCACCGCCTTCTCGGATGGGGCGTAACGCGCGCGGTCAAAACCCAATTCCCGCATTCGTTCGATCAGCCGCGGTGTGGTGATGCCGGGAATGGGCGGCTCGCTCGCTGGGTAGATATCCAGCACATACAGGCGGTCGCACGCATCGAAGCAATGCGCGAATTCGTCCATCAGGAACTGTGTGCGGGTAAAGCGATGCGGCTGAAAAATCGCCAGGATGCGCTTGGGACTGCGGAGCCGCGCGGCTTCGAGCGTGGCGCGGATTTCCGTGGGATGGTGGCCGTAATCGTCCACCACCGTGATGCCATCCGCCTCAGCCTTGATCTGGAATCGCCGGTCGGCGCCGCGGAAGCGCTCCAGGCCCTGGCGCATTTGCTCGGGACTCAAATCGAGTTGTAATCCCGCCGTCACCGCCGCCAGTGCGTTCTGGACGTTGTGCCGGCCCGGAACGTGAATCTCGAAGCGCCCCAGCGGCCGGCGCGTCGCCACGGCGTCAAATGTGGCGCCGTGAGAATTGAGCTCGACGGCCAGGCCCTGCACGTCTGCGCCCGGCTCGAGGCCGTAAGTCACCACTCGGCGCCGGACCTGCGGCAAGAGCTTTACGAGCAACTCCCGCCAGGGAGGATCGAAGCAGGCGATCACCGTCCCATAGAACGGCACTTTGTTCATGAAAGACACAAAGGCCGCGGCGATTTCGTCCAGATCGTGATAGTGGTCCAGGTGCTCGCGGTCGATGTTGGTGACCACGGCGATCGAGGGCAGAAGGTACAGGAAGGAGCGGTCGCTCTCGTCGGCCTCGACCACCATCAGTTCACCCTTGCCCAGGCGTGCGCTCGAGCCGAACACATCCAAGCGCCCGCCAATCACCGCCGTTGGGTCAAGCTGCGCCTCGGCGAGCATCACGGCAATCATCGACGTGACGGTGGTCTTGCCGTGGGCGCCCGCCACGGTTACGCAGAACTTCAAGCGCATTAATTCGGCCAGCATTTCGGCACGGGGAATCACGGGGATCTGCCGGGCGTGCGCCTCGTGTACCTCCAGATTATCGGAAGGGACAGCCGAAGACACGACCACGACTTGCGCGTCGTAAAGATTGGACGCATCGTGCCCGATGAAAACGCGCGCCCCCAGCCGCCATAGCCGCTCGGTCACCGGCGTGGCCTTGGCATCCGAGCCTGAGACCTCGAAGCCCAGGTTGAGCAGCACTTCCGCAATACCGCTCATCCCGATGCCGCCGATACCCACGAAATGGATCTTGCGAATCTTGCCGAGCATATAAAGAACCGCTCTCAGCCGTCAGCTTTCAGCTATCAGCCGAGCATATTGCGGCTGAGTGCTGAAGGCTGACGGCTGATGGCTAGCCTCTCAATCAAATCCGCGATGCGCGCGGCGGCGTCCGGCTTCGCCAATTGCCGTGCGCATTGCTCCATACGCGTAAGCTTCGCGGCATCCTGAAGCATTTCCAGGATCGCCGCGACCAGGCACTGGGGCGTCAAATCTTTCTGCTCGATGACCCGCGCCGCGCCCGCCTGCTCCAGGACCCGGGCGTTTTCCAATTGGTGCTGGTCGGTCGCCGCGGGAAAGGGAATGAGCAGCGCGGCCTTCCCTGCCGCCACAAATTCCGCCACTGCCGTGGCGCCCGCGCGCGAAACTACCAGATCGGCCTGTGCTAAGGCCCAGGGCATGTCCTCGATGAAAGTTCTCACATCCGCCGCGAAGCCCCGCCCCTGGTAAGCCTGGGTGACGGCATTATAGTCCCGTTCGCCCGTTTGGTGGATGATTCTCAGGCGGGCGCGTTCGGACTCGAGCAGCGGCAAGCTCGCAATCATTGCCTGGTTGATGGCCTGCGCTCCCTGGCTGCCGCCGACGAGAAGCACGGTAAAGGGCGGCCGATGCTCGCGGGGAGGAATCTCCGCGAAGGCGCGGCGAACCGGTGAGCCGGTCACGACGGCTTTGGCGCCGTAGAAATTTGCGGTCTCTTCCAGACCCACTGCCGCTATGCGGACCATAGGAGCCAGAACCCGGTTCGTGAATCCGGGCCGGGCGTTCGGCTCCATGAGCAATGTGGGGACATCCATCAGCGCCGCCTCCGCCATGACCGGCCCCGCCAGATAGCCTCCGATCCCCACCACCACGTGGGGCTTAAACTCGCGCAGTAGCCTCGCGGTCTGGACGGCGGTACGCGGGAGAACCAGAAAGTTGCGCAGCTTGCGCAGGCCGCCGATCCCCTTCAGTCCCGCGGCCGCTACGGTGCGCAGCGGGTAACCCGCAGCGGGGATCAAGCGCGACTCGAGCGGGCGCTTCGTCCCCACGAACTCGATTTCGTAACGAGGTTGCGCCTCGGCAGCGCGTCCACTCCGGGAGCGAAGTTCGTCCGCGACCGCCAGCATGGGAAAGATATGCCCTCCCGTTCCTCCCGAGACCATCAGAATGCGTCGTGTCTCCCGGTCCGATTCCATGGGGTGAGATTCTTCCTGCGCAAGCCCTCCCCCTTCGCCGGCCGTTTTGTTCTCTGCCCCGATGCTCACCGCCCTCGCGCCAAGTCTTCCCTAAGTCGTGTCCTGCGAAATGTTCAGCAAGATGCCCACCGCCAGCAAGCACACCAGGAGCGACGATCCGCCATAACTGATCAGCGGAAGAGGAATGCCCTTGGTAGGAAGCAGGCCCAGAACGACGCTCATATTGACGAGGGCCTGTCCCACGATGAGGACCGTCAGGCCGATGGCCAGCAGGCGGCCGAATTCGTTCGAGCAACAGGCGCTGGCGCGCAAGCCGCGCCAGAGAATCACCGCAAACAGGGCCACGAGAACGACGCACCCGATCAGACCCGCCTCCTCGCCCACCACCGCAAAAATAAAATCCGTCTGCGGCTCCGGAAGGTAAAAGAGCTTCTGCTTCCCTTCCATCAGGCCCACGCCGGTGATCCCTCCCGTGCCCACGGCAATGTAGGATTGAAGGATTTGAAAGCCTTTGCCGAGCGGGTCGGCGTAGGGATTCAAGAAGGCCAGAATGCGGTTGTGGCGATAGGCGGAGTGAAAGATGAGGAAATAGATCGCGGGCAGCGCGCTCAAAGCGGCAAAAGCAAAATAGCGAAGCTGCAAGCCCGCGGCGAAAAGCATCGCGGCGACGATGAGAGCCAATGCCAAGGCGGTGCCAAAGTCGGGTTCCGAAACCACCAGGACGACGCTCGCGCCGGTCACCAAGGCCACAGGAAGCAGCGTGTGCCTCCAGTCGTTGATCGCCTGCTTGCGCGCGTCGAGAAAGTAGGCGAGGAACAGCACCAGGACAAGCTTGGAAAACTCCGAAGGCTGGAAGTTGGCCGGGCCCAGATGCAGCCAGCGATGCGTGTTGTGGCTGCGGTCCGTGAACAACACCACGGCCAGCAGGAGCAGTTGCAGGCCGAGCGCCGGGAAAACGATCGCGGGAGCGGCCAAGCGGCGATAATCCACGTTCATCATCACTACCATCAACCCTAGCCCCACGATCGCAAAGGCCAATTGGCGCCAGAGAAAGTAGTAACTGCTGCCGAATCTCGCCGAAGCCAACACCGCCGAGGCACTGAAAACCATGAGCGCGCCGAACAACACCAGGCCGACCACCGTGCCGAACAGAACCTTGTCGGATTGGAGTCGTCGAGCCATTGGGAATCAATCCACTCCCGGTAAACGCCGCTGGCTGGCGGGGCCGGCGGGCTGATCGGGATCGGAACTTGTTCCGGCACTCTGCGCATTGGGCCGCGAGCCTTTCACGCCCGCAGCCACCGGTTGCGACTCGGACCGGGGATCTTCCGCCGCGCCGGACGCGTCTGCGGAACGGGATTCATAGGGCAAAGGCTCGTCCTGAACCTTCTCGAGCTTGCCGGGGATGATTTCCTCCGGGTATTCCGGGACGAGCTCAGTTTCACCCGCAGGGAGTTCTTGCGACTCGACTTCATAAACATAGACCAATTCGCACGGCGGAGATTCCGGCGCAGTGGGTTCTGGGACCAGCCCGGAAGTAGGAGTCGCTGCCAATGGCGTGGCGGCCGGAACTTCGGCCGGTTTCGTTTCCGGCGGAGTTGGGGCCGGAACAGCTTCCCGCGCGGAGGCCGAACCGGGCATCGGGAGTTTTGTGCTCCGTTCTTCAATCGCCAGGTGGTCCGGCGAAAGCCTCGCCGGCGCGGCAACCTCCGGGCGCGGGGGTTCAAGGGCGGGCGGGACCGGAGGTGGCGCTTCAGACGCCACCGGAACCTGAGCACCCGCAGCCGGCGGCTGTGCCTCCGCTTTCGTCGTCGCGGGAACCGCTACGACCGCTGGGCGCTTCGCGGGCTTCTCGATTTCCCCGGATTCCACTTGCTTCGTCAAGCGGTGGACCAACTCCTTGAAGACGCGGCCACGATGTTCGAAATTCTCGAACTGGTCGAAGCTCGAGCACGCCGGAGCCAGCAGCACGACGTCACCGGGCTCGGCATGCCGGAACGCCTCATACACGGCAGTTTCGAGATTACCCGCACGCACCAGGGGCGCCGCGTCAGGCAGGTCCTTGGCAATACGCTCCGCGGCTGCCCCGATCAGTAACACCTCACGCACCCGCTTCTTGATGAGCGGGTGCAAAGGCGTGTAGGGAGCGCCTTTGTCCTTCCCGCCCAGGATGAGATGGACGCCCTTCTCGAAAGCCTCCAGCGTCTTCGCCGTGGCGTCCACACTGGTGGCTTTGGAGTTGTTGTAGAACTCCACGCCGGCGATGGTGCGCACATACTCGAGGCGATGTTCGACGCCCTCAAACTCCCGCACCACTCGCCGCAAAGCACCGAATTCTGCTCCCAACATGCAAGCCGCTGCGGTCGCGGCGAGCACGTCCTCCAGGTTGAAGGCGCCACGCAACTTCACTTCGCGGGTCTCGAACAAGGCTCGCTCGAGATGGCCGACCCGGTAGATCACCCTGCCGCCTGAAACAAACACGCCATGGAGAAGCTGCTGCCGCCGACTGAAGAGCACCTTACGCGCAGCCAGGGCGGGAGCGAGGGAGCATACATGCGGATCATCGGCATTCAGCACGGCGATGTCCTCGGCCTGCTGGTTGCGAAAGATCTGGCGCTTGGCTTGCGCGTAGGCCTCGAACGAAGGGTGCCGGTCCAGGTGGTTCGGCGAAATATTAAGGAACACGGCAACGCGGGGGCGCAAATCCTGGATGGCCTCGAGTTGGAAGCTGCTCAACTCGGTAACGTAAATGGCGCCGGGGGGATACTGGCCCTCCGCCAGGCTCAGCGGCGTGCCGATGTTGCCGCCCAGGAAAGTTGGCAGGCCCGAAGCCTCGAACATCTTCGCCAGTAGCGTAACGGTCGTCGTCTTGCCATTGGAGCCGGTCACGCCCACCAGCGTGCCGTCCAGAAACCAACTGGCAACCTCGACTTCGGGCAAGACCTCGATGCGCCGCTCGCGCGCCGCCTGAAGCTGCGGCAGGTCCCAGGGAACGCCGGGGCTGACGACAATCAGATCGTGGCGCAGGAAAGTGTCGAGACTTTGCGAGCCCAGCTCCAGCCCGATCTTGTTGGCCAGGAGTTCTGGAATGACCTCGGCGAACTCCGAGGGAGGGCGGACGTCCGTCACCGTCACCTGGGCCCCGTGGCGATGCAAGACCAGCGCCACCGCCCGGCCGCTCTTGGCCAGGCCGACCACCAGCGCGCGTCGGCCGCGGACCTCCCTCATAGGCGCCTCCCCATGTGGACACGTCCGTTGCGGCGGAAGTAGCCATCCAGGATTTCCGAAATGATCTCGGAAAGCGAGCGTCGCGCGCGCCGGGCCAGCCGCCGAGCCACCACCAGGGTTTCCCGGTTGAGGGTCAAGCTAACGCGCGTCGGATTGCGGAACGATTTGGGTCTGCCCATCTAAATTTATGCGCATTTTATGCGCGAAAATCTGCCTTGTCAAACGTTAGTTGTCCGTTGTTCGATTCCCCGACTCTTGGAAGCGGCTGTGCCAGTCCCCGTGGAGTAAGTGGCTGCCCATCTCCTGCACATTTCCCTTCCTCCCACGGACCACTGACAACGGACCAAGGACCACGGACGACCTCAGCGCAACTTCAGCGTGCTCAGCGCGAACAGCGCAAAAATCAGCGCCGCGATCCAGAAACGGGCAATGATCTTCGATTCTTTCCACCCGCTTAACTCGAAATGGTGATGGAGGGGCGCCATTCGGAAGATGCGTTTGCGCCGCAGCTTAAACGAGCCGACCTGTAGAATTACCGAGAGCGCCTCGACCACGAAAATGCCGCCAATAAAGGGCAGCAGAAGCTCCTGCTTGATGATCACGGCCACCGCGGCGATGGCGCCGCCCAAGGAGAGCGACCCCACATCGCCCATGAAAATCTCCGCAGGATAAGCGTTGTACCAGAGGAAACCCAGGCTCGAGCCCACCAACGAGCCGCAAAAGATGGTCAGTTCGCTCACGAAGGGCAGGTGCTCCACGTCGAGGTATTCCGAGAGCACGGCGTGCCCCGCCACGTACGTCAGGACGGTCAGCGCCGAGGCCGCGATGACAACGCAGCCGATCGCCAGGCCATCCAACCCATCTGTGAGGTTGACCGCGTTCGAGGACCCCACCATGACCACGACCACGAACAGCAGAAAGGGCAGGAAAGCAAAAGGATAGGTCCAGACATTCTCCAGGAAGTGCGAAATCAGGAAAGCCGGGCGAAAGTTCTTGAAGAAGGGAAAGGTCAAAGCGGTGGAGTACAGGTTCCGAGCCGTCAGAAAGACCAGAATGACTCCGAAGACGAAGCTGACCAGAATCTGGAGCAGGAATTTGGTGCGTGCCGTGAGCCCCAGGTTCTGGCGGCGGCGCACCTTTTGGTAATCGTCCCAGAATCCGATCGCGGCAAAGGCCACGGTGGTACCCAGCACCAGCCAAACATAAACGTTGGTCAAATCCGACCAGAGCAGGGTCGGGATGATCGCGCAGAGGTTGATGAGAACCCCGCCCATGGTGGGCGTGCCCGCCTTGGCCTGGTGGGCCTTTGGCCCTTCCTCGCGGATGTACTGGCCCACTTGAAATTCCTTGAGCTTGCGGATCACCCAGGGACCCAGAACCATCGACAGGGCCAGCGCTGTGAGGCTGGCATAAGCCGTCCGAAAGGTAATATAGTGAAACAGGTTGAAGAAGTGGATTTTGGTGTGCAACTGGAGATAAAGGAAGTAGAACATTGTGATCTACTCAGTCAGCAGCTTCTGATT
>JAIQGA010000437.1 GCA_020072925.1 Terriglobia bacterium | reverse complement strand
GCAGTATTTCTTGGACACGTATATGTCGGGAATATCCAGCCAGGAATTCTTTAGGCACTTTGGCCTCGATGCGATTAAATGGCAGGTTTTGCACAAACCTGATCTCACGAAGGGAGACTATTTTGATCCTTTGCAGGGGGCACCTGGCTTTCTGGAGGCGCGCCGAATTTGGTCTAAAGACTGGCGGACGGAATTCGAGGATGTGCCAGAGCAGGAATACAAGACCACGCGCTACCATTTTGTAACGCCCAAAGGAAGCCTCACCATGGTAACGCAATCGAATGAGCACACGACATGGGTCAGTGAATACCCGATCAAACAAAAGCAAGACAATGACCTGATCGGTGAATACGCTACCGGTCCTTAGTGCGATGTGGAGGCGGTGAACCAGATCGTTGAAGAGTACGGGGACCAAGGCCTCGTTCGCAGCCATATCCCCTGTTTCGACGTGTTCGGCCAGCCGGGATGCTGGCAAGATGCCTGCTGTCTGTACCCGACCGAGCAGTTGATCCTGGCCACGTACGACGACCCCGGCTGGGTCCACGAATTTCTAAGTATCCTCCAGCGCCGAAAGAAGGTATACCTCCGCTCCATGGTGGGCGCGAAATACGACCTCCTGGAACTTGGAGGCGGATCGGCCTCGTCGACGGTCATCTCCCCCAAGATTTTGGAGAAGTTTGTGGTGCCCTACGATTCCGAACTCATTGCGCTCGCACACGAGGTTGGACAGCGGATTGTGTACCACACCTGTGGGGGCATGATGCCGATTCTGGAACAACTCGCCGCGATGCAGCCTGACGCCATGGAAACCTTTACCCCGGCAGCGATGGGCGGAGATGTAAATCTGGCCGAAGCCAAGCAGCGGATTGGCGACAAGATGTGCATGATTGGCGGTTTTGATCAGTTTCATTACCTGGTTAATTGTACGCCGGAAGAAACCCGGGCTGCCGTGCGCCGATGCTTTGAGTCAGCCGGCGAGGGGGGAGGCTACATTCTTTGTCCCTCCGATCACTTCTTTGACGCCGACCCCAATTTGATCGAAGCCTATGCAAACGAAGCCAGGCAGTGCGTGTATACGGCGGAGATCACGAAGTTCAGCGCATGAAGAAGGGGATGACCCATCAGCAGGAGGGCGCAGGGGAAATGACCTCGGAAGATTCCGACTACACTCTACTGTCTTCTGGTAGCAGGATGTCCTGGGCAGACCAAGGTCGCCATGTATGCAAGCGCTGGAATCTCTCAACGGACAGCGGCTTGCCGGGAGTAACCATGAAGGCCCGAGCAAACCGGCGCCAGCGAATGGCTCCCGGGCAAATGTAATCATGGCGGGGAGTTAACACGGCGTGCAGGAGTATAGAGGCGCGGAACTGAGCACTGACTACCGAAATCTGGGTCCTGTTTCGGAGGGGAGCCGAGTCAGGGTGGGTTGGTGATTGTCGTTCCTGTCTTGCGCGAACCGTTCCAAGTTAATCGACAAACGGTTGTTGGAAGCCTAACACCTTCGAGGGCATCAATCAAATACTTACCGAGGGATTGGAGGCCCTGGTTTTCACTGTGCCGGTTGCAGAGCGAAATCCAGTGCCTTCCCGGCGTGCAGCAGGGCCGTGTTGAAGAGGGGCAAGTCACAATGTTGCGGTTGCACCAGCAACGGTATCTCCGTGCATCCGAGGACAATTCCCTCTGCGCCCCGACCGCGCAGAAGTTTGATGATTTCCAGAAACAGCTCGCGTGAGCTAGGGCGGATCTCGCCCCGGCACAATTCCTGATAGATCACGTCGTTGATGCGTTGCTGGTCACCGGCCTCTGGAACGAGCACGGTGGTTCCCGGCCGCTCCAGCCCCTCGCGGAAGAACCGCTCGCTCATTGTGAATACCGTCCCCAGCAAGCCTACGGACCGAAGCCCCGCGGCGCGAATGGCTTCCGCCGTTGCCTGCACGATGCTCAGCAGCGGCATCTTGACGGCGCGCTGAACTTCTTCGAATACGATGTGCATCGTGTTGGTCGCGATAAGCCCGAAATCCGCGCCCGCCAAACGCAAGCTCTCAAGCGCCGCGGCCATTTCCCGCGCAGCCTCTTCCCATTGTCCCTTGTGCTGCCAGTCCACGAACTTCTGAAAGTTCACGCTGTAGATCAGAATCTCCGGGTAGCCATAGTCGCCGAACCGCGCCGTGTACGTCCTGGTCATGTGCTCATAATAGAGCGTGGTCGATTCGGGACTCATGCCGCCAAGGATGCCTATCTTTTTCATTATGCCTCCGGAATCGGCCCGGCGTTTGGCTTCGCCCCGTCCGCTATTTTGCTTTCTGGCCCTTGAGGGTCTGCGTCTTGTGCGCGCCCTTCATGGTGTGCACCAGGAATCCATCCGCACCCGGCAGCCACACTTCGGCCAGCACGTAGTCCGTTACATACTCCGTGTAAGACGGCGCGAAGTTCCCAACCATATCGAACACAAGCTGGGGCTCGGCGAGAGGCGGTTTCGGCTGTGGCAATCGCTTCGTGAAAGGGACAGGAAATTCCTTGCCGGTCGATTCCTGCCGCAGCGTAAGCTGCGCATTGTCCTTTTGAATGATTGTGTAGTCCCCTTTCGGGAGCTTTGCGCTTCCGGCCTGAAATGGGTAGGGGATTTTGAATGTGCCCTGGGCAAAGGCTTGCGGAATGCCCAGGATGAGGCCCAGCGCCATCCCCGTCACTATCCGGATTGCTAAACGCTTCATTGGAATCCTCCATTTCCCGAGTCGAGCACCAGC
>JAIQGA010000157.1 GCA_020072925.1 Terriglobia bacterium | reverse complement strand
AACCAGCAAAGCACCAAGAACAACCACGAAGTCTGGAACAACAAAGAGGGAAGCGGGAAGAGGCAACACTCAGAATCAATAACTTAGGTGGGGCCAAATCAGACGATCAAAAGGGGCCAAACCAAGTTGACAAAACCAGGAAGAATCTGTTTTGGGTCGATTCGGGATGAGTCTCGCGGAATTCAAGGCCAAGGGTAAGAGGGCATTTACAGAGCGGGTTTACGACAGGTTGTGCCAACAAATTGAGGATGTTCGGCTAGACTGTGAATTCTTGGTTTGCGGGTTCGATGCTTCTAGCAAACCCCACATATTCAGCGTTGCAGATCCTGGGTTGCCAAAGTCTCACGACATCATGGGATATTGGGCGATTGGCAGTGGACAATGGGCTGCGCTGGGGGCTTTAATGGTAAGGTCGTTTAGTGCCGCCATGGACTTACCTCCCAGTCTCTACTGCCTAAGCGAGGCGAAATTTCTGGCAGAGGGGGCCTCTGGAGTGGGGAAGGAAACGATTATTACCGTCTTGCGCTCAGACCAGAGCGGGGTTTTCCTTGCGCACGACAATGTGGACAAAATACGCGCTATCTGGAATCAGTCTGGCAAGCCGACCATTCCAATGGATGCCGTTTTGGGGATAATCCCCTTGATTAAGTGGCAAGACTTCACGCGACAGGCTTAGAGACTCTATCCCGTGACCTTCCCCATCGTGCCTTGGCCGCTTTAACGGCAATCTGGCGTCTCTGGCGTGGGGTTAATGCTTCTGCCCTAGCCTTGCCGCCCTTGAGGCCTCCAACGCGTCCTAGGGCCACAGCAAAGGGGTTCTTGCCCTCAACCGATATTCCGGTTGACTCCTCGACGATCCTAGCAGCGATTTGATTGAAATCCGTGCTTGAGCGCTTTGGCATGAGACTAGCATAGCACGGCGCAGGGGTGTGTCAAGGGCCTTTGTGTCCGACTGGATTTCAAATTGACCCACTACCTGATTCTGAGGCCGGTGTCACACACATTGATTCGCGACAGGTATGTGCTGAATCAGGTGGAATCCGGGCATGATAGGCCCGAGACGTCTCGATGACCTCAATGGGGTACACTACTTGACGGTCAGTAGCTGTCGGTGGACGCGTGCCTGGGGCTTGAATGGCGGAAGCCCCACCCCAATCCCTGCGCTGTTGATGATGTTGATTACCATTGAAGGAGTCTGAACCACGCCGATGAAGAATCCTCGTCCTGGCGTATTGGCGAATGGGGTCCTCTCAAGATCCTGGGCTACAGTTAGAGGTTGGTGCGAGTACGAGGAAAAGCCCATGAAGACGCTACGACTTCCACCATTCTCGACTAATCTTCATTGGTTTTCTCTACAAACCACCTCAAACCGATGAAAAGCCAAAAACCTTCATAGTCCCATATGTTGGGGTGTCAGCCGGGAAAGCCACCATCCGTTCCAGGTGAGGGGCAAAAAGACCCTAGAATCCCCAATCCACATACAACGTTTTCCCCCCAAACTACAAAAAAACACTTGACATCTTCACTACCTATGACATACAAAGGCGTGCAACGACGGGAGTTGTGGTAGGGGCCTCTCGTCCTAGCCGCCAGTCTTTAGATCTGAATACACGCGCCGGAGCTTTGCGGAAGGTCAGCCGCATGGGAGAGACCAGAGAAGTTATGGGTATCCGGGAGGCGTCCGAGTACCTGGGCGTATCCCGCGAGACCCTTTATAAGTACGTTTACGCGGAACGGGTCCCCGGCTTCAAACTCGGCAATCGCTGGAAATTCAAGAAGACGGTCCTGGACCGCTGGATGGAGAGGCAAAGCACGCAAGTCGAGCGACGCGCAGGCCGTCGTGCCCGCGCCAGCCATCGATAGGGAGCAAGGCCCATGTTTGGATTCGGAAAACCAAAAGGCTTGGTGGGGTTGGACATCGGATCCAGCTCGGTGAAGGCGGTGGAACTAAAGCGCCGGGGCGCCGGCTACGAACTGGTCAACCTGGGGATAGAACCTCTCGGCCAGGACACCGTCGTGGATGGCGCGATCATGGACGCCCTTTCCGTATCCTCCGCCATCGAGAAGATTTTCATGGAAAGCAAGATCAAGACCCGGAATGTGGCGACGTCCGTTTCCGGCCACTCGGTCATCGTCAAGCGGATCACCGTGGCGGCGGCGACGGAGGAAGAGCTCTACTCGCAGATTCCCTACGAGGCGCAGCAACACATTCCTTTCGATATGGCGGACGTTAACTTGAGTTACCAGCCCTTGGGGCCGGCTGTTTCCGGACCCGGCACCGACGTCATGCTGGTGGCCGTCAAGCGGGAGAAGATCCTGAATCACACCAACGTGCTGAGCCAGGCGGCGCGCACGCCCACGGTGGTGGATTACGACGGCTTCGCGGTCTTCAACGCGTTCGAGGTGAATTACGACGTCGCGCCCGACCAGCTCGTGGCGCTGCTCAATATTGGCGCCAGCATTATGAACATCGTCATCGGCCGCGGGGGCACGCCGCTGTTCACACGCGACGTTTCGGTGGGTGGCAACCAGTACACCGACACCCTGCAGAAAGAACTCGATTTGAGCTTCGATGACGCCGAGAAGCTCAAGCAGGGGAAGGAAGTCCCCAACATCGCGCCGGACGCGAAGACGCAGCACCTCCGCTCCGTCTCCGAAATCCTCATGCTGGAAATACAGAAGACTTTCGATTTCTTCCGGCAGACCACGTCCACGGAAAACATTCAACGCATTTTCGCCGCCGGGGGCACGGCCAAGATTGAGGGGTTGGTGGACCAGCTCAAAGAGGAATTCAACATCCCGGTGGAACTGATCAACCCCTTCCAGAAGGTGAACGTCGGACCGAATTTCGATCCCAATTTCGTCAACGACATCGCTCCCCGCATGGCCGTGGCGGTGGGGCTGGCGTTGAGGAGCTTTGACTAGCCATGATCAAAATTAACCTGCTGGGCGTTGCGGCACCCGGTCCCGCTCCTCGCGAGAGACCCCCGGTGACGATCGGCTTCCAGGTGGGAACCCTGGTGGGGGCGCTGATCGTCTGCTTCCTGGTGGTGGGGGTGTTCTACAAGATGTGGAGCGGCGCCATCGACAACCTGAATATCGAACTCAAGAAAGAGCAGGCGGAGCAGGCGCGCCTGGCGGCGATCAAGGCCGAAAACCTGCGCTATCAGGAACAAGTCCAGCAACTGGATCAGCGCATCAACACCATTCAGGCGTTGCAGGCGAGCCGCGTCGGCCCCGTGGAGATCATGAGCGCCCTCGGCACCGTGGTCAATAAGACCAGCGACGTGTACCTGTACACCGCTTCCAACACCACCGGGCGTCTGGCGCTGCGCGGCCAGGCCGGATCGGTGGAGTCGATGGCGGTCTTCCTGGCCTCCTTGAAGAGCTCGGGGGTCTTCGACGACGTGCAGCTCCACCGGTTTTTCGAGGATGATCAGCATGGCCGGCTGACCTATAAGTTCGACGTTTCCTGCATGTACAAGCCGCCTCAGCCGCCTTCGACGGGGACCACTGCGGCGCCTACCGCGACGCCGGGTGCCCCGGCAGGGCGCACGGGGATGTAACGGGAGGAAAGGCACACCATGGCGAAGAGCTTCAATGACATTCCTGCGGCCGGTCAGGCGGCGATCTTCATCGGGGGCGCGGTGATCCTGGCCGGAGTGGTCTTCTATCTCTATGTGCTGCCTCTCAAGGATCAGCGGGACAAACTGCAGGCTCAGGTCGACAAGATCCATGCGGAGAATATCCGTAACCGTGCCTTTGAACAGGAGCGGACGGAATACCTGAACAGGATTGCCCAGCTCCAGAAGCAGCTTGAGACCCTGCGCTCCATCGTCCCCGACGAGCAGGCGACCGATACCTTCATGCGGATGATTTTTGATGATGGGGCGGCGTCGAGCATCAATGTCCGTACCTTCATCCCCCAGGCGCTGGTGACCCACGATATGTACATGGAAATGCCTTTCAACATGCGCCTGGACGGGACCTACTATTCCCTGGTGAACTTCTTCGAGCGGTTGGCGCACGAACAACGCATCGTGAGCGTTTTCGGCCTTTCCCTGGGGACTCCCGAGGGGGGCGGGATGGGCACTTACATCATCCGCCCCGACGAGACGGTAGGGGCGAACTGCGTGGTCAGTACCTATTTCAACCGCCAGCAGCCGCCGCCGGGGGCGCCCAAAGGGCCGCCAAAAAAGAGGTAGGGCAGGATGAGGACTATGGTCAACCAGAGAGCTCAATCCACGCGGTGCATCAGGGCGGCGAGCCTGCTCCTTTGCGGGCTTCTGGGTGCGGGAGTGTGGGCCGGAGTCGGCTGGGCGGGGCAAGCGGCTGCCCAACCGTCCGCCAAGCCCGCGGCTTCAGCGAGCAAGAAGAAAGCCCGGCGCGCGCCCGCCGCCAGTAAGAAACCCGCCGCTAAGGCGAAAGTGGAGACCACGCGCAAGCCCGGCAGCACGGAAATTGCCGGGAAGCGCGATCCCTTCAAGATTCCTCCCGCGCCCGTTCCGGGCCGGCCGGGCGAAGAGGGCATTACGGGCCCGCTGCCGCCGGGCAACCGCGGTTTGGTTGTCGGGCAGTTGACACTCAAAGGAATTGTTCGCGAGGATACATCCAACACCATGATCGCCGTGGTCACCAACTACACACGGCGAGCTTATTTCCTCCGGGTCAATGATGCGCTGTACAACGGTGTAGTCAGCAGGATCACGCCGGACGCCATCTACTTCAAAGAGAATACGCTCGACGCGAATGGCCGCGTCACCTCTCATGAAGTGGTGAAGCGACTGGGTCCGGCTCCGGGAGAAGGCAGATGAAACGACGAGCTATCGTTTTCCTGACGTTGACATGGCTGGTGCTGGGGACTTCCCTGGCCGCGTGGGCGGCCGAAGGCCCGGCCGCGCAAGGTCCTGTCGAAGTCTCGAACATCTCCATTCAGGCGGGTGCGGAGGGGGAGACGCTGGTGGATATCGCGATGACCCGCTCCGCAACCTTCCGGGTCTCGCAGTTGCAGCATCCCGCCCGCCTGGTGGTGGACTTGGAAGGCGCGCGGAACGCCACGCACCATGTGGCCTTTGCGGCTTCCTCGCCGTTTGTGAAGCGCGTGCGGGTCGGGCAGCATGAAGAGGGGCTGCGCGTGGTGGCGGACCTCCAGACCAACCCGGCCTTCGACATTCACGCCATCCCCGGCGGGATCCGGATGGAGCTGAAGGCTCGAACCCAGGCCCAGAAGCCGCACGAGGGGCCTGCCGTGCAAGCAGTCGTGGCGGAGGTAACCCCGCCGGTCGCGGCGGCCGCCAAGACGCCGGAAGTCGAGGTCAAGGCGCCTGAAACTACCAAGGAGGCGGCGGCATTGCCTCTGGTCCCGGCCGTGCCCAAGCTGGATTTCCTCAGCACCCTGCCGTCGATGGCAGTTTCCGAGGCTGCGCCCCGGCCGCCGGAGCCCGCGCCGACACCGGAAGTCCTGCGCGCCGAAAAGGCTGCCAAGACTCTCGGGGCGGACTTGCCTCTTTACGAGGTGGTGCAGGGTTCCGCTCCGGGCGGCCAGGGGGAGCAGGCCAAATACACGGGCGAACCTATATCTCTGAACCTGAAAGACGTCGACCTGAAGGATTTCTTCCGGCTCATTCACGAGATCAGCGGATTGAACATCATCGTCGACCCCAACGTTGCGGGTAGTGTCACGATGGTGCTGGACTCGGTACCCTGGGACCAGGCGCTCGACATCGTGCTCAAGAACAATCATCTGGGAAAGGTGCTGGAAGGGAACGTTCTGCGCATTGCCACGATGGTGACCCTGACGCAGGAGCAGGAAGCCCAGACCAAGCTGGAAGCCGCGCGCGTGGATGCCATGCCCCTGGTGACGATTTTCAGGCCGGTCAACTATGCCAAGGCCGCCACGATTTCCACCATGCTGAAGACCTGGGTGGGCGGTGGAGCGCTCACCAAACGCGGCAACGTGCTGACCGACGACCGCACCAACACCCTGATTATTTCCGACATTCAAAGCCAGATCCCCATTATCCAGGACATCATCACCAAGCTGGACAAGAAAGCCAAGCAGGTGGCGATCGAAGCCCGGGTGGTTCTGGCAACCTCCGGATTCACGCGCGACTTGCAGGCCGCGCTTTCCGGAGCCGGGGTTGACAAGGCGGGCCACACCGTCATCGGCGGCTCGACGGGTACAGGGTCTGTCGTGACGCCGAGCCCTGTGATAGGTGCACCCAGCCCGAACATCATAACCACCGCCACGTCTGCGGCCGGCTATGGTGCCATCGCGGTGGCCAACGCGGCGGGACGCTATACGATCAACGTTGCCTTGGCCGCGGCGGAGACGAAAAACCTGGCGAAGACCATCTCCCGCCCCACGATCGTTACCCAGAACAACCAGGAAGGGATGGTGATGCAAGGCGTCCAGGTGCCCATTCAGACCAACATCAACAACACCATCTCGGTCCAGTACGCGAATGCGACACTGCAGCTTCGCGTGACACCGCAAGTTACCGACGATGGCAACATCTTCATGATCATCAACGTCAATAACGCTTCGGTAGGAGCGGTCCTGACCTTCGTCGGTCCCAGCATCAACACGCAGCAGGCCACCACGCAGGTGTTGGTTCCCGACGGGGGAACGGTAGTCTTCGGTGGTGTGACGGTGACCCAGCGTTCCAAGTCCGCCACGTATGTGCCGTTGATTGGGAGTATCCCCATCATCGGGCACTTCTTCAAGACCAGCAACGTGACCAACAACGATCAGGAGTTGCTCTTCTTCGTGTCGCCGAAGATTCTGACCTGATCAAAAGGGGTGGCTGCTTTCGCTTCGGCAGGTCAACGTTGGTGAGGAGGAGACCGGGTCTCCTCCTTTTTGTTTCCGCCCATGGTTTCCCCTGCGATGGCCGATCCTTACCTCGCTCGTCAAGAGCGCCTGCGCGCTATGCTCGTACGCCGGAAGGTTGAAGGCCTCCTGGTGTCCGGCCTCGCCAACATTGCCTATCTGACGGGTTTTCGTGGCAGCGCGGGGATGGCCTTGTTCGGCCGGGAGGCGAGAATCCTCTGGGTTGATCCGCGCTACACGCTGCAGGCGCGCGAGCAGGCGCAGGGTGTTGAAGTTATCGAGGAGAGACGAGGCCTGCTGAAGGCCGCGGCGCGCTGGCTGAACGGGAACAAAATCCGATGCCTGGGTTACGAAGCCGCGCATCTTACTTGTGAGGAGTTCGCACGGCTGCGGCGTGAAACTCGCGCCGGAGTCAGAATGACACCCGCTGGCGAATTGGTCGAGGATTTGCGCGTCGCCAAGGATGCCGGCGAAATCGAGAAGATCCGAGGCGCGGCGCGCCTGACTGTGGCGGTGTTTCAGGCGGTGCTGAAACACGTGCACCCCGGCGTGCAGGAGCGGGACTTAGCAGCGGAGATCGAGTACCGGATGAGGAAGATGGGGGCCGAGGGCGCGGCCTTCGAGACCATTGTGGCCTCGGGCCCGCGCAGCGCCCTGCCGCACGCCCGCGCCTCGTCCAAGTCGTTGCAGGAAAATGATTTGGTTATCTTCGATCTAGGTGCTATACTCGCCGCTTACGCGGCGGATATGACGCGCACGATCTTCCTGGGCAGCCCCAGCCGGGCGGTCCGCCGTCTCTACGCAGCGGTCAGGGAAGCTCAGGAGCGCGCGGTGGCGGCCGCCCGAGTCGGCGCCCGCACGGGAGACGTGGATGCCGCGGCGCGACGCAGTTTGCGTCGCTCTAAACTGGACCAGTTCTTCACGCATAGCACCGGCCACGGCGTGGGCCTGGAAATCCACGAGCGGCCTCGGCTGGCCCGGGGCGAGAGGGTTCCGCTCCCCGCCGGGAGCGTGATCACGGCCGAGCCCGGGGTTTACATCCCGGATCTAGGTGGCATTCGGATCGAAGATACCGTGCTGGTCACTCCTGAGGGCCCGGAGATCCTGACGCCAGCATCCAAAGACCATTGGATTATTGAAGCGTAAGGGGCGATATTGATGCCGAGCAAGAATCCACCCCGCAGTGCCGGGGGTTCCGAACGTCCACAACGCGCCTGGAATCTGGAAGATATTCAGGAGCTTCTGGACGTTCTCGCGGGCAGAGAAATCACCGAATTTGAGATGGAACAGGACGGGGTGAAGATTCGTATCAAGCGCGGCAACCCTGCCCCTGCGAACCCCGGCAACGCTGAAGGCTACTACGTGGTTCCCTCCGGCCCGTCTCCTCCGCCACTGGTCTCGCAGACTCAAATGCCGCCCCCGGCGCCGCCGGCGCCTGCCACCGCCCCCGAATCGCCGGCGGAAACTTCCGAAGACATATTCATCCAGAAGTCCCCCATCGTCGGCACTTTCTACTCGGCGTCCGCCCCGAAATCTCCAGACTTCGTCAAGGTGGGCGACGTGGTGCAAGTGGGTCAGGTCCTGTGCATCATCGAGGCGATGAAGCTGATGAACGAACTCGAAGCTGAGGTGGCCGGGGAGATCGTTCGCGTTTACGTGGAAAACGGGCAGCCGGTCGAATACGGGCAGTCCCTGTTCGCGATTAAACCTTCGCACAAGAAATAGCCGTCAGCCTTCAGCTATCGGCAATCAGCAAAGAAGAGATTACTGAAAGCTGAATGCTGAGAGCTGAGAGCCGACTGCCAAGAGGCCCATGTTCAGGAAGATCCTAATTGCCAATCGCGGGGAGATCGCGCTGCGGGTCATCTGCGCCTGCAAGGAACTGGACATTCGCACGGTGGCGGTATATTCCGAGGCGGATCGCTATTCGCTCCACGTGCGCTTTGCCGACGAAGCCGTCTGCATCGGCCCGCCGCGCAGCTCGGACAGCTACCTTAACGTCGCCAGCATTATCTCTGCGGCAGAGATTACCGGTGCCGACGCCATTCACCCCGGCTATGGATTCCTGGCGGAGAGCCCGTACTTCGCCGAAGTCTGCGAGACCTCCAATCTTACCTTCATCGGTCCGAGGCCGGACGCCATCCGCTTGATGGGCGACAAAAACCAGGCGCGGAAGGCCATGGCGGACCTGGGGCTGCCGATCCTTCCCGGTTCCGCTGTCGTGCAATCGGAGGACGAGGCGCTTGCCGCCGCCGAGCAGGTGGGCTACCCCGTGATGGTGAAAGCCGCGGCGGGGGGTGGTGGGCGCGGCATGCGGATTGTCCATTCTGCCGAGGAAATGCCGAGCATGTTCCAGACCGCTCAAAATGAGGCCGCGGCGTCATTCGGTGCGCCGGATGTTTACCTCGAGAAATACATCGAGTCTCCGCGGCATATCGAGTTCCAGGTGATGGGCGACGGCCACGGAAAGGTAGTCCATCTGGGCGAGCGCGAGTGCACGATTCAGCGCCGCCACCAGAAACTCCTGGAGGAATCTCCTTCCACCCAGCTCGATCCCGAAACGCGCCAGCGCGTCGGCCATCAGGTGGTTGACGCCCTTCAGAAGATCGGGTATTCCAACGCCGGCACGGTCGAGCTGCTCATGGATGAAAAGCGCAATCTCTACTTTCTGGAGATGAACACGCGCATCCAGGTGGAGCATCCGGTGACCGAAATGGTGACGGGTCTGGATCTGGTCAAGATGCAGATTCTCATCGCCGCGGGCGAGCACCTTCCGATTGAAGGTGAGACCGTGGGCCTGCGCGGACACGCGATTGAATGCCGCATTTGCGCCGAGAACCCCGAGACCTTCGCGCCCTCCGCCGGCAAGATCACGGCGTTCCATGCCCCGGGTGGGACGGGGGTGCGGGTGGATACCGCGGCCTACGCGGAGTCCGTGATTCCGCCTTATTACGATTCCATGATTGCCAAGCTGGTCGTCCACGGCAAGGACCGCGCGGAGGCAATCAACCGCATGGCGCGCGCCCTGGAGATGTTTATCATCGAGGGGATTTCCACGTCCATCCCTATCCACGAAAAAGTGATGGCGGATCCGGATTTCCGCGCCGGCAAATTCGATACACACTTCTTAAGCCGGTTTTCCAAGAACGGCAACAACCTTTGAGTTTCACGGCCCGCCAATCTATGGGCTTTCGATTGCCTCGCCTCTATGCCATAATCGATCCCGCGCAGACGGGTGGGCGAAGCGCCCCCGCGGTGGCGGAGGCCCTGCTTCGCGCGGGCGTTCGCTTGATCCAACTCCGCGGTAAAAACGCATCTTCCAGGGCATTATTTGAAATTGGCCGCCAGGTAGCGGAACGAGTCCGCGCAGGGGGAGGAACGTTTATCGTCAACGACCGCGCCGATGTGGCGCGCGCGGTCGGCGCGGATGGAGTGCACGTGGGCCAGGACGATCTTCCGGTAGAGCTTGCCCGAGGAATTCTCGGCCCGGAGAAATGGGTGGGATACTCGACGCACAACGTCGAGCAGCTTGCCGAGGGAGAGCTTTCCTCGGCTGACTACCTGGCGTTCGGCCCCGTTTTCCCCACGGCCAGCAAGGAGAGGCCGGACCCCGTTGTGGGATTGGAAGGCCTGCGGCGGGCGCGCCAAGCAACTCGCAAGCCCTTGGTGGCCATCGGAGGAATAACCGTGCTGAATGCGCGCCAGGTGCTCGAAGTCGGCGCCGATTCGGTGGCGGTTATCCGGGGCCTCTATCAGAGCCTCGAAATCGAGAAGACTGTGGAAGAGTTCTTGAGAATCCTGAGCACGTAAGAAGGGCGTCCGTGGTCAGTAGTCCGTTGTCAGTTGTCCGTTGCTGTGTCTCATTACTGTGAGTGTCGAAAGTAAAGTCACAACGCGCATCCGTTACGGACCACTAACCCCTCACCCGGCCCTGCGGGCGACCCTCTCCCCAAGGGAGAGGGTGGGAGACTAAAACCTCAACCCTCTCCCCAAGGGAGAGCGTGGGAGGCCAAAACCTCAGCCCCTCCCCGCGGGGAAGGGTTAGAGGCCAAAACTTCAGCCCTCTCCCCTGGGGAGAGGGGCAGGGGTGAGGGGTCGTTTGTCATTTGCTTAAGTTCGTTTACGTTAGCAATTCCAGGCAGCCGATTGACAACTGACCACGAACAACGGACCACTGACCACTGACTTCGATCATGGCCGTTCCCACAACCGTCAATGCCGCAAGCAAGGCCGCCACCCCGGAATTGGTGAAAGGCCTCGGGCTGCTGGATTCCACCACGATCGTGATGGGCTCGATGATCGGGTCCGGCGTCTTCATCGTGGCCGCGGAAATCGCGCGGGAGGTCCGCTCGCCCGGCCTTTTTCTGCTCTGTTGGATCATCAGTGGCGGCATGACCATCACCGCCGCGGTGACCTACGGGGAATTGGCCGGCATGATGCCCCACGCCGGGGGCCAGTACGTTTATTTGCGCGAGGCTTTTGGACCCTTGTTCGGCTTTCTTTACGGCTGGACGCTCTTCCTGGTGATTCAAACGGGCACGATCGCGGCGGTCGGTGTCGCCTTCGGCAAATTTCTCGGGGTGTTCGTTCCCTGGATTTCCACGCAGCACATTCTGGTGAATCTGGGCACGATCAACTTTCCCGGCCATCCCGTGGCGCTGACGCTATCCTCCCAGCAATTGGTCGCCATCCTGGCCATTGGGTTGTTGAGTGTCGTCAACGTATTCGGCATTCGCACCGGCGCCTGGGTCCAGAATGTTTTTACCGTTCTCAAGGTTGGAGCGCTGCTGGGGCTGATAGGACTGGGATTGTGGTGGGGAGCGAGCCACTCGGCGCCCAGCTTGCCGGCGGGCGGCCTCTTGCAGGGCGCGCACTGGGATATCGCCACGCTGACCATTGTTTTGGTGGCGCTTGTCGGCCCGCTCTTTTCCTCCGACGCCTGGAATAACATCACCTTCGCCAGCGGTGAAGTCACTAATCCCAAACGCAATCTGCCGCTGGCGCTATTTCTCGGGACGCTCATCGTCTGCGCGTTGTACCTGGCCTGCAACTGGATTTATCTGCGCGCGCTGCCCTTCTACGGGTCGGCCCAGGGAGGATTGTTGCAGCGCGGGGTCCAATACGCCGCCGAAGACCGCGTGGCGACCGCCGCGGTGCAGGCGATGCTGGGCGGCCGCGGCGCGGGCCTGATGGCCGCGGCCATCGTCATCTCTACCTTCGGTTGCATGAACGGGCTGATTCTAGCCGGCGCGCGCGTTTACTATGCCATGGCGAAAGACGGTCTATTTTTCCCCTCGGTGGCCAAAGTCAGTCCGAAGTACCATACGCCCGCGGTCTCGCTGGGCGTGCAGGCCCTCTGGGCAGCGCTTATCACCCTCACCGGGACTTACAGTGAGTTGCTCGACTACGTGATTTTTGCCGTCGTTCTGTTCTACATTCTTACCATCGCGGGCGTTTTCCGTTTGCGTCGGATCCGTCCTGATGCGCCGCGCCCTTATCGGGCGTGGGGCTATCCTGTCTTGCCGGCGATATACATTGCTTTTGCCTTGTTCGTGGAGTGGGCGCTCCTGACTCATAAAGCTTTGCGCAGCGTAGCGGGATTGTGTATCGTGGCGGTGGGCATTCCGGTCTATTATTTTTGGCGACGCCGGCGCGTGGCCGCGGGAAACCAAGCATAGGGAGGACGCATGGCGGGATTGTGGGCAAAGAAAGATATCTACCGGTTGCGGGCCGAAGCCACGGAATCGGAACACAGCCTCCGGCGGGCGCTGAGCGCGCTCGACCTGGTTTCGCTGGGCATTGGCGCCATCGTCGGCGCGGGCATCTTCGTGCTCAGCGGCGTCGCCGCGCAACACACGGGGCCCGCCCTGGTGCTCTCCGTGATCCTCTCCGGCGTGGGCTGCGCATTCGCAGGACTCTGCTATGCGGAATTCTCCTCCGTGATTCCCATTGCCGGCAGCGCCTACACGTATTCCTACGCCACGATCGGCGAGTTTCTCGCCTGGATCATCGGCTGGGACTTGATCCTCGAGTACGCCGTCGGCGCCACGACGGTTTCCATCGGCTGGTCGGGATATGTCGTTTCGATTTTGCAGAAAGACCTGCACATCCCGTTTCCGGCAGAGCTGGCGGGCAGCCCCTGGCAGCCCATCACCCTGGCCGATGGGACAGTGGTGCATCCCTACTTCAATCTTCCCGCCTTCTTCATCATCATGGTGATTGCCACGCTGCTCATTGTTGGCATCAAAGAGTCGGCGAATTTCAATACCATCATCGTGCTGGTGAAAGTCGGCGTGGTGCTGGCATTTATCGCCGTGGGAGCGCTTTACGTCAACCGCGCCCACTGGCACCCCTTCATGCCTGCAAATCAGGGAACATTCGGTGAGTTCGGGTTCAGCGGGGTTCTGCGGGGCGCCGGAGTCATTTTCTTCGCTTACATCGGATTTGACGCGGTCTCTACTGCCGCTCAGGAGGCTCGTCACCCCGAGCGCGATATGCCCATCGGGATCCTTGGTTCGCTCGGAATCTGTACGGTCCTCTACATCGCTGTGGTTCTCGTGCTCACGGGCCTGGTGCCCTTTACGAGCTTGAACGTTCCCGACCCGCTGGCGGTGGCCATCGATGCCACGCCCGC
>JAIQGA010000156.1 GCA_020072925.1 Terriglobia bacterium | reverse complement strand
ATGTAGTTTTTGGCCGCGAAGATGGCACGCTGCGTTCCCTTGCGGGTCAGCAGCGAGCGATAGTCCTGGGGAAGAATCCGCTCGAGTTCGTCGTAGTTGCCAATGCCGGGCCCGGCGAGGTCGGCCTTTTTGTCCGCCATGGTTTCCTCCTGAAGGGCGTGCTTATACGCCACTCCGCTTGGGCCTTGCAACCTTGCTTCCATACTTGGCTTCGAATGCTCGCCGTGCCAGGCGATGAGATTTGCTCCCAGCGCAAGCGTGCGTATCAGGCGGGCCAAACCCCCAGTCGAAGACCGATGATATTCGTGGTCACCAAGCACCACGCCAGGTTGGGCGAGATCCCGAAGCGGCTCACCGTGAACATTGCTTCCAAGCCTTGGTGGCAAGCCCTCCCGATAACAGATCGGGATATGAAGGTTCTGCCCTCGTGGCAATGTAACGCAAGGGCCCTTTGATTGTCAGTCGGGGCGAACCTCAGCACCGCCACCACAACTTGATCGGATAGAGGGGCCAATCAAGCGAGCACCCCAGCGCTTCATGGCACAACCTGAATGCTCATCACGGGATGAATCTCCATCCAGCCATGCCCCGGTTTCTCGGTGTTCCAGATTTACGAGCCCAACACCTTGACGTGTGCTCCCTTCGCTGGAACCTCAACGGCCGAATGAAAGTCCCGGCACGCTTCTTGGGCACCGGCCTGTGTCACGGCGTTCTGGCAGATTGGCTCCACGACTAAGCATTCGGCTTGAGCAGCCTTGTTCCTGCCTGCTGAGTCGATCCACATTGTTTCGTCCACATCTTTTCGTCGAACCGCGCCGATTCACTTCGTTCCCAACTCAGGCGCGCGAGGAATCTGTGACGGCGTGAGGACTGGCAGAGAGGGCGATGGTTTCCTCACTTCAGGGGTCCAAACCAGTGCTGTTGCCAAGTGCGCACAAGGCTCGGCCACCGTTGGCCGGCTCGAGTCGACGAAGAAGGAGAGTTGCAGCAGTTCCAGCACCTTTGGGACCTGGTTTCGTAGTCGCATCAGCATTTCGACAGGCACAACTCGAAAAAGGGGGCTCATTGTGTTCCTGTGACTTCCCGACTGTCAGTCAGGGTGCCGTCAGGAATCACCACGGCCACCCAGGGAGTCTTCGGCGAGACAACATGTGCGTGCCAGACCACCTCTCGGATTTGTCTGGAAACCAGATCCATTTCCTGCTTTGCCGGTTCGGTAAGGACGAGATTGTCGCTGCGAACCGTGAAGGTGTGATGGCCTGCGCCTTCGGCGGAAATTCGCAGGAGCACCTCATTTCCAGCAACATCCTCAAACGTGAATTTGAAATCCATGACGCGGTCGCGACGCAAATCGACGTGGTAGAGTCCTCCCGGCAGCACCGTAATGCTCGTGTGGGCTGAACCCTGACGCACATTGTATTGGCCTTCCGGCACATGAATGCTGAACTCGCCGTCAATTGGCCTTAAAGGGATGGTTTTGACCTGCCCGGTCCTCTGTTCGCGAAATTCCACGGGGTCGTGACTCGCCGGGTCGGCCGTCCCGCGAACAATGGCGGGCACGCTAATATCCTCCATCAACCAGATCCATTGTCCTACCGGTTGTGTCCACACCTCTTTATAGGTCCAGCAAATTTGTGTGGGCCAGTAAGGGGTGTCTTCGAACCCCTTGGTTTCAATGCCGACAGGAAGCGCGCCAACCATTTGTCCAGAGCGCACACTGTACAGCGGCGTCCAGTCATAGCCCTCACCATACATAAGACTGGCGGCGAAGGGGTTGCGGCCGACCAGCCACTGGGCCTGTTTTTGGGCCAAGTCTTCGCCTGACAGATCGCTTCGCAACCGTGCTGCTGCTGACAGTGCCTTGGCCTCTGAAAGGAGAACACTCGAGTTGCCGCGAAAGTCAAACCAAACCGGGAACCTGCGCAGATAGTGATCGCCACCCAGCGGGACTCCGCGCTTTACCTCTTCCACGTAGGCATGGCGGTCGGCGGCTCGAAGAGGGGTCCAGTTTTTGGATTCAGGAAGTAAACGTGCTTCGCTCTCACGATACACCCCGGCTGGCAAAACCGCATAAGGCTCATCCGCGACGGCCATTGACTTGAGGTAATACTCGGAGTGCAAGACGACTGCCGAGTACCACTTCATCCATTTGTCATGGTCCGGAAACGCTTCGCACAGGCGTACCAGAGCCATTATCGGCTCCTGCTCCTGGCCGAGGTGAAATCGGTGGAAGAGGTTCTCACGCTTCGGGCTGGTATAGAAGTAACCGGTTAAGGGGATTGTCCAGGGCTGTAGCTCGCGTTCCTGGGAAGCGAGCACTAGATCACCCAAGGCAACAGCTTCATCTGCGTAGCGGCGGTCTCCGGTGGCCTGATAAAGGTCGACCGACGCGACCACGCCGAAGGAAACTCTCTCCAATTCGTCCTTTGCCCCATAGACCTCAGCGAGAGGAGAAGCCGTCTTCAGGCCGTCGACCGCAAACTTCCAGTCCTCTTCCGCGATCGCGAGACTAAGGTCCGCCAACCCCGGATCGCTGTCTTTTAACACTCGCGCTGCTAGAGCCTCTACTCCGGTCACTCGGAAGTTCCATTCCGGGTCATTCACGGCTTGGCCGAATCGGTCGTCGGCGGTGCCCATGATGCCATCGGTCCAATAACTGACCAATTGGCCCGTGCTGCGATATCCGTCGCCAAACCGCGTTTTGAGCACCCAATTCAGGCCCCATCGCGCCTCCTCCAGCAGGCGATCGTAGAGAACTGGATCATCTCTCTGTCGCTTCAGACTGTCCGCAAGTGAAAGGAGCGCATAGACCATCCCAGGGGTGTTTCCCGTAGCGCTCAGGTCCCCGGCGTCATGATATCCGCCATTGACGATGATTCGCTTGTCGCCATGCGTGGTGTAAATATCCTGATGGCACCTGCCGTGAATCCCCGGGATCTCGGTTCCGCATCGTTCGCAGTACATGAAGTTGACGGCCTTCCAGATGCTGTTGCGCCAGGCCTCCTCGCCAATTTGGAACGAGCGTGTGAGCAAGTCGCCCGCTTTGATCACGTATGTGCCAGGGTCGCGGACCTCGGAAAAATCCAGCAACTGAAACTTACCCAGAGGAGTGGTCCTTTGCTCAACCGGTTTGGTGAGAACCGCCTGGCCAGACTGCAGGTCAATCACTGAGAACTCTCGGATCGCCAGATCGCTGGCGATCGCGGACTTTGGGGAACCTGTGGTGTATCCGCTCTGGCTGAAAGTGATCTTTCCTGGCGCCACGCTCCAACCCTCGACATAATCGGCAGCCACACGCTGCAATTCCAGTTGATCGATGTCTAAGATTGTCTGGTCGCCGGGCTCGGGAAACTTCTTGGGCAGGCTATACCCGAAATCCAGGGCAGTCACGCGGTCTCGGTCGAGAGGAGCGATTTCCCAAACGACATGGTTCCACACGCGGTTCTGGAGAGTGATCGATTCGTGGCGGCCCTCGTTATACTGGTCCGGAAGTTTGTGAGAGCCGTCATTGTGGAGGGTTAGAGAACAGGAAATGGCGGGTGCACCGACGACATCGGGATAGACCCAAAGCGAGATGCGATTGTATTGACGCCAGTCTTCGCCGCCAAACCTTCTGGTAGCCACTAGGTCCTCCCACTCCCCACCAGCACCAACCTCGGCGACATTGGAAGTCGAGCGGATGCGCAGCGAGTGCTGGCCGTCTTTCGCGTGGGCCTCGGTCAGTGTCATCTCTCCTGCGCCGGTGAACGACCAGTTGGAGAGGTCTTCCATGTTGTCCAGCAAACGGGAGTCGAGGACTTGCTTGTTCAGCCATCGGAATTCGGCACCGTCTTCATAGTTTGCGCGCATGGGCGTGGTCGGAACTGTTTGCGGTTCGCCGGGGGATGTACAGAGACACAAGATGCTTACCATTGTGCCGACAATGAAGCGGGGTGCCTTTGCCCAGCCGTAACCCAATCTTGAATTGATTCCCATGACCTGTTCCTCACGCCCCTATACGGGGAATACGCGCACCCTCGATCTGCCCAACCAAAGAAAGCTGCTCACCGCATTCCGGAAAATGGAGACACCGACCTCCCCCCATTGCCTCGTCGGCGCGGATGCTGCTCTCGCAGAGACAGACGATTCTACTCTCCGGCGCGTGACCGCTCGAGGGCGGCCATTCTTTTCCTCGGGGACATAAAGGCTCGTACTGGTTTTTGGCTCCACGGGCTGATGTGGAAGACTAATATGGCTGCTTCGTTGGTGTCTGTTTCGCGATAACCAGAGACGCAATCTTCTTGTCCGTAGCCTCGGGAATGATCTTCTAGCGAACCAAGTCCGTTTTGGCCTTGTAGGGCCTTCCATCCATGACCTTCTGCGAATACGCTTCCCCGATTTCCGGTAGTGCTGTCAATTCTTCTTTGGTCGCCGAATTGGGGTCAAGGAGTCTCACCTTGCCCGTCGCCTCTTGCGCTTTCGCCGAGGCGGTTGCCGGTAGCACTTTCTCGGCTTGGGAAGGCTTCGTGGCCTTCTGAGGCTTGCTTGCCTGCGCTCCCGAACCGGGCAAGAGCAGCAGAGTGAGAACTATCGTAATAACTGCAGCAAGTAGTACGGCAGTTCTCTTTGGATGGTTCAATGAGATTCCCTCGTTCGGTCCTCTAGGCTTCCAGTGAACAACAAACGATGAAGTTGTTGTGTGGCGAGACGTTACCACGGGCGAGATTCGCTTACAAGCGGTGGACGGGGAATATGATTGGAGGCATACTCACCGTGCTGGTTCTTCCCTCAGTCGTGCACAATGTTTTCAATCGGATGTGCCGACGTCATGGCGTTCAGACGGAGCGGCGAAGATCGATCGCTCCTTGGACGTCACTAGAAACTGGTCTGCTTTTCACTGATAATCGCATTGCCCGAGCAAATTCCCGCGGGAAAATGAAAACTGAGACCAACCGAATTCAGGCGAATCACTCCATTTCTTACGAGCCCGGAAGGAAAACGATTGATGTCCCCGACCCCTGTTCCGAATCTCTTAAGGATGCGGAGTCGGCGCTTCTCAAGTTGCTCGATCAGGTGGCGAATGTTGGCGAATCGAACGAGGAAAGGGTTGCCACCTTCTTCACTCCAGAATTCCAGCCCTGCCGGTGTTCTAACGAGCTTGGATTCTCGAGATACCAGCTTGCGAACCAGCAACACAATCTTCATTTCAAGCGAATGATGGTTGTTCTCCATGATGACGATCTTGCCACCTGGTTTCAGGACGCGGCACAAATGGTCCAAGGCTTTCTCCCATTCCGGAATATGCATCAGAACCCCCCGGCAGTGGATGGCGTCGAAAACCTCATCCCCAAAAGGGGCTTCCTCCAAGGCCCCGCAGACCAGGCTAATCCTGGAACCGAGGCCGCATTCGTTGATCCCGTGCCGCGCTCTTCTCAGAGCCTCTCGGGAGATATCGATCCCTACGCAACAGAATCCTCGGCGTGCGATCCGGATGGCGTGGTCGCCCGTCCCACATCCCGCATCGAGAAATAGAGCGCCCGGAGGGGGGTGGATGTAGGTCATAATGCGATCCATGATTTTGTCATTGCGCCGAGTCTCCAGCGGGTTTTGCCGATAGACTGATTCCCAATGGTCATGGACTTGGTCTCCGGCGTAGGTTTGCTTCAGCATGACCTTTTTGACTGGCCCCTCTTCCGGCAGTCCCCCTTTCCTTCCACACGATGAAGGCGCGGTATCATCTTCGCCTTCGGCGAACGGCACATTCGTGACTATATACGCAGCCGCCCTCGTGCACAACGCATCCGCGAGAGGAGCGTGCGGGTGGAGGCGAATTCTGTTGCGATCAGGGAAGATGCACCTACCCGCCGCTCCGCTCGAGCAAAAACCCAAGGGGCGGTGATGGGCGGAGAATCACCACGACAGAGTGTGATATCCTTAGCCCTAATGCGAGCAAGCATGTCACGAAAGATCGCAAGGGCCTACAAGCGAATCTATGAAGGGGCTAATTACCGCCTTCGGACGCTGGCTGGGGGCATTTTCGCCTCACACTGCCGGCCGACCACCATAGCCCTCCTGCTCACAGAGCTCTGCAATGCCCGCTGCGTGCATTGCGACATCTGGAAAAACAAGGGCAGAGAAGAGTCTCCAACCATCGAGCAATGGAGCAAATTTCTCCGCGATTTAAGGCGGTGGCTCGGACCCGTGCAGATAACGTTTACAGGTGGAGAAGCCTTGCTTCGGCCATTCACGATCGACTTAGTCAGGTATGCCGCATCGCTGGGTTTTCTCGTCGAGCATCTCACGCACGGTTACTGGGACGATCAATCGAAAATTGAACGCCTCGCGCTTGCCAACCCTTGGAGAGTGACGGTTTCAGTGGACGGAATCGGTGAAACTCACACACGAATCCGAGGTCGGGACAAGTTCTTTGAAAAGACGCTTTCAACGATTCACACTCTCTCGCGAGTGCGCAAGGAGAGGTCATTAGACTTTGCCCTATTGCTGAAAACCGTCGTCATGGAACACAACCTGGAGGGCGTCTGCGATGTTGCCAGGTTCGCGCGCCAAAATGGAGCGCAAGTCTGGTACCAGCCCATCGAGCAGAACTACAACACGCCGGAGGACCCACGGTGGTTCGAGCATTCAGACAACTGGCCTAAAGACTCATCGAAGGCTGTCGCGGTCGTTGAGCAACTGATTCAGATGAAGCGCGACGGCTTCCCCATCGCGAACGGCTTCCATCAACTGGAAGTCATGATCCCATACTTCCGTGACCCCCAAAAGACGCTCTTGACCACGCGCTCGCACACCGCGCACGAACGCCTGGCATTGTGTGCGGCGCTGACCATGCTTCAAGTGCAAGCCAACGGCGACGTGCGGGACTGCGCTCGCTCCCAACCGGTAGGCAACATCAAGGACACCCCGATCCGGCAGATTTGGGAGCGCCGTCCGCACGTATGGGAGGAGGGTTGTTGCCTGTTGCGGCGCCCCTCGTAGGTTGAGCAGGAAACGCTCTTCCCATCTACTGGCGATCAGGCAGTCATTTCCGAACCAGGACCATTTCGAGTTTGATTATCTGGAGCGGGCTTCAATTCCGAAGTCAATACGGTCTCGTAGACCCGCTCGGTGTCATGCACCCATCTTTCCATTGAGAAGCGGGCTTCCACGCGTGCTCGGCCGGCCCTACCCATCGCCTCAGCCTCCGCCGGCGCATTCAGCAGGCGGAGCAAAGCTCCAGCGAACTGCTGGGGGGCGTGCGCCTCGACAAGAATCCCTGTGACACCATCTTCAACATATTCCGGGATGCCTCCAACTCGTGTCGCCACGACGGGTCGCCCTGCGGCCATCCCTTCAATGACCACCAGCCCTGCAGGCTCTTGCCACGCAGAGGGAGCGACTACGACATCCCCTGCCGCCATGAGCCGATGAACATCTGAGCGCGAGCCGGTGAAGCGAACGAACTTCTGAAGGCCCTTTTCTGCCGTCCTTTCAAGCAGGGCCTGTCGTTCGGCCCCCTCCCCCACGACCAGGAAAAGGGTGTTCGGTTTCTCGGCCACTACAGTCTCAGCCGCCGTGAGCAGGTCCGCAATTCCCTTTTCGGGTCTTAGGTTCGAGGCGCTGATGATCAGGGCAGTATTTGATGGAACACCGAACTCGTTGCAGATTTCGTTATGAAGGCCGGAATGCCCGGGCTTAAACCTCTCCAGGCTTACCCCATTCGGAATCACCGTAATGCGCCGTGGCTTCATTCTATAACAATCGACCAGCGTATTCTTGATGTGAGCTGAAACCGCCAATATGCGGATCCCTAGCGTGCCGAAAACGAGGCGATCCCAAACGATGCATTGCGAGCGTGTGAGCCATCCAATGGGCTGTGGTTGTCGAAAGTGATCGGTGAAGATCTGGAGGCGCGGTCGGGGAAGCAATCCCAAGATTGGAAGCAGGGAGAAGTGCTCCAAGAAATGATAGTGAACGATGTCACCGCGGTATTTCCAGAGAACCCGCAACAGGCCAACGTAGCAACCCGGCTGGCCTCCCTTCGGAATGACCTCAACGACCGCGCCCGCCTCGCTTAAGACTTTGCGAATTTCCGGAGTGACGCCGCGAACAAAAACCAGAATACTCTTCCAACCGCGAACCTTCAGAGACCGAGAGAGGTGAAGGGCGTAATCCTCCATCGAGCCGTGCTTTTTCGCTTCCAGATCGAACACGGAGATGATGACGGGCGCACGGCGCATGTTGACCTGGGTTTCCAACTTCCTATCTCCGGTAGCCAGAAAGATACTACCTCTGCTTTGCTCTGTGCTCAAACTCCGGCCAAGTGCCTCGGGCTTTACTCCTTTTCAGAAGGCCCCGGATCGAGCGATTGCGCGGCTAAAAAAAGTGCCCATATCGGCCCGTGAGGGACCAAGTGCCGGCTCTTGCTCAAGAGTCTGCTCACGAACCGCAAACCGTGCCCCATCAAGGCGTGCGGCGAGCAAGATCGACCGGTCAATCCGGAAACTTTCGCCGGACCCTGACCGTCCGGTCGAGTTCGTCCACGGCCTGCAATATCTTCAGCCGCAAGTCTGGGTCGAGTCGATTCATCCGCAAAAACTCGTGGACCTGAGCCTGTGCCGCGGGGGATTGCTGGCCGTCCATGAAAGCGTCAAGCCAGGCCACCAGAAAGAAAATCTTCCGGTCGCGCTTGATCTGCGGAAGCGCCTCGAGGGCCGGGCGCAAGTAGGGCTCAGTAAGTGTCGATTGATTCCAATAGTTGAACACCCCCAGACTCTGCGCGATCCAATCCTCCGGACGCGAGGGTTTGTGCAGGTAGTCCTCAAAATATCGTTGCTTGGTTCCAGAGTCCGGGCGGGCGGCTTCCGCTACGTAAGCGTACTTGGCGGCGTCACCAGAGTGGTCCTGCTGCCTTTCGGTGGCGAGGAAGGCATCGGCATCAGGGTCACCCATGGCGATCAGCGCCGTAACCAGGTTCCAGCGGTCGAGCGAGCGCAATTGCACGCCTGGCACGAAAAGGTGTCCAGTGAGAAGTTCCTTCAGCTTCGCGAGACCCTCGGGAGTCTCCGCCAAACCCGCAAGGGCGCGGAACCAGGTTATTCGCAGGTCCTGATCACGGGCATTCGACATCTGATTCGTAGCGAGGCCCTCCAACGCTTGGACAAATTGCTGACGCGCACGGTCGCTCATGTAACGGTGCAATGCGGTCGCGGAATGAGTGAGAATGCTCGAGGCCAGCGACTGGTCGGTTTCGGCGGGTGCGAGTTTTTCAGCCAAAGCGGCATAGTCACGCGGTCCCAACTCCGCCTGGCGCACCGATTCCCAAAGTGAACCCCAGAGCATCGTCCGGTGGAAGAGATCATGCACTCGACCCAATTGTTTCATCAATTCTTCGCGGCTGCGGACATCAAGAAGGAAGCGCCCGTAAGCGTAATCCAGGTCATTGGCGAAGACGAAGGCTGGGCAGGGCTTGCCCACTGCCTCAGTGACCTTTGACGTTCGTCCCGCGAGCTCCACCCGAAGGTGATTTGACGGGCGATCCGCATACCCAAGCGCCACCTGCGTCGCAATCGGCCAGAGGTCCTGCGTGCCCAGCACATCGTGTTGCGCGAGCGCGAGGTGAGTCAAACGATTCCCATCGCACGTCCAAGCGACATCCACCTGCGGCATGCCTCGATGACGAATCCACATCTCCGCCCAAGGCTCGAGGTTGCGCCCTGATACTTGCTCGAGGGCGCGTATAAGGTCGCCCCACTGCGCGTTCGAATACAGATGATCTCTTAGGTACAGCCGCAAACCGTCGCGAAAGGTTTCAGGTCCCAGGACAAAAGCAAGTTGTTTCAGCACGCCGGGAGCCTTGGCGTAGACGATCGCTCCGTAAGCGGACTTGGCATCTTTCAGATTGGGAATGTCCTGATAGATGGGTGTGGTGCCCTGCGTCGAGTCGAGGGCATAGGCGCCGGGCTTGATGCTCTCGTAGAACCGCTTCCAGATATTCTCGTTGGGCTTGAGCGAGGCCAGCGCTTGAAACGCCATGTACTGCGCGAACCCTTCTTTCAACCAGAGGTCGTCAAACCACCGCATCGTGACGAGGTCGCCGAACCACTGGTGGGTCAGCTCGTGCAGCACCAGGATGTCGCGATTGAGCCGGTCGCTGTGCGTCGGCGCCGTTCGGAACAGCACGGACTCCTCCCGCAGGAAGGTCGCGCCGGCATGTTCCATGCCGCCGTAAGGAAATCCGGGAATCAGCACCATGTCGTACTTGGGGAATGGAAAGGGTTGTGAGAAATAACCCGCCAGGTAGCGGATTCCCTCAGCGGCAATCTGCTGGACTTCGGGGGCTTCGGCTTCCGCGCGTTTCAGCATCGACTGGCGAACATAGAGCCCCGGCAAGTCGCGTACGTAGTGGACCTTGCGGAAAGGGCCGGCCGCAAAGGCGAAAAGATAAGTACTAAGCGGCGGCGTTTCGCGAAACTGGATGAGTTGCTGTTTGCCCGCCGATTCAAAGCTCTCCGCTTGCGTGTTGGAAATAACCGTCCAAGTCGTCGGCGCGCTGATAGCCAAGCGGAAACGCGCTTTCAAATCCGGCTGGTCGAAACACGGGAACGCCATGCTGGCGTCCATGGGAACGAATAGCGTGTAAAGATATTCGGCGCCATCTTCGGGGTCATCGTAACGAGTAATCGTCTTGCCCGCCGGTGCAATGTTGGCCGTGAATTGGACTGAGACAATATTCTCTCCCACGTGAAGTTTTTCCCCTGTCAGTTCAAGGTGACCGTTCTCCAACTTCACTGGAATTTCGGCGCCATTGACGGAAAGCTTGCTGATCGTGCCGTCCCGGAAATCCAGCAGGACAGCTTGCGCGGACTTCAACGTGAAGCCTAGTTCTTCCCTCCCCTGCATCGTCGAGGCATGCGGCGTGAGCGCGAACGAAAGATCGTAAGTGATGTTGGAGATCACGGACACACGTTGACGCGCCAGTTCAAGAGGAATGCCTTCCGGCACACCGGCGAAGAGGTTGGGCACTACGACGAGCAACCCGAAAAGAATGCAATCGCGCATATCGATGTAGAAGTATATTGCAGCGACGGAAATTGGCAATACCGCTGGAAAGATGCGCAAGATAGCGAGCTAATATCGTACGTCGACAATTTCTTCGATGGTTTTGGCGCGGTTTGGTACTATGCATCGAGGCCGGGTCAGACCACCACGAATCAAGAGCTGCAAGGCCCGGACGCCAGGCAAGGATGCTACCTCGATCGGTAGACGAATCCGTCCTGGTGGCGCACAATAAACAAACTGGCTGGCATTCAAGCTCACGCAAGACGAAGGGGAGCCATCATCGTTTTCGTTCGGGAGAGTCGATTATGCCTACGTTCTTAGTCACCGGAGGAGCCGGGTTCATCGGCTCGCACATTGTCGAAGAGTTGGCCCGCCGCGGCGAGAAGGTTCGGGCCATTGACAACTTCGCTACGGGGCGGCGAGAGAACTTGGCGGCGTTCCGCGACCGTATCGATCTCGCGGAGGTCGACATCCGTGACCTGGACGCCCTTCGCCCGCATTTCGAGGGCGTCGACTACGTCATCCACCTCGCGGCGCTGCCCTCGGTGCCCCGCTCTATCAAAGACCCGCTCACCTCGAACGCCGTCAACATCAACGGCACGCTGAATGTCTTGTTGGCCGCGCGTGATGCCAAGGTGAAACGCGTGGTCTTTGCGGCGTCTTCTTCGGCGTATGGCGACAATCCCGTGTTGCCGCGCGTGGAAAACCACGAGCCACGGCCTCTCTCGCCTTACGCTCTGACCAAGGTGGCGGGAGAATTCTATTGCCAGATTTTCTACCGTATTTACGGTCTTGAAACCGTGGCGCTCCGCTACTTCAATATCTTCGGACCGCGCCAGAACCCCAATTCGCCTTATTCCGGTGTGCTCTCACTTTTCATCGCGGCCTACCAGCGCGAGCAAACTCCCGTGATCTTCGGCGACGGCGAGCAATCAAGGGATTTCACCTATGTCGCCAACGCCGTGGATGCGACCTTGCGGGCCTGCACCGCGCCGAAGGCAATCGGGAAGGTCATTAACGTTGGCGTAGGTGAGAGTCACACTCTGAACCGCGCGATCAGCCTATTGAACGGAATCTTCAGTTGTCAGGTCACGCCGCGTTACGAAGCGCCCCGCGCGGGTGACGTGCGCTGTTCGCAAGCCGACATCACGTTGGCGCGAGAACTCCTGGGCTACGTGCCGAGCATTCGTTTCGAGGAAGGTCTCGAGCGGACCGTCGCTTGGTTCCGTGCAGCATCTGCCTGAGGTTCTATACCGTGTCGGAACCCGTCATTTGCCGCACGCGGGGTGTAGCGGAAGTGCCACGCGTGCCATCAATCAAGGGTTCCGAGGCAGGATGAACCGCGTATCCCTATGTGAGAAAAGCCTTTCACATCGCAGGGGTGAAAAAATGTCCCTGTTCCCCTAAACTCCTTTTTCCGCCAATATGACATTGAAAACAAAGTCTGTATTCATGATGACGGAAAACACAATAGTATGGCATTTGGCCAAAGATGTGCTACCATTCGCCAACAGCGTTGGTAGTGGACCATGCCTAATGGTAGAGTACGCTGTCCCGGGGAGGCGAAGTGTTGTTGCCGAGGGGTCAGCGTGTCCGCATTCATGGAGGAGAAAATGTCCAGGCCAATTCGCTCCCTGCTCTGTGTAGCTATACTTCTTGCCGTTCCTACCTTTGCACTTAATCAGAGAAACAAGGGCACTTCGGGCCCCACCAGGAGCTCTTCGGCCCCCACGCTGGCTTCGATCTCGCCCACCAGCACGACGGCGGGCACTGCGGGCCTTACGCTGACGGCAATGGGGACTAACTTTGCCTCCGGCGCGGTGGTGCTCTGGAATGGCGCGAGCATGACGACCACCTTCCTTAGCGCCACGCAAGTGAGTGCGACAATTCCTAGCGCGCTCCTCGTGGCGGCGGGGACAGCCCAAATCTCCGTCTACATTCCTGGCCGTTGGGGTGGCACGTCCAGCGCCTTGACGTTTACTATCGGGTCGGCCGCCGCCCCGGCGATCACCACGACGACCACGCCGTTAAGCCTCGCCACCTCGCTGCCCAACGGCACGGTGAGCACGGCGTACACTGCCCCGATGGCCTCGGGCGGCACGGCCCCTTACACGTTGACCCTCACGAGCGGGGCGCTGCCGGCGGGACTCAGTTTCAGCCCCTCCAACGGCCAGCTTGCCGGGACTCCGACCACTGCGGCATCCCATTCCTTTGGGGCACAGGTGAGTGACTCCGCGTCGAATACCGCGTCGTACACGTATTCGATGTCCATCGCCGCCTCGACTTCCACAACCACCACCTCGACGACGCCCCTCACCCTGGCTACGTCGCTCGCCAACGGCACGGTCAACACGGCGTATGCCGCCCCCGTGGCCTCGGGCGGAGCTACCCCCTACGCGTTGACCATTACGAGCGGCGGACTGCCGGCGGGACTTTCCTTCGACGCCTCCACCGGCGCGCTCGCCGGAACTCCCA
>JAIQGA010000155.1 GCA_020072925.1 Terriglobia bacterium | reverse complement strand
GAAGCCGGGCTAACGGACGCGCTTTAGCCATCCGCCCGGAAACAAAGTGACGCCAAACTTCTCACGGCTTCGGTCTTGCACGTAGTTGGAATTGGTCTTCAAGAACTCTAGGACAGCCTCCATTGGGCCAGGGCCAGAACGTGAGTAGACGGGGTGTCCATTAATATCGGTGTCTTCAACTACGAGGTAATTGCCTACCGTCACGATGCTGCTGTAGAGCCTCAGCTCGTTATGGACGTGAGCTTTGTGGTGGTCGGAGTCCAGGCATACCATGACCTTGTCGCCTGGTCGAATTGCGTCTTTGACTTTGGCGAGAACCTCGTCCGAGGTCGACGACCCAAGCAGGTAGGTGATCCTCTTGTGCTCAGGTCTGTCGGGATATGCATAGATGTCGATGCTCAACACACGCCCACGGTTCAAGAGGTCGCACATCGATGCAAAGAAGAGGGCACTTCCGCCCTTGTATGTCCCCGAGTCGATGATCACGTCGGGTTTGGTCTCATAAATAATCTCTTGGTACACCCACATATCCAAAGGACACTTCTCGGTCGGTACGCCCAGCCAGCGGGTGTTCAGCCAAGTGGTGCCAGCAGCGTAGAAATACCATTGATGGAAGGCATCGAATACGCTTAGGGAGTGCTGGGCCCCCCCCCAGATGTCTCCAAACAGCAGACCGACGGCCAAGTAGATAAAGCCCACAGCCAGCACTGTGCGCGGTGATGCGCCCGACCTCCTTTGGCTATTCTTCTCCTCCATGGCCTGTTCCATCTACCCTCCATTCCTCCATCTTTGCGCTTGCACCGCTCGGGTGGGAGCCGGGCTGGGATGTCAGAGGTCTGAAGCTATGGCGGCCTTTCCGCTCCCATCGCGAACATTTAACAGTATAGGTCCCCGGTCTGCAAGGGTACCGTGCTGGCAGAAAGGCTTGCGGCACAGATTCAGGAATGGCCCTTGCCGAGAGTGGCCGCTGACAAGAAATAAAGCGCCAGTGCCAGGATACCCAGAATGGCCGTCCCTCCGACCATCACGAGATTCTCGAGCGTCCCGCCGATTACAGCCCCAATTAGGTTAACCCCCAGTGCGTCGGACGGACTGCCGAGGTCGCGGAAACTCCGCGAAAAAATGAGACCCGAGAAAAATACGGGCAGCCCAATTAAGACCGCAGAAGCCAGCACCTTGGGAACCGCCGCTAGACCGTCGAGCATATGGTAGGGGAAAAGCACACTGAGTCCAAGAGAAAGGAATAGCCCGACATACGCCCTCCACTGTGTCACCGGTCTGCGCATAACGAACGCGTTCGCCATGAAAGCCATGAAGATAAAGGACGCGATGACGACAGCATTCACAACCCAGGTTGATCCAAATAGAAGTGAAAGCCTGGTGACTCCGGCTGTCTCCAGAAGGAGAAACCCGCCCCCCAGAAAGAAGAGATGCAAGTGCCTGGGCTTTCTGAAGCTTCGCCAACCGACGCGTGCCTTAAAAGTAATAAAACACCACCAGAGAAAAGGAAGGAGCTCAAGCAAGATTGCAGAAGGAATCCTGTGGTCCCTAAGATACAAAAAGGGCCAGTTATCAGTTGCAGGGACGGCCTGACCTGAGCGTCGCCGGAGTTCCTCCGAAAGGTCCTGGAAACCCAGATGCACAGAAGCGTCCCGAGCCACCCCTTCCAGAAACACCACTCCCCCGGTGTCATACCCCGTGAGGTAGACCTTGGGTGGCACCCCGAACACCTGTGTTAGGGTCGCGAAGAGTCTGTCAGTCACAAAGGTTTTCCCGCTCGCAAAGGCCAAGATCAACGAGCCGCCTGGTCTCAAGTGGTCACGCGCATCCCGGAAGCTTTCGACCGTGTAAACGTAATTATCCAGTCGGACCGAAGAAAAGCTGGTCAAGAGTGTTTGCGAATCGAGATAGCCAAAATCAATCAGGTCATACCTCTTTTGGGTCCTCTTGAAAAAGGCCCGAGCATCATCAATGAACATGGTCACGCGTTGAGAGGTGTAAGGGTGCTCAGGGTGACAATCAACTCCTATTCTGTAGATGACAGGGTCGATCTCGACCGCATCGACATGTTCGGCTCCGTGCCGAAGGGCGGCCGCCACGTCGTTCCCTGTTCCTGCGCCCACAACGAGAACCTCCTTTGGATTTTGGACGACCATGTAAGGTAGCTCGTAGGTGGAGAACGCTTCACGATTCGGTTCAGCGTCTGCATAACGCGATATGAAGGTCGATGAGAGGTCAACAAGCTTTTGATGGTAGTCGTGATTGACTGTAAGCAAGTAAGCGGCAGGACGATTCCAACCTGCAGGCGGGGGGAGCTCGATCAGATCAATTCTGTAATAAGGGGACCAGATAGCATGCCGCAGACCCAGTCCTGATGCGGCAGTAATGAGAATAAACATCAACATTGCCTTTGGGTAACTCTTAATAAACGGCAGTCCCACAAGCATACCAAGAAGCAACCAGATTGCGGGAGGTGAGCCAAGGTAACACAGCGCAATGAATGCCAGGATTCCCCCAAGGCTTCCTACAAGATTGACACTGTATCCCTGCAGAGGGGGAAAGTGCGAAAGCTCCTGACCCACAAGCCCGCCAAGGACCATGAAAAACAGAACCACCAATATCAAGATCAGAAGCACAGCACCCACGTACTCTATCCCGAGAAGGCCCTGCCAAACTCCACGGGTGCGGAAGGTGGTGAACGTGAAATAATCTTCCATCGGGAATGGAAGGTGGGTCAGATGAAGTGGAGCGGCAAACGCTATCAAAAGAAAAAGTGCCGCGGCGAGAAAAGGGAAGGCCCGAGTCAGGCGTCTCGTTGCACCGCCAAGTATCATCCCTGAACCTAATCCAAAAAAGGCTGCGATGAGAAGTAGGTTCTTTATGTATGCGAAGACGCGGACCTCAGTTGAGAGATAGCGGATAACGAGAAGCTCGAAATAGAGAGATAAGAAACTTGCTACAAGGAGCCATAGATAACTCCTGCTTGTTAGCTTCTCCCCAGACGCGGTTGCCTCCCCTGCCTGCTGCATGTCGAGGTTTCACCCTTCGCTATAACCGGATTTTCCAATTTGCCTTCCCGACCGCACGTGCGCGTAATACACGAGGCCGATGGAGTGCACGAGAAACACCAACGCGACAACCAGGATGAGGGGCGGTTTTCTCATCATACGCTAGGCGCCCTATTAGTCCGGTCTTTTCGCTCCTGGTAGTAATTCATATCCAGCTTCCGGCCGGTGCGGCTGAAGAGCCGCAGATGCACAAGGCCGAGGCGCTGCAACCAGAGCTTGAGTGTAGTGGCGAGAACGCCGAAACCATATTTCACGCTACCCCCAAAACTGATAGAGGAAACCTCTTCGGAGTATTTTGTCGGGCAGGAAATTTCCCCCATGCGGAAGCCGAAATAAATGCACTGCGCCAGCATCTCGTTATCAAAGACGAAATCGTCCGAGTTCTCGAGCAGCGGCAAGGCGCGCAGTACTTCGCTGGTAAAGGCCCGGAAGCCGGTATGGTATTCGGAGAGCTTGGCTCCCGTGAAAAGGTTTTGGAAAGCCGTGAGGAAGCGGTTGGCGATGTACTTGTAAAGCGGCATGCCGCCCTTCAGCGCTCCGCCTCCCAGGATCCTTGAGCCGAGAACGACCTCGTAAACTCCGGAGGCCACCATCCCCGCCATCGCCGTAACCAGTAACGGCGTGTACTGGTAATCCGGGTGAACCATGACCACCACGTCCGCGCCCGCGGCTAGCGCTTCGCGATAGCAGGTCTGCTGGTTGCGACCGTACCCGTAGTTCCGGTCATGAGCGAACACCTTTAGCCCCAGACTGTCCGCTAAGCGAACGGTTCGATCCGTGCTTCCGTCATCCACGAGAATCCTGATGTCTACAACCTCGGGCATCTCCCGGACGGTCTGCTCCAGGGTTCTCTCGGCATTATAGGCGGGCATCACCACCGCCACCCGCTTACCGTTGATCATCGAGACCAGCTTTCCGCGAAGTTGCCTTTGATGAGTCGTTCGTTAAGGGACCTGATCCTGCCTCCAATTGTGCCGCACCTGCGGAGGCTTTGGCCAACCACGCCGTCGCGAACGTGAAGGCGGTGAGCAGGGGGAACATCAGATACATGTTCTTCCACGTCAGGAAAGCGATAAACACAGGTGGAGACCAGAAGAGCACCAGCAGCGTCGCAAGGATACTCCGCATTACCCGCCTGCCGGAAGGAGGAAAATGGCTGGCCACTAGGAGCAGAGCAAGCATAAGCGGGCTGAGGTCGGAAGTGAACATGTGAAATCCTGCCATCAAGGAGACACCAATCGACGCCGCAAACAGCAGGTCGAAAGACTCCTGGATATTCTCCCGATCACTCTTTTGCCAACACCAAGCCATGATCAAGATCATCAATACCGAAAATCCCGCCACAATGAAGCTGATGGTCCTAGAGCCAAGCCAGTGCCCGAGCACAGCATACGCAAACCCCTGAAGTGTCGCCATACCCATTGCGGCCCCGTATGATGAGTTACTCGGGTGCGCTGCAACCTCCAGAAGGAGGTGGATATAGCTCAGGACCCCCTCCCATCCAATCGCGGCAAGGGACAGGACGCCGAGCAGCACGGCGGTCGACACGAACCCTGCCAAAAATCGCCACTTCCGGCGGAAGAAGAAGATGAGTGCAAAAGGCAAAATGAATTGGAATTTGAATAATCCGAGCCCGAGGACGGCGCCAGCTCTGAAGTCTTGCTGGCGCTTGAGAGTGATGAACGTGATTGCGTAAACGAGTAGGAGAATCAGTGATGCTTGCCCATGGAAAAGAGCGGCCCCGAGAGGCATGAAGAGGAACCAGAGTCCGGCATAGCCAAGGGTGTCCTGAGGCCAAGGGCTGTGCGGGCGGACCATAAACATCAAGAGCAGCCAGACACCCGCATTGATCACACCCCAGACCCGGTAGGCCGTTCGAAAGGGCAGCCGACCCAAAGGAGCAAGTAGAAGGGCCTCAAACGGTGGGTGCTCAAAAACCAGAGGGTCTGCATGCTTATATAATGCGTCTCTAAGAGCCGCCTGTTCGCGCAGATCGTAAAGCTTCGAGGGGTTCCCGCAGCAGATAATCTTCGTTCCTACATAGGTAATAGAAAAGTCTGTCTTCTCGGTGAGGTTGCCCAAGGAACTCCAGAGGACCGCGCCCAACAGAAGCACTATGACACCGCACAATACAATTCCGTCTTCGTTTAACCCGACATCGATCTTCCTGGCTTCGCGCGGGGTCGTCGCGGCACGGGTCTGTGGTTCTGACATTTCCTCTTGCTCACTTTGCCAACGCAATAACCCCTCCGGCTGGGATTCTCGTTCCTCGGGCCATGTTGAACATCAGGACGGCGAAAGCCACGAGGATGGGAAACATCATATAGAGTCCATGCCAAGCCACCAGAATGAAATAAATGGGCGGGAACCACAAAAGCGCGAGCGCGGTGGCGAGCGCTAGACGGACAGCGGGCCTTTCTTGCCCCGGAAAATGCTTCGCCGCCAAAAACATGGCGAGCATCAGAGGGCTGAAGTCATGCGTAAACATGTGCAGGCCGGTCATCAGTGAAACCGCCAAGGCTGCGGAGAACATCAGGTCGAAGGCGCGGGCGGAGTTTCGTCGCTCCAGACGGGACCAACTCCACGCCACAAGCAGAATTAGGAATACAGAAATGACCCCCACGGCAACGGTCAGTGTGCCGAGATTTACCCTGTTTCCCAGGAGCGCGTACATGAATCCGTAAAGGGTTGGCATATCGACCGCGGAACCGTACGACTGGTTGGCCGGCATGCGACTGGCGTTCAGAATCAACTCGAAGTAGCCAAGCACCCCCTGCCATCCCACGGTGATAAGCGAAAGAATGCCCAACAGCGTGGCGCTGAGTAGAAATCCAGCGAGAAACCTCCACTTACGCCGGAAAAGGAATATGAGCGCGAAGGGCAACACGAATTGAAATTTGAACAATCCGAAGCCTAGCCACCAACCCGCCCTCAAGTCGCGCCCGCGCTTGAGGCTGAGGAAGGTCACGGTGTACACCAGTAGGAGCACGAGGGAGGTCTGCCCCTGAAACAAGGCCACACCCAAGGGCGCGAAGAGCAGCCACAGCGCGAAATAGCCGAACAGGTCTCTTGGCACGGGCGCGTGCGATCGCAAGAGGTAAGGAAGAATCAGCCAGATCGTGGCATTCACGATCCCCCAGATTAGATACGCTCCGCGAAACGGCAAGCCCGCCAACGGGGCAAAGAGAAGCGCCTCGAAGGGCGGATGCTCGTAAATGAGCGGGTTCGGATGTTTGAAGAGGGAATTCCTGACCTTTATCTGTTCATCGACGTTGTAAAGCTTCGCGCCTTCTCCCTGGTGAACCATGTACGCGCCAAAGTAAGTGAGGACGAAATCGGTCTTATCCGTGATGGGGCCCGTGGCAGCCCAGAGAGCCGCCCCCAAGAGAAGGACCGCAATGCCCAGAAATATCGCCCCGTTCTCGTTGAATCCGATCTCGATCTTCGAGCCTGCACCCGACTCGGGGCTGGCGGGCATCAGGGTATGTGTTGTCGTTTCGATCATCGAAGTATGGAGAGCTCAGCCACAGCTTCTCTTGAATCTCGCCTCTATGTCAGACTGACGCGTGCGAGAACAGCGCCCACTTCGTTGTGGAGGGCTTGATATCAATGCGGCCAGCGTATCCCCCCAGATCGAAGGCGCCTGGGGCGCATCGATCTACGCGGCTTTTCGGCCTAATCCATGCGGACTCCGAAGATTACCCCGAAATTCTACTGTCTTCCAATTCTGAACGGGCATTGGCGACAGCTGCCCCATTTGAGTGGTTGGCAGTGAATTCAGGTTGCGGTGGTTGCCTGACCAGGGCAAATAAGGCCAACGCGAACACGAAGAGCGGAAGCCAGAGCAGATACAGAGCATTCCACGCGGTCAAGAGCAGGTAGATCGGCGGCATGTACAGGGCTGCGATGGACACGTACAATATCGTTCGCCAAGGTGTTTTGCGCGAACACTGGGGAGATCCAATCGCCAGGATAACGGCAAGGGGAAGCAGCGCCAGGTCATAGTCGTGCAGCGGAAACACCGTCGCCAGCGTGACGGCGAGTGCCGTGGCGAACATCAAGCCTTGAGACGCATCCTCCTGTCGCCGGTCCATCCCACGCCACAGAATCCCTGTGAATAGAATCAAGAGTCCCCCGATGACTATCGCCGCAATAGTAATCCACTCCCTGCTACCGCGCCCGGCCACCAGAACGCCCAGGATACCTCGCACCATGGCGATGTCCGCCGGTAAGATTGCGTTATCATCCCGCTCGATTGGATTTCTGACGATGTGTACAAGAAGATTGAGGTACGAGATAACTCCTGACCATCCGACCACCGCAATCGAAAGGCCACATAACAGCACGGCGGATACTGCGAAGCCGGCCATCACCCGCCATTTCCTCCGGAGAAGAAAGAGGAAGGCGAAAGGCAATACAAGCTGAAATTGGGACAAACCGAGCCCGAGAAAGGCGCCGGCCCTGAGGTCCTGCTGGCGTCTGAGACTTATGTGGGTCAGAGTATACAGAACTAGTAAGACCAAAGTCGTTTGTCCGCGGAGCAGGGTCTCCCATAGGGGAAAGAATGTGAAGCATAGAAGCATGTATTGAAACGTCTGCCGGGGGACCGGGGCAAAAGAGCGGGCGAGGTAGGCAAACCACGTCCACAGGAGAATGTTAATCACCCCCCAAACCAGATACGCGGAAGCATAAGAGAGTCTCGCAAGGGGGGCGAAGAAGAGGGCCTCGAAGGGGGGATGCACGATGACCATCAGGCCGGGTCGCTTGTTGCGGGTGGCTGCTTCGGCCCGGGCCTGCTCTGCCAGGTCGAAAAGCTTCGAGCCCTTGCCCTCGCGAACCATGTACCCGGCGGTGTACATGGCGCTGAAATCATGATCGCGGAGCTCGGGGCTCACAACCTCGAGAGAGAGCCTCACGAGTAGCACCGCCGCCGTAATCAGGATGGCGATTCGGACCTGGCGCAGTGTGGGCTGATCTGGCGGCGTACTGTTCTCGGGAGCCATTTCAGCTCCTTGCAGGCAGTTTCCGAAAATGCGCATCAAGCTTTTCCCTCTCCCAATCCACAGGCGGGACTCGCGGCAGCGGCCCCGTTCGCGCTCGTGGCAGTCAATTCAAGCAGCGGTGGCTGACGGAGAAGGCCAAATAAGGCCAGCACAAATATAAACAACGGAAACCAAAGCAGGTACAACCTGCGCCAACCACCTAGGAGCAGATAAACCGGAGGGAGGTACAGGACTGCAATAGAGACGTACACGACGGCTCGCCAGGGCGTCTTCCGGGACCATTGTGGAGATCCTAACACCAGAAAGACGGCGAGCAGAAGCAAGCTCAAGTCGTAATAATAGACGTGATATCCCGTTATCAGTGTGACCGCGAGTGCGGCGGCGAACATCAGACCGAGTGAGGCATCCCTCTCCAGTCGGTCCTTCCGGCGCCAGAGTCCCGCCACAAAAAGAATTAGAAGTCCCGAAACGAGGGCCACTGTAACGCTGACCCATTCCGGGGCGACGCGCCCGGCCATCAGAACGCTCAGAACGCCTCGCACTGTGGGCATGTCCGAAGTAGCGAAGGCACCGTATAGTGAGTCCGCAGGGCGCCTGACAATGTTGACAAGAAGAGTAACATACGAAGCCACTCCTGACAATCCGACCGCAACGACCGAAAGGCCGCCCAGTAGTACGGCAGTCACTGCGAATCCGGCCATCATTCGCCATTTCTGCCGAAGGAGACAGATGAGCGCAAAGGGCAGCACCAGTTGAAATCTGAACAATCCGAGACCGAGAAAAACACCGGCCCGGAAGTCCTGCTGGCCTTTGAGAGCAATGTAAGTCAGGCAGTACAGAACGACCAATGGGATGGTCGTCTGTCCACTAATCATGGTGATCCAAAGAGGAAAGAATGTGAAGCAGAGTATCAAGTAACGAAATATCTGCTGGGGGACAGGCGCGAAGGAGCGGGCGAGATAGGCGAATAACATCCAAAGGAGGATGTTAATCGCCCCCCAGATCAGATACGCAGAGGCGTACGAAAATCTCGTGAGGGGGGCAAAGAACAGTGCCTCAAAGGGGGGATGCACGATGAGCAGCAGGCCCGGCCGCTCGAAGATGGCCTCCTCGGCTCGGGCCTGTTCCTGAAGGTCGTAAAGCCTTGAGCCGTTGCCCGAACGAACGATCTGGCCGGCGGCGTACATAGCCCTGAAATCGTAGCCGCGCACCGACGGAGCCATGCTCTGGGCGATGAGGTGTCCGAAAAGCGCCGCCGCCGTGAACACAAGGGCGATCCGAACCTCCCGGGATGTAGGCTGTCGTGCCGGCCATACGAATCCTAATCCTCGCATTTCTGTTCCGTGTTGGAGGGGATGGGTCCAACCCTTTCAAGCAGGATGGAGATCTGACCAGTAAAAAGCACCCTCCAGTTGGATTCTGTTTTGAGCATTTGGACTAGGGGTTGCTTCCGCGGAAAAAGAATGTACTTGATTTGGTATTTATCAAGAATACAACGGGGCTCCTCCAGATTCTGCAATCGCACATAATCGCCGAACACTCCTGCGTATTCGTAAATATCCACCCGACTATCCACGAAGACTTTGAGTCTGGGGTCCTTCCATCCGAGATATCCCCCCCAGTTGTAAAAGTTCAGCATATTCCCGGAGAGTTCATGGGATTCGAGATAAGGAAGGACTTCCGCCGGAAACTGTTCCGCGACCTGCTTCTCAAGTTGAGCGGGCCTCGGGAACCAATACCAGACGATCCCCAGGACGCCTACTATAATGGCCGCGTTGAGCCATCGCTTGTCAATTTCCGGGCGATAGGGCGGCACGAAATAGAGCATTTCGGCAACGATAGGGGCTACGATGATGCCAGCAAGGAAAAGGAAACGCTCGTAAGTGAGACCGGAGTAAAAACTAAACAAGACCAAGATGAGGTCTGAAAGCTTCCACTGGTGCCGGGTCGCAAGCGCGGAGCAGAAGAGGCCTGCCAGGAGAACCAGAACAACTTTTCCCCTCAGGCTGTGAAAATCGATCGATTGCCACTCGATAATGGACGCGATATTGAGGTGCTGGCGGAAAGCCATATCCAGAGGATATGTGACAAGGCGGTAGCCATAGGGGTTCACAAACAAAGTGCCGCACGAAACACCGAAGGAGAGCAAGAGCCAACGCAACTGGCGGGGAGACCAGCGGTTCGCCCGGACATTCCCCCATTGGCCGTCCGCTAACCCGGAAATGATGAAGATGACGAAAACGATAATGCCCAACGACCAGGAACCGTGCGTATTGATCCAAACGCAAAACAGCACTGGCAGCACCCACAGGGGGCCCCGGCCCTTAGAGCGGTAGCGTTCAAGGATAGCGAGAAGGACAACGAGGCATGCATACCCAAATAGTATGGTGCGAGGCCCGAAGTTTACTGTAGCCAGTAATACAGCGAAGCAGCAAGCCAATACCGAAGCTTTTATGTGGTGACTCCTCTGGTAGCACAGCAACAAGACACCAAAGAAAATCGACTCCAGCACAAGCAACATCAAAATCTGAATACCCTCCAGACCGAATGCTCGCCAAGCGAGATAGTATGGAATTTCCCCCAGCCACTCGTAATTCATCCACGGCCGGCCGGCCACAGTAAAGGAGTAGGTATCGATATTTGGCAATTGATGATTGGCAAACAAAAACTGCGCGTTTCGAAGGTGCCACCAGAGATCCAGATCTAGCACGTTCCTCTCCGCCAAGCGGACAACGATTAAGGCAATCCACGCCACAAGCATGACGGGAAAGGAGAATGCGGCGCGCAGGGAAATCAGGACCTTGTCGATTAAGGTCCTGGATCGATAAGGCGCAGAACCCTCAGCGCGTGGTCGAGCGCAATCCACATCTTGAGAATTCCCAGTCCCCTCTTTTCGCTTGCTTGCTGGCGTCCCGAATGCCATAGCACCTACTTTAGAATCGGACCCTTCGTCTGCGGGAATCTACGCTCTCCATCAAGTTCGTTTACCCGAGGTCGGCGCGGGCCTGGCAAACTGCCTTTACTATTCCCGGTACCGCCAGGGCGACCTTCCGCAGGATGACGGATCCCCGCCTGTCGAAATCCTTACGTATCTGCCCCAGCGGCCCTCCTAAGAGGCCCAACGGACGCTGTGAGCGCGGCTCAGACCTGCGCCAACCGCAGCACCGGCACATGCCGGATGCCCGCGGTCCGCTGTTCGTAGTCGCCGTACCCGCGGTAGAGCTGCTTGGCGAGCTCGTACAGCCGCGCGCGATCCTCGCCGTTGACCTCGCGTGCGTGAAAGCGCGCACGCCGGCCCCTGGCCTCGAGCGTGATATCGGGGTTGGCCTTGATGTTGTGATACCAGGCCGGGTAGCGCGGGCGGCCGAAGCTCGAAGCGATCAAGATCACGTCCTCGCCGTCGGTGAAGTAGACCAGCGGCACGGTCCGCTCGACTCCGCTTCGCGCGCCGTGCGTCGTCAGCAGCACGACCGGCAGCAGCCCCGCGGCGAAGTTCACGCGCCCGCCGCTCATGGCCATCAGCCAGGGGTCGACGCGCGCGGCGACTTTCGAGAAGAACCATGTCCCGGGCTTCGTCAGCGCGAAGCTCGTGATCGGGCCGAGCAGGCCGGAGCGCGGCCTGTGCGGATCGACGCGTGGGACGGCGAGCTCCCCCACGCCTGTTCCCACGGCCCCGGGCGACGTGCCTAGCCGAGCCGCTGCTCGAGCGCCTTCAGCTGAGCGTGTAGCTCGGCCGGGAGGCGCTCGAACTTGCCGAGGTGCTCGTGGAAGTGCGGCAGCTGCGCCTTCCACTCGTGGACGTCGACGCGGAGCAGCTCTGACATGTCCGTGTCGGAGACGTCGAGCGCGCGCGTGTCGATCCCGTCCTCGCCGACCGGCGGGATCAGCCCGATCGGCGTCTCGGTCGCGGCGCCGTGTCCGGCGCAGCGCGCGAACACCCACGCGAGCACGCGCGAGTTCTCGCCGAAGCCGGGCCACAGGAAGCGGCCGTCCGAGTCCTTGCGGAACCAGTTGACGTAGAAGATCTTCGGCAGCTTCGCGCCCGGCGTGCGACCGATCTTCAGCCAGTGGGCGAAGTAGTCGGCCATGTTGTAGCCGCAGAACGGCAGCATCGCGAACGGGTCGAAGCGCAGCTCGCCGACGGTGCCGGTCGCGGCGGCGGTCTTCTCCGAGCTCATCACCGAGCCGAGGAACACGCCGTGCTCCCAGTCGAGCGCCTCGGTCACGAGCGGCACGACGGTCGAGCGCCGTCCGCCGAACAGCATCGCGTCGATCGGCACGCCGGCGGGGTCCTCCCACTCGGGCGCGATCGCCGGGTCCTGCGCGGCGGGCGTCGTGAAGCGCGCGTTCGGGTGCGCAGCCGGCGCGTCGGAGTCGGGCGTCCAATCGTTGCCGCGCCAGTCGATCAGGTGCGCGGGCTTCTCCTTGGTCAGGCCCTCCCACCAGATGTCGCCGTCGTCGGTCTTTGCGCAGTTCGTGAAGATCGAGTTGCGCTCGATCGTGCGGATCGCGTTCGGGTTGGTCTGCTCGCCCGTTCCCGGCGCGACGCCGAAGAAGCCCGCCTCGGGGTTGACCGCGTAGAGCCGTCCGTCCTCGCCGAACTTCATCCAGGCGATGTCGTCGCCGATCGTCTCGACCTTCCAGCCCTCGAGCGTCGGGATCAGCATCGCCAGGTTCGTCTTGCCGCACGCGCTCGGGAAGGCGCCTGCGATGTACTTGACCTCGCCCTCGGGCGAGGTCAGCTTGAGGATCAGCATGTGCTCGGCCATCCAGCCCTCGTCGCGGGCCATCACCGAGGCGATCCGCAGCGCGAAGCACTTCTTGCCGAGCAGCGCGTTGCCGCCGTAGCCGGAGCCGTAGGACCAGATCTCGCGCGTCTCGGGGAAGTGCACGATGTACTTGTTCTCGGCGTTGCACGGCCACGGGACGTCTTCGGCGTCGTCGGCGAGCGGCATTCCGACCGAGTGCAGGCAGGGCACGAACTCGCCGTCGGGACCGAGCGCGTCGAGCGCCGCCTGGCCCATGCGCGTCATGATCCGCATGCTCACGGCGACGTATGTGGAGTCGGTCAGCTGCACGCCGACGTAGCTGTGGTCGGAGCCGAGCGGGCCCATCGAGAACGGCACGACGTACATCGTGCGGCCCTTCATCGATCCTTCGAACAGCTCGACGAGCGCTTCACGCATCTCGCCCGGCTCGCGCCAGTTGTTCGTCGGGCCCGCTTCGTGCTCGGTCGGCGAGCAGATGAACGTGCGGTCCTCGACGCGCGCCACGTCGCCCGGGTCCGACAGCGACAGATAGGAGTTCGGGCGCTTGGCGTCGGACAGCCGCTCGAACGTCCCCGCCTCGACGAGCCCGTGGCAGAGGCTGTCGTACTCCTCGGCCGAGCCGTCGCACCAATGGATCTCGTCGGGTTCGGTGAGCGTCGCCACCTCCCCGACCCAGGCCAGCAGGCGCTCG
>JAIQGA010000436.1 GCA_020072925.1 Terriglobia bacterium | reverse complement strand
GTGAGCAGCGTGGCGAGGAGACTGAATCCGTGTTAGGCGGGCGGCTCGAGACCGCGATCCAGCGAGCCGAGCGGGGCGAAGAGGACTTCCCAATCACCAGTCCGGCCCAGGCGCCTTTCGAACCAGCGCCCAGGATGGCCATCAGCATGGCGAGCGCAGAGGCCCACCACAAAACTCGCCGCCAGCGCGCGGCTGACGCCACGCCTAGCGCCATGGCCAGAAAGATCGCGCCAATCAAATACCCCGCCACGAAGTTGGGATTCCCCAAGGTCCCATAGAGGCGCATGCGCGCCACCATTTTCCCCCAACTGACCTGGTAACCCCCGAAAAGCAGCGGGTCAAGGCCAGCCCACTGCAACAGTACAACGACGGCAATTGCCGTTGCCGCGAGCGAGCCCAGTCTCGCGAGGCGCCGCACGGCTGGTTCCCCATGATTCGAGGAAGTCAGCAGGAAAAGGAAAGCCGGTCCGCACAGAAAGTATTTCGCTTCCTCAAGACTGAACTTCGGAACAGGGCTGTTTCCGCAGGAGAGCAGGACAGCGATGGCTAGCGCTCCAAGCGGCAGCGTGAACGCGGATTTTCGCATTCGTCCGCGCGTTGCCCAAATGCGGCTCAGACCCCAAGCCGCCAGCCCGCAAACGATTAGAACCCTGGTAAGGAAGAGCTTGGGGGAAGAAAATTGTTCGGGGAGTTCGCGGGAGTAAACCAGAGGCAGAACCAGCACCAGTCCTGCCTCGAATAACCAACCCGCCCACCGGGAAAAGGCGCCGAGGGGCTTCACTTCAAACTCCCACCGCGTCATTAACTACTTTCCGAGCGTAGATTTGACAATTCTGTAGGCCTCGCCTTTGGAATTCCCTTGGCCCTCCATGAAATTGTAAATTTTCCCGTTCTTGCAGACGATGCGAAAGATTCCAGTGCTCTGGCCCTGCATGGACATCTGGCCAACCTCTTTCACGTTCGAAGCCGGCTCCGAGAAGACGGTCTTGTCTCCTTGCACGAGTTTAAACTGATCGTGGCTAAGAACCAGGAGGGGCTTGCCGGAATCCCCCCACGATCCCTGCATCGACTTCTGCATTTTCATCATCAAGTCCATAAACTGCATGTCGCCCTCACCCAGATAGATCACCGAAACTGAGATGGGCAAGGGTGAAGATTTCGAGATGCTGAAGGTGGCCGTTTTGACCTGCACGACTTCAACCGTCCCTCCCGGCGAAGCCGTGATCTCGCCCGAAGCGTCCTTCGTCGTGGGACGTTGCTCCAGAGCCAGTTCGCAGGGGCCTTCCGTGGCGCCGGATGCGATCGTGATATGCGCGACCGCGCGTGTGGGGCTCTCCACTTTGAAATCCCCTATGGTGACGCGTTGGTCGTGGCAGGTTATCCTCAGGCTTGTCCCGACCGAGAAGTTGCTGCCGGTCAGCACGATCTGCCCTCCACCGCCGGGAGGCGCCGAATCGGGTTCGATTTTGGTCAGCTCGGGCATCGGCCCGATGTTTTCGTTCTTCTTCTGTGGGGCGTCAGACTTTTTCACTTTGGGAAGCTTCGGCAATTTCGGCAAGCCGAACTGCGCGAAGGCCAACGAAGTTACCCCGACGGAGCCGCACAAGGCCGCCGCGAAACAGCACACCAAGATATTTCGATAGACACGACGCGAGTTCATCATTCCCTCCGGAGCGAGGGCCGGATCAGGACCCAGGAAGATTCTGCGAAGAAACCCAATCTAGCTACCTGACGCCGGGAGCATAGGGCCAAACTGTCACCGCTACAAGTGAAAAAATGTCTCTGATTGAACGGACCTGCCCAATCGCAGATCGGCGTCTGGAACCTCGCACGATTGCCGGTGCCACTCGCCGCAATCAGCAGGCGAGATCGTCAGGTCGTTGAAGAACTCCGCCTCGCGCCGCTCAGCGCAGGGCTTTGAGGAGTGAATCGACAATCGACTGGCTGTCGTTGGCTCGCAGTGAAGCGGGCATGAAGTTGTACATTTTGCCGGAGTTCAGAATAACATGGAAAGCTCCGAAACTGAACCCCGAGATAGAGGTAAGGGCGATTTCCCTGACGTCCTTGGCGGCGGCCGAAAAGACTTCTTGGCCGTTCTCTTCATACTTGAGGCTCCGACCTGCAACGCTCAACGTCCCCTTGGCCTTGCCGTGGCTCTGGAAAATCGAGACCGCCTCGCCGAGGTTGTACACGTCGAAGCTTTGCTTCGCGCTCCCGTTTGCGCCGGCGGCGGATTTGTCCTTGGACGCCGTCGAGGTCTGAGTTGTGTTAGGCGCAGGGGCGGTCTGAGCGTCAGCGGTTGTCGTCGGCGGGGCTGTAGTAATTTCGAATTGCGCCTCGGCCTCGCTATCGTCCGGATTCACCACAAAAAGGCTGGTCTGCCCCGTCGCCGCGTCGGGAGCGACTTGCAGGTGGGCTGTTAATTCCGTGGCTTTATTGAAGTCCGTCCGCGTCACCACAATGCCGGGATTTGAGAAAGCCACCTTGGCGCCCTCAACAAAGTGCTGGCCCTTCCCCTGGAGGGCGATCGGGCTCCCCCCCCCGACACTCGACGGCTCAATGGAGGAGACCTCCGGCGTATCAGCCGGGACAGGCTCGGCGGCGACGGGCGGGGAGGCGGGGGCCGTAACAGCTTGTTCGGTAGACGCTGCGGGCTGAACAACGCTTGGGGCGCCGCTTTCTCCGGTCACGGTGAAGGTCATCTCCACGGCGGCGCTGGCAGGATTGCTCACGTAGAGGGTTACAGGTCCAGTGGGGGCTTTAGCTC
>JAIQGA010000154.1 GCA_020072925.1 Terriglobia bacterium | reverse complement strand
CACATCCACTTCCGCGCGGTCCCACCCCTCCACTACCAGGTTGCCGTGAATGTTCTCAACCGCCACGCGCCCTCCCGGCGGCAGGGCAAAGCGCCCCGACCAGTTTCCCTGGAGAGCGTCGGCGGCAGGAAGCGCGACGGAGACCCCCAATCCCAGAGAGAGGAGCAGCAGGGATTTCCAAACCACGGTCGGCCTCCCGGCTTCACTTGTCATTGTCCTGATCCTCCGTCCTCTCCTTATGCCGCTGGCGGCGCTCCTGCTCGCGCTCCTGGCGGCGCTTTTCTTTTTCCTGCCAGCGTTGCTGCCAGTGCTGCCAGGAATCCGCCTCGCGCGCCTTGAGATCCGCCAGGGTCTTCGCATCCAGCTTGCGAATCTCGATATTCCCCGTCACCGTACGGATGCGCAGGAGTTCGCCGCCTCCGTTCAGCAAGCCGTGGCCGGTGATGGTCTGCGGGCTGAACTCCTCCCGGTCACCCTTAATAGTAAGAGGGAAATCGGAGATGATACGATGCCCGGCGGCGGCATCGATCGAGGCATCGATAGTCAGAGGGACGCTCACTGGGAGGTACACGTAGACGTCGCCCATCGAGGTCTGAAGCTGTGACGGCGCGAATTTCTTCATGCTGTCGATCCACTGCGCCAGGATGCGTCCGGCGGCAGTCGAGGCGCTCACCGACCCGTCCAACTGAAGGAGATCGATGCTGCCGCCAGCCGTTTGCGCCACCACATGCCCTTGCACGCCCTGGCAGCGGATGCTACCGCCCGCGGTCTCGGCGCGAACGCCGCCCAGCGTTTGGCCGATTTGGATCTGCCCTCCTGCCGTCTGCGCCACCACTTGACCGGCGGCTCCACTAATCACCACGTCGCCCCCGGCAGTTTCCGCGCGCAGGGCGCCGTCCACGTGTCCGGTAACGATTTCTCCTCCACTGGTCTCAAGGCGTGCCGCGCCGCTGACATCCCCGACGTGAATATTTCCACCGGCGGTGCGGGCATCGCAGCTATTGCCGACGTTTCCCAGACTGATGCTGCCACCGGCCGTCTCCACGCGGACGGACCCGCTCACGTCGGCGGTGCGAATATCGCCTCCCGCCGTGGTCAAGCGCGCTTCGCCTTGGAGGGGGTTCTCCACCTGAACATCCCCTCCCTGCGTCTGCACGTCCAGATTGAAGCGCTGGGGAAGTCGCAGGTTGATCTCGGCCGCGGCGGAGCGAGAATGCCGCCCGCCTCCCGGCGATTGCAGGCTGACGTAAACGCCGCCGTTCTCGAGGAGATGAACGCCCAATTGGTAACCCGCCAGCAGACGCCGCGCCTCCTCTTCGTTTCCGGTGTAGGCCCGCAGAACGACCACACCTTCCATCTGATCGCCGCTTCCGGCTTGAATCACCACATTGCCCGAGTCCGCGCGCACCACCAAGCGCCCACCCTCTTTGACAGCAGCGTGCAGCTTGGCGCGCTCGACCCAGGTTCCGCCATGGCGCTCCGGCGTGCCGCGGTTCACATACCCCTGCTCGGCTGCTCGCAGCGGCCCGACGGCCAGACAAAACAATACCGTGATGAGGCAAAACCTATTGGTTCCCATTGCTAAGATCATCCCCTGTCTTTGCCAGTTGCCGGACGGCGTTCGTGCACTTCATGCGCACGTACGGGCAGGCATCGCTCGTCGCCAGCCGCTCCAGCGCGGGCGTCAGAGCCCGATCGGCGTGGCGAGCTAAAACGTCTACGGCCGCCACGCGGACGCCGTCGTTCTTATCGTGTTGCACCGTATCCAGAAAAGCCTGCTGTAAGTCCGGTCCCCAATCCAATCCTCTCACCGCATCCAGTGCTTCCAGGCGAACGCCCACGTTGGGATCGTTCTGCATGGCGTAAATGAGGGCGCGCCGAATCTTGGGTTGACCGGCGCCGGCGCGCAGCGCGTCCAGCGTGTCGCGGCGAATGCCCGGGTTGTTGTAGCTCTTCAGTGCGTAGACCAGCACCGATTGAATGCGGTCGTTGTCCAGCGCGCCTTCGATGGTGACGCGGCGCTCGGCATCGAGGGTGATGCGCACATCCCCGGTCTTCGGGTCGGGCGCCACGCGGCTGATGCCTTTGATGCGGGCATCCTGAAGGTCCTCTCCCGTGCCCGTCAGGGAAGCGGAGTTGGTGGTCGGGGCAGGCGCTACGTTAGCCAGGCGGGGACGGAGCCCCCAGCCCAGACCGAATCCGAAGACCAGCAGCGCCAGCGCTCCGGCAAATCCCGACGCGGGACGCAACCGCAGTGCCGCGACCCAGGCGCGGAACAATCCGCCCCAGCCGTGCTGCTCCCGGTCCAGCGCTTCGTCGAGTGACTGACGGCATTCCATCAGGAATTCCGTCGAAGGCTCGCGCGAAGGCCGCTCCGCCAGCACGTCGTGAAGGCGGCTTGTCTGCGCGAGCGCCGTGCGGCAGGCCTCACAGGCCGCGGCATGGGCCTCGCAGGCCGCTCGTTGCTCGCCTGAAAGCTCTTCGTAAAGGAAGAGCGGCAGGTTTTCTTCGAATTCACGGCAATTCATAACCCTCTCCTGCATCATGCTCCTAAGCCAGGTCCGCCAACTCGGACCGCAACTTTTGCGTAGCGCGAAACAGACAGTTCTTGATGGTCTGCTCGCTGGTCCCGCACATCTCACCGATGTCCCGCAATTTCAGCCCCTGGTAGTGACGCATCTCGAACACCAGGCGTTCGCGCGGATTCAGCCGTGTGAGCGCCTGCGCGATGCGTCCGCCTATCTCCCTGGAGTGCGTCACGCGCTCGGGATCCAGGGTCGGGCGCTCATCGGGGACAGTCTGAAAGTATTCCGTCTCCCCGTCCTGCCCGTCAGGCGTCTGGACTTCCTTGCGTACCTTCTGGCGCCGCAAGTGGTCGAGACAAACATTCATCACCACGCGGTAGAGCCAGGTGGAAAAGCGCGCGTCCAGGCGGAAGCGGTGAAGCGAGCGGTACACTTTCAAAAATGCCTCCTGGTAGAGATCGCGAGCCTCTTCCGGCGAGTGGACAACCTGCACGGCCAGGCGGAGTACCTGTTGATCGTAAAGGCGAACCAACACGTCGAAGGATGCACGGTCCCCTTCCTGCGCGCGGCGGATCAAGGTCAATTCTTCAACCTCGCTCCGCCCTACGGGCTGAGCAGGTACTTTACCGGCTAGTTCCACGCAGGCGCCTTCCATCACCGGTCGGGTCCAAACCTTTCAATCGTTTAGACTCCGGTGTCGGTTAAAGGTAAGCACCGTGTGGGCAAAAGCGCAAGGCCCTGCGTACAAAGATGCCGGGTTGCACCCTCACTTAATCTGGGCCAGAAGAACTCGTAAGAAGCCGCCGAAGTGTATCCGTGCCGGCAATGGGCGGGATGGTGGAGGACCAGCCAATTCACGCACGCCTGTCATCACCGAGCTAAGGCACTTGCTTTGTGTAGATTCCATCCACTATCGAATAGATATGACGTCGGCCTCGAACACGACATCCCCCTAGACCTAATCGCCGGCGCCGCGCGCCGCCCGTGAGGACTCCGGGTAGGGGCACGCCATGGCGTGCCCCTACGAGCGCTGGGGACGCTGCTATTGCTCTGGATCGCCAATCGTCAATCCTCAAGTTCGCCTCGACGCCCTCCTGGAAAAATGCTATCCTCCCGGTCGATATTCGACCCACTTTCTGCTGCCTCTGGGGAAGGAGTTGAGGAGGACCGGAGGAGCATCCCGCAAACCGGTGAGTAAGGAGGAAGTCCCATGGCCAGGTTTTGCACAAAGTGTGGCACGCCCACGGAAGAGACCCTAAGGTTTTGCCCGAAGTGTGGGAACGCGCTGGCTCAAGCGGCAGCGCCCTCAGCAGCGGCCGCGGCCGCGGCCCCGCCGCCTGCGCCCGTTCCCAGCGCGCCGGTTGTCGCCGCGCCTGCGGCACCCGCGAAGTCGGGCAGCCCCATCCTCAAAATCGTGCTCATAGTTGTGGGCGCAATTGTTCTGATCAGCCTGCTGGGTGTCGGCGCCTGCATCTTTGGCATTTACAAAGCCAAGCAGAAAGTGCAGCAACTCGCGCAAGAGGCCAAGATCACTCATACCTTTGGAACTCCTGAGGTCACCACCGAAAAGACGTCCCCGCCTTCGGAGACAGCGACGCCGGCCCCCGAGATGGCTGACCTTGCCTACCCCGGAGCAACCGCCACGCAATCCGGCGGGAGCATGTCGTTCGGAGGAATCGGCGTGAGCGGGCAGGAGTACGAAACCTCCGATGCCGTCGACACAGTGGTGGCATATTACCGGGGCAAGTTTGGACCAAAGGCCATGATGATGCAGTCGGAGGGTAAGACACAATTCACGGTGACGGGCAGTAACGGGATCACAACCGTGATCATCGAGCGCGAAGAAGGCGCCGGGAAAACCAAGATCTCGATTTCAAGCATTAAGAAGTAACTCCGAACGGCTCGCTGGTATTAGAGGATAGAAAGCGGAAGCATGCCTCAGCTTTCTCATCCACGTGACCCCGAGGCTTGTTATACTAGCGGCTCGGCTGTGCCGCTTTGCTGCGCAGCCAAGCTGCGGTCCCGCACATCAACATTCCAGTGGGAAAGCAGAACGCGCAGCATGGGGCACAAGAACTCCAGGGCTTGAGGTAACATCCCATGCGGCGACTCATCTTCGCAGTCATCACACTCACACTAGCAGCAGCTTGTGCCATGCCCGTGGCAGCGACGGCGAGCAAGGCCCAGGCCCCTTCCGGTTCTCTCACCGACCAGCTCAAGAGCCCGGACGCCAAGGTCCGTGCCAAAGCGGCGCGCGAGCTCGGCAAGGAAGGAAACATCTCGAGCATCCCTGCCCTGGCTGCCGCCCTGAGCGACTCCGAACCCAAGGTGCGGCGGGAGGTGGTGATTGCCCTGGCGCAAATGCACGCGCCGCAGGTGCTTGAGGCGCTCATCAGGGCCACGCACGATCAGGACGATGGCGCGCGAATGCTGGCGGTGAAAAGCCTGGTGGGTTATTACACGGGCGACGTGCCCAAACCCGGATTCACCGGCTTCATCAAGAAAACCTGGAAAGGCGCCACGGCCCACTTCGAGCTGGATACAAAGCGCATCCCGCTGGGGATTGTTGTGGATCCGAATGTGGTCACCGCACTCGTCGCCGTCATGAATGCTAATGGCGCGCCGCATGCTTCGGAAGAAGCCGCGAAGGGGCTCGGTATTCTGGCGGCGCAGGCAGCAGTCCCGGACCTGGTGAAGGCCGCGCACTCCTCGGACTCCGATCTGGCTCTGGAAGCCCTCAACTCGCTCTCCAAGATTAAAGACAAGTCCTCCGGGCCGCAGTTGCTCGATCTGCTGAGTTCCCCCAACCACGACATCAAGCGCACGGCGTGCGTGACGGTCGGCATCCTCCGTGCCAACGAGGCGGTGCCGAAGCTGCAGTCGATCTTCGAATCCGAGTCCAACCAGAAGGACCGCGAAAACGCGCTCGTGGGGCTGGCGTATCTGGGCCAATCCATTTCCGAGCCGGTGTTCATCAAGGCCCTCTGGAGCCATGACAAGAAGTTGCAGGTGGCCGCCGCGGAGGGCCTGGCGCGCATCGCCGATCCCAAAACGCTGTCGGAACTCGAAAAAGCCGCCATCACGGAGAAGGACGGCGACGCCAAGCTGGCGATGGAGTTCGCCATCACCGCCGTGGGAAAGGACACCTTCCTGAATGACCTGGTGACCGAGTTGGGCTCACGGACGCGCGGAGACGTGGCGAGCGCCTACCTGACCGAGCTCGCCCGCAACCCGCAGTTTCTAGCCAAGCTCTATCCTTTCCTGCAAAGCCCGGATGCCACGGTGCGGCGAAGGCTGTGCGGCGTGCTGATGTACAGCGGCGACCAGAGCAGCCTGGCGCAACTGGACCGGCTCGAGCACGATCCCAACGCGGACGTAGCCGCGGAAGCGCTTCGCGCCAAACAGGCGATTCGCGCTCGCCTGGCGCCCGGCACAGGTGTGGGAAGCGGCATCTAGTGCCGTTCCAACTTAATAGGGCGATGAATTCCGCTTATCTCCTGCCCAGCATCGGATGGTACTTGGCTTACGCGGATTGGGCGCGAAAAGTTGGAACGGCACTAGTTTGGTGCGTCTCAAGACTCTTTACCAAAGAGCGGCCGCCTCGTAGCGGCGGGCTTGAGCCCGGGGTGCCGCCCCAAAGAGCGGCGCTGCCGTCGAACGTTTTTCCTTTATCATCTTCCTGAAGGATACCCTAAAAAGATGATATTTAGTTAAGCAATTGTGGGGAGCAAGGGGGGTGTGGTAGCATGGGAGTTTCGATTTTGCAGAGCGGCTTGCACCGAGGAGTCCATGCCGTCATCGTTCGTGCGGAAGTCCGAACCGGCGAAGGCGCGCACTCTCGAGTTGAAGCTGGCCCACAGCCCCGACTCGGACGATGCCTTCATGTTTTACGCGCTGGCGACCCGAAAGATCCGGACGGGCCAGCTTGCCTTCCGACACGTGCTGGAGGACATCGAGTCTTTGAACCAGAAGGCGCTGGAAGGTGTCTACGACATCACCGCGGTTTCTTTCCACGCCTACGCCTATCTGGCTGACCGCTATATCCTTCTGCCCTCCGGCGCCAGCTTCGGCGACCGCTATGGGCCGATCGTGGTCAGCCGGGGACCGATGGACCCGCGTGCACTCGCGGGTAAACGCGTCGCCATTCCGGGCAAGATGACCACGGCGTATCTGACGTTGCGCCTTTACGAACCTTCGGTCGAGCCGGTGATCACGCCGTTCGACCGTATCCTGGAAGTGGTCGCCAGGGGCGAGGCCGACGCCGGGGTGGTCATCCATGAAGGGCAATTGACGTACGCTAATGTAGGCTTGACGAAAGTCCTGGACCTGGGCGAATGGTGGCACCAGGAGACCCGTCTGCCGTTGCCGCTGGGTGGGAATGTGATCCGAGCCTCGCTGGATCGCCGGACGCTGCATGCCGCCGCGCGACTGCTGAAAGAAAGCATCGAGTACGGGCTGGCGCACCGCGAAGAGGCTTTGGCCTACGCCCAGCAGTTCGCGCGCGGCGCGGACGCCATGACCGCCGACCGCTTTGTGGCCATGTACGTCAACGAATGGACTCTCAATTACGGCGAACGCGGGCGCCGGGCGGTGCAGACGTTGTTGGACCGCGCGTTCCAAAAAGGCGTGCTGCCGGCTCACGTGAAAGCGGAATTTTTGAATTGACGTCCGTGGTCCGTTGTCAATTGTCCGTCGTTGCCGGCTGGCAGGTACGCGAGGCTCGAAGCAACAGATTACTGACCAGGGACAACGGACACCGGGCAAACGATACTTTTCCAATCCATACGAATCTAAGAGGGATATGGACCTGATTCTGGCTAATCACAGCAGTTACCCGCGCATCGGGGACAGCGCTGACCTGCAGCTTCTGAGGCGGACCATCGCCCAGCGCGATCGAGGCGAGAAGTCGGAAGCGGACGTTCGCGCCGCCGAAGACCGCTTGACTGAACACGCCTTGCGCGAACAAAACGATGCCGGGCTGGAAGTGGTCACCGACGGCCAAATTCGCTGGTACGACCCCATCTCGCATCTCGCGGGCAAGCTCGAAGGTGTGCGGATCAATGGCCTGCTGCGTTTCTTCGACACCAACTTCTACTTCCGCCAGCCCGTGGTGCACGCCCGGCCGCAGCGCACGAAGCCGCTGCTCGTGGAAGACTTCGCCTTCGCGAAGGCGCACTCGGCGCGTCCCGTCAAAGTCGTTTTGACGGGACCTTACACGCTGGCCCGCCATTCACTCGAATCAAACGGAGGGGCGGGCGGCTTCGAGAAGCTGCTGGCCGCGTACACGGGAGCGCTGGGCGAGGAAATCGATGCGCTCGCCAAAGCCGGCGCGACGTTGATTCAGGTTGAGGAACCCACCGTCCTGCGCCGTCCGGAAGATTTTCATTACGTCGAGCGCTGCATGACCCGGCTGGCGCTGTCGAAGGGCGCGGCCAAGCTGGCGCTGTCGGTTTATTTCGCCGACCCCTCCCCAATGTACGACCAGTTGCAGACGCTGCCGGTCGACATCCTGGGGCTCGATTTTACTTATAACCCCGAGCTCGTCGATGTCGTGGCCTCCCGCGGGAGCAACCGGACTCTGGCGCTAGGTCTGGTGGACGGCCGCAACACGCGGCTTGAGGACGCCGCGACCTTGGCACGCCAACTGGAGCGGATCGCGAGGGGCCTGTCTGGCGCGCAGGTTTATCTGACGCCCTCCTGCGGCCTCGAGTATCTGCCGCGCGACCGGGCGCAATCGAAATTGCAGCACCTGAGCCTGCTCAAGAAGACCTTCCTGGGGAGTCGTGGATGAGCCGAAAAAAACTTCAACAGTTGGGGATCTCGCTGCCCGTCTTACCGACGACCTCGGTGGGCAGTTTCCCCAAGCCGGATTTCCTGGTGGCGGCACGCGCCGAGTTTGCCAAAAAGAAAATCACCCGCGAAGAATTGGGAAAGACTGAACGGCGCGCCACGGAGTTCTGGATTCGCCAGCAGGAAGAGCTGGGCGTAGATGTGCTCGTGGACGGGGAAATGTACCGGGGCGATATGGTGGCGTATTTTGCCGAGCACCTGGAGGGATTCCAGGTCGGCGGGCTGGTGCGCTCCTACGGCAACCGCTATTACCACAAGCCGATCATCAGCGGCGAGGTGCGCTGGAAAGGGCCCATCACGGTGGACTGGTGGAAGTACGCCCAGAGCCTCACCCCGAAGCCCGTCAAGGGCATGCTCACGGGGCCTTACACGGTGATGGACTGGTCGTTCGTGGAATCGTATCCCGACCGGCGCGCGGCGTGCCTCGCCCTGGCGCAGGAAATCCGCAAGGAAGTCGAGGCGCTGATCAAGGCGGGGGCGAAAATCATCCAGATTGACGAGCCCGCCACCTCCGTGCGGCCGGAGGAGCTGAGCACCGCCATCGAGGCCATGCACGTCGTCACCGACGGTCTGCCCGCCTATTTCATTACCCATATTTGTTATGGCGCGTTTGAGAATATCTATCCTGGCATGCTCGACCTGCCCGTGGATAACTTCGATCTGGAGATGTCGAACAGCGGGCTCGACATGCTGGCCTTGTTCAAGAAGCACCGTTACACCAAGGATATCAGCTTCGGCGTCGTGGACGTCCACACCCACGTCATTGAGGAGAAACCCGTGGTGGTGGAGCGCCTTCGCCAGGCGCTGGACGTGATCCCGCAGGACGCCATCTGGGTGGACCCCGACTGCGGCCTGAAAACCCGGACCGTCAACGAGGCCATCGCCAAGATGCGCGTCTGCGTCGAGGCCGCCCAGGCGCTCCGGGACCGGCAAGCGGAGAAAGCCGGCCGGTGAGGTAACACACGATTTGGTGATTTAGCGATTGAGTGATTGGGTGATTTGAAGGACAGACCGCACACAAGTTAGTTCGGCCCAAGTCAACTTCGCCAATTCAATCACTCAATCACAAAATCACTCAATCGCTCAATCAAGAAATGTCCACTGCCGCCACAACCAGTCGTAGCCGCATCCCCTTCACCTCCACTCAGAAAAAGGTCCTCTTCGCCCTGGCGAGCGTGGTGGGATTGCGCATGCTGGGGCTTTTTCTGGTGCTGCCGGTTTTCACTCTGTACGGCCTTCAGTTTACCTCCTCGCGTTTTCTGGTGGGCTTTGCCTTCGGCAGTTACGGGCTGACGATGGCCTTGCTTCAGATTCCCCTCGGCCGGCTCTCGGACCGCATCGGCCGCCGCAAGGTGCTGCTGTTGGGCATGACGCTCTTCAGTCTGGGGTCATTCCTGTGCGCCGTCCCGCACTGGTTCCCCGCCCCGCTGCAAATCGGCGAGTTGATTTTCGGGCGGCTGGTGCAGGGCTGCGGCGCCATCGTCTCGGTGGCCTTCGCGACGGTGGCCGACTTCATTGAGCCGGAGCGGCGCTCAACTGCCATGGCGGTGCTGGGGATTCCCATCGGCGCAGCATTCGCCATCGGGGTAATCGGCGGACCCATCCTGGCGGGAATCTTTGGCACCTCTTTCCTTTTCTGGCTGACGGGATTTCTCGGTCTCGGAACGGACTTCCTCCTGTCGCACTACCTGGCCGACGAGCGGCCCAAAGCCAGCGCGCCCGCGGCGATGGCCCAGGTTTTCACCAACCGTCCGGTGCTGGCGTTTGCCTGTGGCGGCTTCCTCATGAACTTCTTCATGGCCACCTTCTTCTTCTATTTCCCGCTCATCGTCACGGGCGAGCACCATTTGAAGATGACGCAGTACTATGAGTTGCTCTTGCCGATGATGGTCATCAGCGGCTTCACCATGTTCGGATTCTCGCGAGGCACCGACCGCGGCTGGGGAAAGCCTCTGGCCGCATTCGCTTACTTGATCTTCATCCCCAGCGCCTTGCTGCTTTTCCGGCCGGAAGCCGCGGGGTTCAATCCCGCCCGCCTCACCGCCGTGCTCATCGCCGGAACTCTCTTCTACATCGGCTTTACGGGCCTCGAACCGGTCCTGCCGAGCCTGGTCAGCAAGGCCTCGCCTGAAAGCGCCTACGGCACCTCGCTGGGTTTCTACAATACGCTGCAATACTTCGGCAGCTTCATGGGCGGTGCCGTGGCCGGCGCGCTCTCCCACTTTTCCGGCCTGCACATGATGGCCACGTTGATGGTTGCAGCGGTCGCCGGCTGCCTGTTCATGCTCGCCTCGTCTCCCCGCTCCGCCCCCGGCCGATAATTCCGCATCTTCCCTGGAACTTTGCGGCCAACGCGCTTGTCTATTAAGGCATCGTTAAGTCGAGGGATTCATGCGGGCGTGCGTCCTTATACTTGCCGGCGTGATTGCCGCCACCGCGGCGCGCGGCCAGGAAGCCACGAATCCCGACGGCCCTGCTCCGCCGCCCGCCGCGGCGCTCTGCACCCTGGAAGGCACGCTGGTTAACGCCGCCAACGGTGAGCCCGTGCGGAGAATGGACGTCTCGCTTTTCGGCAATCATCATTCTTACGGCGCGGAGACAGACGCGAATGGCCACTTCCTGATCTCCGGGATCGAGCCCGATGAATACTACTTGCACTCGGGCGGCGGGCGGTTCCCTTCTCAAACCTACGGCCAAGACAAATCGCGCCGGCGCGGTACCATGCTGACGCTCAAGCCCGGCGACCACGTGCGCGACGTCGTTTTTCGCATCGCCCCTGGGGGCGTGATTGCCGGCACAATCTACGACGGAGATGGCGATCCGGTCGTAGGCGCCAACGTGGTGGTTCTGCGAGTGGGGCGGCCCGCCGACCAAGGGGAAATGCAATCCGCCGGTGGAGAGCAAACGAACGACCTCGGCCAATATCGAATCTTCGCCTTGACTCCCGGTCGTTATTACGTCGTGGCCAGCGCGCGCGCGCAAGCACCCGGCCCGGGCGACCCCACTGCGCCTTCGGGCGTAGTCCCCCTTCCGACGTTCTATCCCGGCGGCGCGGATTGGAGCCAGGCAAGCACCGTCGAGGTCGGAATCGGAAGCGAAATTGATGGGACCGATATCACGCTCTCCGAGGCTCACGGCGCGCGGGTACGCGGCCGCGCGGTCGTCGAGGGTTTCGGCGGCATACCGCAACGAAATTACGTTTCCCTGGTGGCACGCAATTCCCGCATTCCCTCTTACCTCTTCGCGAACACGGGGACGAACACGCTGGATGACAAAGGCAACTTCGAACTGCGCGGCGTGCCGCCCGGTTCCTACGTCCTGATGAGTTATTGGAGCAAGGATGACGCGACTTTCTTCGGGTCCACCCCGCTGGACGTGACCGGCGCGGACGTCGATGGAATCACGCTGACATTGACGCGCGGGACGAGGGTCGCCGGGCGTTTCCGCGCGGAACACGGCGCAGCACTCAACTTCGGCAATCTGAGTGTCTGGTTGCAGCCGGCTGACGCAGCATCGACGGCCGGCGGCAGCAGCCAGATCAAACCCGATGGCACGTTTGTGGTCGAAAATATTTACGATGGAACTTACCGGCTCCACGTCGGTGGCTTCCCGGAAGAGTTTTACGTCAAGTCCGCGCAGTTGGGAGGGCTCGACATTCTGGGAACGGACGTGACGATCAGTCATAGCCAGCCGCCGGGTCCCCTCGAGATCATGCTCAGCAAAGACGGCGGACGAATCGATGGCACAGTGCTGGACAACCAGAAGCCCGTCGCGGGCGCCGTCGTCGCGCTTGCTCCGAATCCACCGAATCGTGAACGCGATGATATGTACAGCTCTAAGCGGACTGATGATCTGGGGCGCTTCTCGTTGCTCGGTCTGCCGCCGGGCGACTACAAGCTTTTCGCCTGGCCGATTGAAGAGCAGATCAACTGGCGCGACCCCGACACGCTGAAAAACTACGAGAAGTCCGGCACGCCCGTGCACGTCGAGGAGAAGAAACAACAGAACGTGCAACTGCCGCTCACCGTTCCACAAGAAGAGGCCCAGTAGATCTCCCGCGCCGGGCAACCCGCTCTTGGGCGCACAACTCAAAACGGAATCTCCACTGGCTTACTCAAAGCGGCAAGCTGCCCTCCCTCAGAACCGCGCGCCACGACTCGAACGGTGTAAGCTCCGACCTTAACCTTGAGCGGTATCTTCACGGTGATTCCTGACTGACGTACATGCGCGAGCGCGGGGTCCCCCAGGCGCAGGTCCACATCCTTCTGGTTGCCCGTGATGAGGTTGCCGTCACGGTCGAAGAGCAGGGTGACAAAGCTGATGCTGGTGATGTGCAGCCCGCTCTCGTCCCGAAATGCGAGCGTGCTTGCGTCGAGGTGCGCAACCACCGTAATCCTGGCATCTTCCGCGCTGGTCTTGAAGAACTGGGTCTGCACGCCAAGTGTCAGTTCATTGATCTCCTCGCGGCTGAACGCGGCCTGCTGAATCTCTTCCTCGGCCTGTTTTTTTCGATCCAGCAGCCCTGCGGGTGCGAAGTAACCCTTGCGTGCCTGCACGGTCAAGCCGTTACGATTGACCAATTCGACCTTGATACTGTGGAACGCCCCGTTGTACTTCAGGTTCTGTGGCGAGAACGTAAGCGTGTAGATCACTTCCGGCGACGCGAGCACCTTTTGAAAGCCCGCATCCAGGTCATTGTTATTGTGAAAGAACTGGCCGCCTGTGGAATCTGCGATCTCCCCCAGCACGCCGCTTGCGGCACTTTCGCGTGCCGCATCAAACAAATCATAAAGCGCAGCCAGTTCGATGCCGGGGAAGTACCTACGGCTGGCATCGGCCGTGCGCGATATGACCACTAAACCCTTGGCATCGAGGGCGCTGATCATCACCTGCGCGCGCAAGGCGCGATCGATCGCGTCACCAAGAAGGCTGCGCATCTCCAAGGGAAGGAACCCATCCGAGACGAGCAGGACCTGCCGTTCTCCCGGCATGGTGGCGACACGGCGAATCACGTTCTTGAGGTTCTCAGGGGTTTGGCGGGCCTGCAATGTGTATCCCTCAAGCGCCGAGCGCGCCTGCGTCACGACCCATTCTTTCGTCACACTCTCGGCGCTGATCCGGGCGGAACCTTGACGGCACGATGTTCGTGCCCGCAGCCAGCAGAATGTACAGTCCCGCGATTTGGGCTATCGCTCCGAGGGCCGCGTGCGCCGTCGCGTAGGCATAGTAGGCCCTGCCCAGTTTGAGC
>JAIQGA010000435.1 GCA_020072925.1 Terriglobia bacterium | reverse complement strand
GAAAAATTAAACAATTATCAAGAAATTGGTTAGAAGCTTTTTCTGAAGTGGAACATCTCCATTGCAGAATCAAGCTCTTTCACGCTATTGAGAACGCGAAATCACCAGCGCCCGCGACGGCGCGCTCCGGAAGCAGCCTCATTTGGCGACGTTCTCGCCTGCGCCGGCGGGGCCGGCAATCACGGCCTCCGGAGGCGGCGCGGTCTCACCCCGTCCGTGCAGCAGGCGAATCGCAGCGTGTCCCAGGCGGGAGCGGACTTCGTACCGCTCGGCGGCGCGCGTGATGTACCGCACTGTCACTTCCAAGCCTTCCTCGGTGGCGCGCACATCAACCGTGGGGTCCGCGGAGAAGACCCGCACGCCATAGCGCCGCGTAACGTGCTCCCAGTCCTTCTCCGCCAACTGTGCTTCGCCCTTGGTCTCTTCGGCGACCAGCGCGCGAAGCTTCGCAATCAGGGGATACGGGTCTTCGTCCTGGGGGATGCGCACGCGCAGTTCGTCCCAGAGCCATTGCCCGGAGGTTGTGAAGTTGAAGTAGTGGCCCTCCACGGCGAAGCTGTTCAGGAAAGTCACCTTGCGCCCGGTAGGATGTCCGGCCTCGGTCCAATTGCCGGTCTCGAGCAGAACGGTACGCAGCAGGCTGATCTCGACCACTTGCCCACGCACCCCGTTGATTTCCACCCAATCGCCCACCCGGATGCCGTTGCGCCCCATCAGCACGAACCATCCGAAGAAGGAAACGATGAAGTCCTTGAGCGCCACGGTCAGGCCGGCGCCCGCCAAGCCCAGGAAAGTGGACAACTGGTTGGGAGGTCCGAAGATGAGCAGCAGGATCGCCACCACCGCCAGAGCCTGTACGGTAAAACGAGCCACGGCGCGCAAGGTGAAGAGCTGCTTGCGATCCGAAGTCACCCGCTCGAACCAGTGGTCAATGGCACCCCCGATCAGAATCGCCGCCAGAATCGCCGCGATGATCCAGAGGACGCCGATCAGAATGTCGTGAAGCAGGGCGCGCCGGCGAGAAACGATCAGCGCGCTCCAGTTTCCGTAGACCCCGCTCAGGTTCTGCAGGTCGCGAACGCGCCCGTCCAGATCGGCCAGATTCTTTTCGGCCGCCGTGAGTTTCTTCAAAGAGGCAAGTGCCGCAGTGGCAGCGACCTTGGAATCGGTGCGACTGCCCTGCTTGCCCTCCCTCAACAGGCTCGAAGCCTGTTGGGCGATTTCCCGCTTCTGCGCCTGTTCGTCGCGGACCTGCTTTTCGAGCGCTGCGTGGTTCTGCGAAAGCGCCATGGCCTTGTTGAGCGTTTCCCCCTGAGCCCGCTGCAACTGCGCCTGGGTGGCGCTGAGCGCCCGCCACTCGCCCAAACGCGCCAGCAGATTGTGGCGCGGGGAACCCGCGCCGCTCACGGGTGGGGACTGCGCCGTGGCATTGACGTGCTCCGTTTCCTCGTGTTCTTCCAGGAGTTGCTGGATCCGGCTATGGGCATCGCCTCCGGCGCGCAGCAGGTCCGCCTGCGCATCCGTGAGCGCATCCTGGTCGAGCGCCAGTTCCGCCTTGGTCAGTTCGATTTGTTCCTGGAGGTTTTCCTGTTTGCTCCCTTTGGGCCTGGCGGCCTGGTCGGTCAGGTCCTTGATCCTATCCTCGCCCGCTTTGACCGCGGCCTCGTCCTGCTGGATGCGCGCTTCGATGGCGCGGACCTCCGGGGTTTGAGCGCCGGAGGGCTGGTTGGTGTTGCGCAGCGCGTCGGTGAACGCCAAATCCACTTCCTGGTCCGCCAGCCGCAGGGCCTCCTGGGCGAACCTCTGCTCCTCGGGGGTCGTTGCGAGTGCTGCGATGCGCCGCGCCCACTCGAGCGGGCGCTGATCGACCAGCGGCGCCGGCTTGGCCCCGGCGGCGGCTTTGCCGGGCGCGGGGATGTTGGACGATTCCCCGGGCAGGAAGACGCCGGCGGTTACGGCTCCCGCCAGCGCCAACAATACAATGAAAAGCACGCTGCGAAAAATCTTCATAATCTCCTCGCGCCTCGGTCGCAATAGCTCACCCAAGGCCCAATGCGGCCTGGTTCACTGATTCCTGGTTTCTTGCCCCGTAACGGATGACCGTCCTGGAAGGTTGGATGCACTCAAGGCATCGCCGGGTTGAGTCGATGGGGGAAATTCTGGCGGGCTCATCGAGCCGCCCCTTCAATTAAAGAACCCAGGCTTGCGAGCCGATGTCCTCTATTGATGTGCGCGCGATTTGAGTTATGATAGGAAGAACAGGTTGCGGTGCTCGTGAAGGGTTGTGGGTTTGATGCTCTCTCCAATTCCAAATGCCAGCACAAGGATGCAGGCCACGTTCCGATCCGGAACGCGCGCGTTGCGAGCCCTGCTGGGGAATCCGCAGCACTTGCCGTCTCGGAGACTCGTACACTCATGCTGTCCAGAATTCCAGTGCGCTTTGCGGTCGCGCTTGTTGCGTTGGTGTTGGTCGCCTCAGTTGTAGTTTTTCGTCCTGCCGAACTGCCTCGAGGCGGCGTGGCAGTGAAAGCCACGACGCCCCATGTGATGCCTTTAACAACTTCAACCCCTCCGGCCGCCGCGGAGGCGCCGAAGGTCGCGAGCGTCCCGAAACCGACAACCGCGGAGGCCCAGTCGGCGCGCCCGGGCAAGCGGAGCAACGTGCCCGTCAACGTGCCGGACGAAGTCGCAGGCGGCAGGCTCATCCACACGGCGCGGCCGGGTGAGAGCGTGGAGTCGCTGGCGCGGCGTTACCTGGCGCAGACCACGTATATG
>JAIQGA010000153.1 GCA_020072925.1 Terriglobia bacterium | reverse complement strand
CCCGGCAGGGATCAAAGTTTCCGACAAACAGATGGCTCAAATCCGCCTTGAGCGGGATGAATTTCATGGGGAATGGAATTACAGCATTCTCCCCCGGCGAAACCAAAGTTGACACACTTATTTGTTGACAGACTCTAAGCCAGGCTATCTGGGGCACCTCATGGATTCGCTTCGTTAGGCGGGACAAGTTTTGCGCACCCACCCTTCCTCGTGGCAATATTGAGGGCCTCAATCAGCGCTCCAATGCCCGTGCTATCGGCGTAGGTGACCTGTGCGAGTTCCAGGACGAAATTCGTCCCCCAGCGCCGATATACTTCTGCATCTTATCGTGAAGCATTCCTCGGTCGATACCGGCGACAATCGTTCCGCGAAGGTTCACGACCCTGATCGATCCAACGTCTCCTTGTGAGATGTCAAACGGCATGTCGATCTCTCCTCAGCATCATGAGTTGATGAGGACGCCGTGTGCCGGTTGGCTTGGACGGCCGCAAGAATACACGTTGGGCGACCACTTGGTTCCATCATGACCGCCATTTGTTGTCCAGCGAGTGCAGGCAGGTCTACCCTTCTGCCTGAATTGTCGGATCATCCGACTGTCGTAGGAATGATGCGGAAGCCTTCACGGGTGCGTTCAGGATTTCTTTTGAGCCACGCTCCACAATGATCAAGCTTCGTGAGATCAAACTTCCAGGAATGCTAGCGGCTCCTCATTGTAGGGGCTTCTCGATGCGACGTCAATCGCCATTGTGGGGCCAGATGATTGACGGCGAGGTTTCGGCTCCCGAAGAACCCGGCATGAGCAGCGAGGTGAGCGCCGAGGAGATTCGGAAGTACAAGGTAGCATGACGCCAGGGTAGTCCTTTCAGCTCGACAACGCCCTTCACACGCCCTTCGCGGCTCAGGCCCCGTTGTTTTTCCAAGCACATGCCTTGCCCGCCGCTTGCCACTGGGGATTTGATCATCGAACTCCCAAGGTGATTCCGACCGCTGACAGGAGGTCCCGAGACTCTCGCAATCCTTCTAACGACTAATGTGAGCGAAGAGCGCATCGTGGGAGGTGGTCTGCGGTCAACCGGAACGATGCTTACTGGCAATGATATCAGCCCCCGACGGCTGGGAGCGCGACTAGACGAACTCTGTGTCGCCATGTCAGAATGCTGGTGTGTAACAGGGCTTATTCACAGGGCTTTGAACCTGGTTTCGAAGGACGATGCCCCGTAGAGGGAGGCTCATATGTCACTGCGGCCCGTAAAGAGGCTTATCAAGTCGAAGCCGACGCTTGAAGGTGCGGGTGTCCATCTGCGGCGAGCCTTCGGATTCGGCAACACTACCGACTTCGATCCGTTCCTTCTTCTCGACGACTTCCGCAACGAGCGGCCGGAGGATTACCTGGCCGGTTTCCCTTGGCACCCGCACCGCGGCATCGAGACCATCACCTACGTCCTCGCGGGAACGGTCGAGCACGGCGACAGTATCGGGAACAGCGGAGTGATTGGCGCCGGGGACGTACAGTGGATGACGGCGGGGAGCGGGATTATCCACCAGGAAATGCCGAAGGGCGACCAAAAGGGCCGGATGCACGGCTTCCAGTTGTGGGGCAACCTCCCGTCGTCGCTCAAGATGACGGCGCCCCGCTACCAGGAGGTCAAGGCTGTCGACATTCCTGCTATAACGGATGACGATGGCACTCATGTGCGCGTGGTGTGTGGGAATTTCTGGGGCGTCAAAGGGCCTGTCGATGGGGTCGCCGCCGACCCCGTTTACATCGATGTCTCGGTTCCACCCGGCAAGAAGAAGACCCTGCCTGTCGAAACTTCCCGCCACGCCTTCGCCTATGTTTTTGCAGGCGCGGGCAAGTTCTGCAACGCCTCGGGCCCCCTTGCGGTACCGACCGAACCGGCTGGATGGGCCGACACGAAGCCTCCCACGGAAGCGGACAACCGCTCTCTCATTCTCTTTGACCGCGGCGACGAGGTCACCGTGCAGGCTGGAGACGAGGGCATCCAATTCCTGCTGGTTTCAGGAAAACCAATCCAGGAGCCCGTGGCCTGGTACGGGCCGATCGTGATGAACACGCAGGAAGAACTCCGCCTGGCGTTCAGTGAACTGGAGAAGGGGACGTTCCTGAAGCATCGTTGACTTTCCCAGGAGTGGGATGTTGTTCGATCAATGTCAATCGTGTATTCGCCGACTCCTTTTGACATGCGCCAGCCGCGACACAGGTAACTTCGTCGAGGCTCCACCTCTTGAGTCAGGAGTTTAATAATCTGTTAGCCCTATCTCGCTTCTTCTGACCGCCGCCACGTCTCAACGCTGGCATCATGCGATGTAGCCCTCCACCGCGCGCCCTCCGTCGCGAAACTGTGTCCGCATGGGATTTACGTATGATGGTTCCGCACGGCCTCGTCAACGTAGGCAACGAGACGGTCAAGGTCGTGGGCTTCTTCTCGGAGTCCGAGGTCATCTCGACCTTCAAGGAGTCGGTGCAGCCGTTCGGCGCAGCGGTTCTAAACCAGGGCGCGCCGCCAGCCTGAGCCGCGGCCTCGCCGCTCATCAACGTTTCGGAGTTGCGCCACATCAGCTTCAGCCACTTTGAGTCGGACGAGTGCGGCTCGCCTAACGAGTTGCTGGCCGCGGCGCCGAGTCAGGCGAGGGTTGAGAAACCAGTATGAACGAATCCACGCGCAAGCCGATCGGCAATTCGTGGCCATCATTCAATTGGACGAGTGTTTCGAGAATTTTCTTGTCCACGCGCTCGGTGGGCTCGTCGGTTCGGATGTTCTTAGGCCCCATCTCCTGCCCGATGCGGACGACGTGGCCTGAGAACTTCCTGTTGCCGAAGGCAGCAGCGGTCACGTAAGCGCGGTCGCCGAGGCGGACCTTGGCGACGTCATTCTCATCGATGTCCACGCGCACTCGCAGGACCCGCTGGTTGCCCAGCGTCACGACGGGGTCGGACGAGGTCGAAGAGTTGGTTACGCTCTCGCCCGGCCAGTGGTGTTTCCGCAGGACAACGCCGTCGATAGGAGAGCTGATAAAGGTTTTTTGACAACGAGCGCGGGCTTCATCGAGTTGGGCTTTTGCCAGCGCCACGTCAGCTTCTCCCCGAGCGCGGTCTTCCTCGCGCGCCGGATCGTCAAGCAGCGCGTAGTGCTGGGCGGCCTCGTCGTGGCGAGCTTTGGCCACCTTATATTCGCGCTCGTACCGGTCCGTTTCTTCGCGGGAGACGGCTCCGTCCCGGTAGAGCCTTTGTCGCCGCTCCATTTCGGCGCGCGCGTTTTCCATGATGGCCTGAGCTTCATGGACGGAGGCCAGAGCTTCCCGCCGCTCCTGGGCGCGAGCGCCGTTGATGATCTTGCGGAGGTCCGCTTGCTTCTTCGCCAGGTCAGCTTCGGCGGACGCCACCTGCGCCTGATAATCGGCGTTTTGGAGGATGGCAAGCACCTGGCCACGCCGGACGTGGTCGCCCTCCTCCACCAGGACCGACTTGAGCTTGCCGCTGATTTCCGAGCCCACCTTGATGTCTTCCGAAAGCGGCTCCACCCGCCCTGGCCCGGCCACAAGACCCGTCTCGCCCGGTTCGGAGCGCTCCGCCCGAGTTTCTCGCGCGCCCGCGTGCGGCGAAGCCTTGGTGCGGCTCAGTAAGAAGAGGGTGGCGGCCAACCCCGCGCCGGCCATCAGTGCGGCGAATAACGTAGTTCTTTTCTTCATGGCATCCTCCGATCTTCCATTAGCAATGGTGCATTATCTAACAAAAAGAGAGCTAATGTTGAAACGACCCCCCTGCAAGGAATAGCTTCTTTAAGCTAGCCCTGCGCAAAACTCTGGCTCCAAGCGGGAACTGGAAACACTGTTCCGGGCACAGCGGCGTTCCGCTGGTCAGTCACCGCGGAGGGAAAGGTGTCCGCTCCTGGGACGGCGTTTTTCTCTTGGATCCTTCCGTCCTCGATATGCGCGATGCGGTCTCCAAATTCGAGCGTCCGGTTGTCGTGAGTGACGATGGCTACGGCGCGCCCTTCCTGGTGCGCCAGGTTGTAAAGCATCTCGATGACCGCGCGACCCGCGTGAGAATCAAGTGCACCCGTCGGCTCATCGGCGAGGATGATGTCCGGCTCGCCGGCCAGCGCCCGGGCAATCGCCACGCGCTGCTTCTGCCCGCCGCTCAGGTCGGAGGGGAAAGTGTTGTACTTCGCGCTCAGGTCCACCTGTTCGAGCAGTTGGCCGGCGCGCCGCTGGGCGACCTTGCCGCGCACACCCTTCAGGTCCAGAGCCAGCTCGATGTTCTCACCGGCGGTCAGCGTGGGGAACAAGTTGAAGCCTTGAAAGATGAATCCAATGTGGTCGAGCCGCACGCGGGGAAGTTCTTTCTCGCTCAGCCGAGTCACTTCCCGGCCGCCGATGCGGACGTCGCCCGAGGTCGGGCGCAGGATGCATCCCATGATGGAGAGGAGCGTGGTCTTTCCGCTCCCGGAAGGTCCCATCAACAGCACGACCTCGCCACTCGAGACCTCCAGATCAACCCCGCGCAACGCCGGGACAGCGGCTTCGCCCGATTCGTAGGTCTTGGTGACTTCGCGGACTGCAATTGCGGTATCCATTGTTCGTTCCCTCCCTTTAGATTCACATCGAGCAATCAGCCATCAGGGATCAGTACACATACGGCTGACGGCCTCATCCTTTGAAAACCATCGCCGGATCGATGCGCGTGACCTTATTAATCGAAACGATCGCGGCGACGACGCACATGAGGAGTGTTAATCCCAACATCCCCACGCCCATCGGCCAGGGCAAGATGATGGAAGCCCCTCCCGTCTTGCTGGCGTGAACAACAAAGACGCTGACCGCCATGCCCGCCAAGTAGCCGAGCAGGGCACTGATGACCGCCTGCTTGATGATCACGCGATAGATATACCCATTGGACGCGCCCATAGCCTTGAGTGTCCCGTACTCGCGCAGGTGGTCCATGGTGGTGGCATAGATGGTCTGCGCCACGACCACCACGCCGACCACCAGACCCAGCAAGGCGGCCAGCAATACGGCGATTCCCGCTCCCGTGGAAAACATCCAGTAGAACCTCGTCTTGTCCCTGAACTCGGGAGTGGTGTAGACGTCCACGCCGCGCACACGCTGCTCAAGATCGTGCTGGAGTTTTTGAACATTGACCCCGGGCTTTGCTTTGACCAGGATGTAGATGGTCTGGTCTGCCTTTAGACGAACGTAACCCTGGGCGTTCTTGAAGGTTGTGAACACGTAAGGCATGGTGGTAAAGGTGCGAATGCCTTTGGTGAATCCCACCACGTGCGCCCGGCGACCGTAAATTTCAAAGGTCTGACCGACTTGGGTAACGCCGAGCCTCGGGGCGTAGAATTGATCGATCATGACCGCGTCCGGCTGTTTGAGGTCTTCGACCCTGCCCACCACGACGTTCCACGGCGCCCCATACTTCGAATCCGGGTTGAAGCCCACCACCTGGGTTCCCTCGTGGCCGCCATCAGGCCGCTGCCAGTCGCCCCACCCCAGGATGTACTTCTGCGCATCCTCCACGCCCGGCGTGGCCAGCACCTGATAGAGCTTTCGCTCGGAAAACGGGCTCGCCTGGTCGATGTAGGGAACGTGCTTAGCTCCTATCCAGATGTCAACGCCGGAGTGGTCGATGAGACCGGAGGTCGTGCTTGCGAAACCAATGAACATTCCGATCTGCACCGTGATCAACACCACCGCAAAAACGATCCCGGTCAGCGTCACGGTCAGCCGGACTTTGTCACGAAACAGATTCCTTTGTGCCAGAGGCGGCATGGTTCACCTCAGTTCGCGTACAGGTCTTCCATTTGGCCGATCGCCCGGGCCAAATCGGCGCGGGCCTGGTTGTAGCGATAGAGCGCTTCAATCTGGTTGTCATTGGCGCGAGCCAGCGCGTCCTGCGCGGCAGTTACCTCGATGTTGTTGGTCACGCCTTCCTGGAACCGCTCGCGTGCCTGCACTACCTCACGGCGCGCCAGGTCCACACCCTGGTTGGCCACATCCACCTGGCTGCGCGCCGACTCCAGTTGAGCCACGGCGGTTTTTGCTTCCAGGGCGATCTGGTCCTGCAACTGGGCCCTCTGCTGGCCGATCTTCCTGATTTCAATATCGGCCTTGGCCATATCGGCGCGAATTCGTCCGCCTGTGAAGAGTGGGAAGTCCACGGAGGCCTGGTAGGTGTAGACGGGTATCGCCGAAGCGGCGGAGTTGCCCTGGTAAGACCAGAGGCCGCCGAGGGTCAGCTTAGGTAGTCGCGACGCGCTTGCACTGCGTTTCTCGAGGTGCGCCGCGCTTTCCTGTGACGCGAGGGATTTCATTTCCGGCCGGTTCGCGTAGGCACGCTCGATGCTCCGCTCGAGGGTGATTTCGGGTGTTTCGAAGAAGCTCATCTCGTCGCCCAGTTCCACCGTTTGGCGAGGTTCCAGGTGCAGCAACTGGACCAGTCCGTAGAGCGCCACCTTGAGTTGCGTTTGGGCGACGAGCAGTCCTTGTTTTTCATTCAGGAGCTGGACGTTCGCGCGCACCGTGTCAAGGTTCGTCCCCACTCCGTTCTTCTCCAGATTAGCTGCCTGGGCATAGAGGGCGGCGGCTAGATCCACCCGCGATTGCGCTGCACGCACTTGAGCCATCGCCCGCAGCGCCGCCAGGTACTGCGAGACCACGAGCGAAACGGTCTGTTCGCGCACAGTTTCCTGGTCCGCCTCGCTGGCTTTAACCGCCTGGTGCGATGCCTGCCAGCTTCTCCAGAGGGTCAAGTCGAAGATCGGCATGGAGAAGGAAGGTCCGGACTGGAACACCTCGAACGGACCCGCGTGATGCGGGATGCCGGGCAAATTAGCGCCAAAGGACGATCCCAGGTTGATACGCTCCTCGCGGGTGGCGAGCTCAAAGCTCGCTTGTGGAAGCAGCGCCGAGCGTGCGATAGCGCGGTCCTGTTCGCTCTCCGCCAGTTTCAGGTTGGCCATTTGTATTTGGGGATTCTGCTTCAGCGCCAGCCGAACCGCCTCGCGCAGGGTGAGCCGAAGCGAAGGCTGTTGCTGGCTGAAGAGGGGAGCCGCAGCCAGAAATGCGGTTATCACGATGCCGAAAATCATTGGGAAGACTTGCTTGTTCATGTGCGGCCTCTTATCGTTGTATCTTGTACTTAACACTCATCTCTACCTTTACAGTGTTAAGCATGAAAACAAAAAAATTTACGCCTTCAGGCCCTCGATCATTACATCGATCACCTGCTCGATCAGTCGCTCCTTGCCGACCCAGGGAAAATCCGGATAGGTTATCAACAGCGACGTTATACCGTGAACAGTGGCCCAAAGCGCTTGGCTGGTTGTATCCACGTCAACCGCGCGGATCTTTCGCTGCTGGACGCACTTTTCGACAATCGTTCGCAGGTGCATGAAGCACCTTGCACCCATCGAGGCCTGAGAATGGAGCTTTTCCTGATCAACAGGTCCGGTCAGCCCGTACCCCATGAAGGTTACTTTGTAGTGGTTCGGGTGGCTCAAACCAAACTCGACGTAAGCTTGTCCAGCCCGCCTCAATTGATCAATGGGATCACTCACGGTGGCCACAATGCCATCGAACTGCTTAACCAACTTGGCGGTAGTTTCATCGCAAACTGAACGGCATAGTTCGTCCTTGTCCTTGAAGTATAGGTAAATCGTGGTCGGCGAATAGTCGATCTTCTCGGCGATCTTGCGCATGGAGACGTTCTCGTACCCCTCCTTTGCGAAAAGTTCGCGAGCAGCGTCCAAGATCTCCGCCCTGAGCTCTTCCTTTTCCCTGGCTCTTCTTTCCTTGACGGTCACTTAAGCCACCCTCTTACTTAACCAATAAATCTAACTTAACGTCGTTAAGTATACTCTCCAATCTTAGCCTGTCAAGAACTTTATTTGCCTATTTTACAATGAGATAGGTAGTTTCTCTGGGGCGACCCACCCCCTGCCTAAGCCTCCAATATAGATCCCCCGTAACGCCAGGGTCTGCCTCGTGTATGATTTGGCGCACTTTCGCGAGCGTCTTCCCGCGCCAATCCCCAAGTTCCTTTATCTTCTCGTCGATTTATGCCGAGGCGGGTTCCTCGGGCCTTTTCATGTACACCTCCAACTCTCGCACCTACTTTGGCGGAGTTTACCCTGAGCCCCTTCGCTGCGCTCAGGGCCGTTCGCAGCGGAAAGGCGAACGGGCTCAGCGTAACCTGCAACCTCCGCAAGTGGAAGCCTGTCCCAGTTTTCCAAAGGTGGTATAATGGTAGTATGAAAACGAAAATGAAAACCTCACTCACCCTATCCCGCGAAGTCGTTCGAGGCATCGACCGCGTGGCGGGAAAAAAGCGTTCTCGGTCGGCGGTGATTGACGATGTGCTGCGCGGGTATCTCTCCCACCGCGAACGCGCCGCCGCCAACGCCCGCGACGCGAAGAAAATCAACCGCTTTGCCGACGAGCTGAACGCCGAGATGCAAGATGTGCTCGCCTACCAGTCGCTCGATCATCTCTGGGAGGAGCGATGAAGCGCGGAGATCTGTATCTGCTGCGCCATCCCGGAGGCCGAGACCCTAAGAAACAACGGGTGATGGCCGTGGTCAGCCGCCAGACCCTGGTTGATTCCCGTTTCCCCACGGTCGTCTGCGCTCCGGTGTTCACACGTGGTCACGGACTCGAAACGGAGGTCTCCGTAGGGCCGGAAGATGGATTGAAACATCCGAGCTGGATAGGCTGCGACGGCCTGGTCAGCATCCCCAAGAGCCGGCTTACCGACTTCGTCGGTAGCCTCTCGCCCCAGAAGCTCTCGCACCTCTCGCACGCATTAAGAATCGCTCTGGACATATAAGGGCAGTGCGCGGTCAGGCGCTCGCCGGCGTGGCCGGCAGGCGGCGCCAGAAGAAGTACGAGAGCCCCCAGAGCACGCCGGTGGCCGCCGCCCAGCCCCACGCCTGCGGGCCATCGTCCTGCGGCCGGCCGCCCGTTCAGTCGGTGCGTCGCCCGCTGCCCCACTTGGTGGCATACGGCAGCACGAACAAGTACAGACCGGTGAACAGTTGCAAGGCGAGCGGGAGCAGCGCCAAGAGGCCCACCCAGACGGTATACTTCTTCTGTGCCACGGCGACGATGTTGACGATGACGCCCACCGTAAAGGCAATGGACAGCCAGCGGTGGGTCTGCCGAACCCATTTGTTCCAGTTCAATGGGACCTCCTCTATTGTTTTGCAATCCACCTCGATTCACGACTTTTGAGCCGCCTGAGGCGGCCAGTTGGGCTTTTCAATACCGAACTGCTGTGCGTACTCGGCGTTCAATCGCTGCCAGCCGCCGAACTTCATGGCCTCGGGGCCGACGATGCGGCCGATAGGAGTTCCGCTGAGAAGGTGATCCAGAACATCGAAACAAATGTGCCACCCGGCAGCACCCATGGAGATGAAGCGGCGATCGATGTTGTGCCACAGCGTCAGGCGCGTGCCGCCACCAAAGGCTTCGAGTTCCCACCGGATATCGTTGTACTCAAGCACCTTGGGAGCGTCGGCTCGCGTCACTGTTGTTTCGGAAACGTGCGGCGTGGGCGCTCCCACCGTGGTGAGCTTCACCGTTCCAACCGTACCCAGGTTCCCATCGGCTTCGAAGGGCGCCCACTCGCGCAGATGCGCCGGGTCGGTAAGCGCCTGCCAGACTTTTTCCGGCGAGTGGCGCAGTTCTCTGACGAGGATGAGCGGCCACTTCTCTCCGTCCTGTCGTACCTGCGCCCCGCTGGCCGGACCCGGGGTGTACTGCTCGCGAGCGGTCATCTCCTTCTCCTTAGCGTGAATAGCGTGCCAGTTGGGTGAGCTGAATGAGGTTGCCGCAGGTGTCCTTCAGCATGGCGATCTTGGAGGCCGTCACGTCCGTTGGTGGCATGGTGAACTCAGCGCCGCGCGCTTTCATACGCTCGTAATCGGCCTGCACGTCGTCGGTGTAGAACATGGCCGCGGGCTGGCCTTGCTGGAACATGGCCTGCCGGTAGGCTTTGGCCGCCGAGTTGTCGTTGAGCGCCAACTGCAGCTCCGTGCCGTCCGGGTCCTCGGGTGAGGCCACTGTGAGCCAGCGAAACGGCCCCTGGCTGAAGTCGGCCTTCTTGACGAAGCCCAGCACTTCGGTATAGAAGCGCAGGGCCTTGTTCTGGTCGTCCACGTATACGCTGGTCAGTTTGATCTTCATTTCGTTTCTCCTTTGTCACGTTCGCGGTTTGGGCCGCGTCGTCTTCTCCTTGTCTTCCTTTTCGTTGGTGTTGACTGATCCATGCGGTCGAGGTGGCGTTCCAGAGCATCGACGTAAGGGGACCAGAACCGGCGGAATTGAGACAGCCAGGCATCCACCTCCTGAAGCGGTTCTGGCTTCAGCCGGTAGAGACGGCGCTGTGCGTCCACCGTGGATTCCACGAAACCGGCCTCGCGCAGCACGCGCAGGTGCTTTGACACGGTCGGCTGCGGCATACGAAGCTGACGCTCGATCTCTCCCACCGACTGTTGTGACGAGACCAGGAGGCTCAATATCGCGCGGCGGTTCGGCTCCGCAATGACTTCGAAAACAGATTCCACTCTTTTGATATACTTCAAGAGGCATATGCGTGTCAAGGCATATAGTGGCTCGGCACAGGCAACGGTTTCAGTCGGCGTGCGGGGACGTACAGTCAAATGCGTTGTTTGGGCGGGTGCTACTCGACACCAACACAGCCCGGCGGGACGATTTGTCTTATACGGCGCGCCTGGCACCTCAGATTCGTTTCGCGGTGGCGAACGAATTGCATCGCGGAGCGGGAACCATGCGTGTGTCTGTGAAACGTTCCGGACCCATTAAGTCGCTGATCCCTCGGCAGCGTCTTCCCGGAGGCGCCGTGCCCTCAGGTTTCTGCATGCGAAACGATGCAATAATCCTTGAAGGTGCTTGCCTGCGGGCCAGGGATTCGCCTAGCATCGGATCGCCGAAGCGGATGTCCAACGTCGCACTCTCGCCCGTAGGCCTGTCCATGGCCGCGGCCATGTCGATCACCAACGTTCTGACCGACGTTGCGCGAAAGCGGGCGCTCGACAAACGCGACCTGATTCCCGCGACATTCTGGATCCGGACGGCGGTTACGATGGCATTCGGACTGGTCCTGTTGTGGCGCATCGCGGGCGGCGCTCGCGTGACCATTCGCGATGGCGGGCCGCTGTTCGGGATTTCCGCCCTGCGGCTGGCGGCGGCGCCTACCTTTTTCATCTACCTGACTCTGAATGTTCTCCTGATTACGGTGGTGATGTGGCTGTATTTTCGCGCGCTCCAGATTTCCCCGCTCTCGATGTGCGTGCCCTTCCTCTCGTTTACGCCGGTATTTTTGATTCCTTCCGGATATATCATACTGGGCGAGCTGCCGGCCGCCAGGAAACTGCTGGGAGTGGTCCTGATCGTGGCCGGCTCGCTGGTGATGAACCGGCGCCTGTTTGCAGTCGGGTGGATGGCGCCGGTGAAGGCCATCTTCCACGAAAAGGGCAGCCGGTACATGCTGCTGGTCTCGCTCATTTTTTCGGTCACCAACCCGCTCGACAAGGTGCTGGTCACGATGAGCGACGTTTTCACGGAAGCCTTTGCCTACGGGCTCGGGCTTTCCATCGCGTTCTGGATCTGGGGCAAGGCACAGCACGGAGATTTCGCGGCGGCAACCAGGGGGAATTGGAAATGGATTTCGCTCGCCGGCCTGCTGGACGCGGTTTCGCTGCTCTTTCAACTGGGGTCGTACGCCTATATCGCGGTGGTGATCACGGTGAGCATCAAGCGCGCCGGCATCGTCCTTTCGGTGTTTGCGGGCTGGCTGTTCTTCCATGAGCGCGGAGTTACCGACAAGGTGATCGCCTCGTCGGTCATGTTTTGCGGCGTGTTGATTCTCTACCTGCCGGTTTCGCCGGCCCAGGCTCTGGGCATTACCGCGGTGACCGTGGGCGGAATGGCGGCGGCGCTCTACGCGACGCGGCACGCGGCCGCCCATGCCGCGGACGACGTCGCGCCATCGGTCGCGGCGAGGTAAGGCATGACACGGCGATTGAATGTCTCTTTCGTGGGATCGGGCGGGATGGCCGGGCACTATCTGAGCGTCTACCGCGATCTCGCGTGGGTGCGGGTCCTTTCGTGCATCGACGTGAACCCGGAGAGTGCGGGGCGCGCCGCCGAAATCCTGGCCGCGGATGCGCCACTGGCGACCTCGGACTACAACCATGCGCTGGCCGATGCCGTTGATGTGGTGGTGATCAACACTCCCAACCACCTGCACAAGCCGCAAGCGATCGCCGCGATCGAGGCCGGCAAACACGTATTGTTGCAGAAACCGGTGGCCGCGAAACTGGAAGACGCCGAGGCCATCGCGCGCGCCGCCGGGCGCTCCCCGCGAACCGTCGGACTCTACATGAGCTACTTCGACCAACCGCTCATGCACGACCTCCAGGACATTGTCCGCCAGGGCCGGTTGGGCGAGGTGGTCCACTGCTACGCGCGGCTGATGCACCGGGGCGGAATGATGTGGTCGCGGGAGGCCCTCGAGGGCAAGCGCACCTGGCGCGGCTCGACTGAGCAGACCGGCGGAGGCTGCCTGATCCAGCTCGCGGTGCACTACATCCACATCTTCGAGTGGATCACGGGGGCGCGCGTGGTGCGGGCCACGGGTTTCACGCGCCGCGTGCACTGCCCGGGGCTGGAAGGCGAAGACCTCGCTACGGCGCTGCTGCAGATGGATTCCGGCGCCATGATCACGCTCGATACGGCATGGTGCGCCGATGGCGAGGAACTCGCGGTGCACGGGACCTGCGGCCGGATTGTGTATCGCGGCAATCGCCGGCTGTCGATGGCGTCGAGCGCCGGACCATTCGACGGGAGGGTGGTCCGCTACTCCGGGGGGCTCACCGAGGCCTTCGGCGGGCCGGTGGGGGTGGAGCAGACCATGGAGGTCGTGCCGCCCGGTTTTGGAGACGCGGCGAACCCGCTGAACCAGCACCGGGTTTTTCTGGAGGCAGCCCGGGAGGGACGGCCCGCGCCGGTATCGATTGATTCCGGCGTTCACGACATGCGGGTGGTGATGGCGGTGTATGAATCCGCGCGGACCGGGCGCGCGGTGGAGGTGCGGTGAGGCTGGGCATCGTCGCCGATTAGATCGACCGCAATTTCGGCAACGCCGTCCGCGTGGGAACCAGCAGGCTTGCTGAAAAACTCACGCGGAGCAGAGCAATCCGTCTACCCAAGCACACGCCCCACAACCGCTAACAACTGGTCTGGCTTGAACGGTTTGACGATCCACCCAGTGGCCCCGGCTGATTTCGCCTCCTGCTTCTTGGTCGCCTGTGATTCTGTGGTTAACACGAGTATGGGGACGTACTTGTGCTTGGAATTCGTGCGAATCTGTTTAATCAGCTCAATCCCATCCATCCTCGGCATGTTGAGGTCAGTGATGATCAGATGGATGTCTCCGGACAATTTGGAGAGGGCGTCACACCCATCCACCGCTTCAGCCACGTCATAGGCCGCCGCGCGCAGGGTAAACCCCACCATCTGGCGCACGCTCGCCGAATCATCGACAGTTAGATTCTTAAATCGGAGATCGTAAACAAGAATACTTCAACATTTTTGGTGTAACATCACGCTGCAGCAAGCAGGTCAACGATTTGCTGGATGGCCTTGTCGGCCTTGTGATAGGCAGCTTCG
>JAIQGA010000152.1 GCA_020072925.1 Terriglobia bacterium | reverse complement strand
CACACTACTGCTTCTATCTCCGCGATCCGGTCCTGGGACCGATGGTCATGCGCGTGGCCAGCTTCTTTCCTTTTCAGACCACCTACTGTTTGAACGGCCACCGCTTCATCGAGAACGAACTGAACCGGCAGGGCATCGCCTTCCGCAAACACGACAACGCCTTCCTGGCCGTGGACGATCCCCAAGCCCTGCAAGCTGCCGCGGACCGCTTGACGCCGGAAGTGATTCGGGAGCGCCTGGAATATTGGACCTTGGTGCTGGGGCCCAAGTTCTCCCGGCGCGAGCGCTCCGCCCTGAACCTGCGGCGGTTCTACGCCGTCCGCCAGGTCGAGTATTGCCGCAATTTTGTCTTCAAGCGCCACTTCCCCATTCACAAAATCTTCGAGCGCTCTTGCGAACTGGGGCTGTGGCGCCTCACCGCCCACAAGATCTCGGAAATCTTCGGCACCCGGCTCACCCGCCGACTGCGCGGCAAGTTGCACACCACCCTGGAGCAGATCGAGCATGGCCATCACATCTTTCGGGCCTATTGGAAAAACGGCTTCCTCAAACAATACGAGAAGTTCTCCACCTTCCTGCGCAACGAACTCTGCGCCAACAACCTCACCGACTTCGGGCTCAAGAAAGGGCTAGCGCATGTAGCCGCCGTGCGGCAGAAGTTCGCGCAGATTACCGACTCCTTCACGGCTTTCCAGGCTCAGGCGCTCAATGTGCATGTCGATTTCCCTCTTCTTCAGCGCCTCGCCCGGCCCGTCACGCGCGGCACCGCCCGTTTCCCCGGCATCAAGATCCACGACACCCGCATGATCCGTCTGATGGAAGTTCTGCTCCACGGCGGCACGCGCCTGGCCGGCTGGCGCGCTCCCCAGATTCATCAAGCCGTCTTGAACACCTCAGCGCTGCCCCTGACCCGCTACGGCCTGAACCAACTCCGCTACGACCTGCGCAAGCTGCGTGCCCACGGCCTGCTCGAGCGCGACGGCCAGCACTACGCTTATCGGCTAACCGACAAGGGCGTGAAAGTCGCCGTCCTCTTCGTCCTCTTCCATCAACGCCTGTGCGGCCCCTTGGCACATTCCCTGTTCCGCCAGCAGCCAGACAGCACTCAACAGCCCAACTCCAAACTCGAAGCCGCCTTGCACAAAGCCGACAATTCAATTCGCGAAATCGTCCAACTCCTGGAGGCAGCATGAAATTTGTTAAACTATCTTTGTCGAACACCAAACCCGTAAGGAACTAAGGGACCATCTCACAATGCAACATCGAACCGCACCGCTTCGCTTGCGGGGGATGACATGGAACCATAGCCGGGGATACACTCCGCTGGCGGCCATCGCGCAGCGCTTCTCGGAAATAAGCCCGGGTGTGGAAGTCATCTGGGAAAAGCGCTCTCTCCAGGAATTCGCCGACCAGCGCATCGATCAATTGGCTGAGCGCTACGACCTGCTCGTGATCGACCACCCCTGGGCGGGGCTTGCCGCGGCTTCGGGTTTGCTCCTGCCCTTGGATGAACACCTGCCGGCGCCGTTTTTGGAGGATCAGGCCTCGAATTCCGTGGGGCTCTCACATCAGAGCTATTTTTACCAGGGTCATCAATGGGCGCTTGCTATCGATGCCGCAACGCCAGTCGCCACGTGGCGGCCCGATCTGTTGGCGGCGGGCGATCTGCCACAAACCTGGGATGACCTGATGCGAGTCGCCCGCGCGGGTATGGTGCTGATGCCCGGCATCCCGGTGGATGCGTTGATGAACTTCTACATGGTCTGCTCAACGCTTGGCGAAGATATTTGCCAGAGCGAGGACTGTGTGGTCTCATCGCAGGTCGGCGAGCAGGCTTTGGGCATGTTGCGGGAACTGACGCTCGCGCTCGATCCAATCATCTGGGACCTCAACCCAGTCGGCGTTTACGAGACGATGACACTCACTGACCGCTATGCATATTGTCCCTTTGCGTATGGATACAACAACTACTCGCGACTCGGGTACGCCCATAGACAGTTGGAGTACGGTGACATGGTGGAAATCAACGGCCAGCGCTGCCGTACCACTCTCGGCGGAGCGGGCCTCGCAATCTCCTCGCGGTGTGCAGACATTAAGGCTGCGCTCGAATATGCAGTTTTTGTTGCAGGTCCGGTCTGCCAGCGGACGCTTTACTTCGACACCGGCGGGCAGCCTGGCCATCGCTCCGCGTGGACCGACGAGCGGATAAACCTGGCGTGCCGGAACTTCTTCCTCAATACTCTGCCTGCGCTCGAGCGAGCTTTTCTGCGTCCCCGCTATCCCGGGTACATCTCTTTTCAGGATCGCGCCGGCGTCACAATTCGGCATTACTTGCGAGACGGCGGCGACCCGCGGGCGATCCTGGCTGGATTGAACTCGATTCACAAGGAATCGACGAAGGAGGTCCCATGCGGCCGCTCGAGGGCCTAACCGTTCTGGAATTCGCGCAGTACATGGCGGGCCCGTCGGCAGGCTTGCGGTTGGCAGACCTGGGAGCGCACGTTATCAAGATTGAACGGCCCCCGAGCGGCGAAGGGGGCAGGCAGATTGCCATTAAGAACCTGATTGTGGACGGAGATAGCTTGGTCTTTCACACCATCAACCGCAACAAGCAGAGCTTTGCCGCCGACCTAAAGAAGCTGGAGGACTTAGCAGTTGTAAAGCAACTGATTGTCCGCGCCGACGTGCTAACTCACAATTTCCGGCCCGGCGTCATGGAGAAGATAGGGCTCGATTGGGAGTCCGTCCGTCAATTGAACCCCCGCCTTGTATACGGCGAAGTAACGGGTTACGGACAGGAAGGTCCGTGGAAGGACAAGCCTGGACAGGATTTGTTGCTTCAATCCCTCTCGGGACTGACTTGGCTCAGTGGCAACGCGGACCAGGGACCGGTGCCGATGGGGCTGGCGGTTGTAGACATTTTGTGCGGCTCACACTTGGTCCAGGGTATCCTGGCCGCGCTCATCCGCCGAGCGAGGACCCAGAAGGGTGGATTTGTTCAGGTGAGCCTGCTGGAGTCGATCCTGGACTTCCAATTTGAAGTCATTACCACACATTTAGCGGACGGCGGACGGCTGCCGCAGCGAGGCAAGCGGTTCAACGCTCATGCCTATCTCGCGGCACCCTACGGCATTTATCCAACTGAAAACGGCTATCTGGCCCTCGCCATGGGCGATTTGATGAAGATTGCACGGCTGATCGGATGCGCGGAAATCGAGGAGTACAACGATCCTCGGAAGTGGTTTACCTGTCGGGATGAGATTCAGCAGGTCCTCGCGGATCACACCAGAACCCGGCCCACAGAGCACTGGCTCGCACTTTTGCAGGCCGCGGGAGTGTGGTGCTCAGATGTCTTTGATTATGCCCGGCTGCTGGCTCACGAGGCATGGAAGGTGTTGAGAATGGACCAAATGGTCCGGCGTGATGGAGTTGAAATCCACACGACACGATGCCCGATTCGCATTGACGGTGAGATTCTTTTCTCCCCCAAGGCGGCTCCGCGGGTAGGCGAAGACAACAAGTCAATTCAGGAGGCGCTTAGAAATGCCTGAAAGCACTCCCCCCGCATTACATCAGGAGATTAAAGTCTGGAACGCCGAGGACTGGTTGTACGAAGAGTTCGAGGTCGGGCGAAAAGACCGCTCGATCCGCAGGACGATCTCGGAAGGGGAGGCGATGCTCTTCAATAGCCTCGTCCTGGATATGCACCCCTACGTCGGGGACGACATCTTCGCCAAGGAGAAGGGCATTTTCGGCCGGCGGCTGGTGGCGGGCTCCATGGTCTTCAGTTACGGGCTGGGGCTGATGGCACACAACAATGTCAACACCTTCAGCTACGGTTACGACAAGCTACGGTTCATCAAGCCGGTGTTTATTGGTGACACGATCTACACCATCCGCACCAACTTGGGGAAGCAGCCAAAATACAAGGACATGGGCCTGGTCCGGGTCAGCTATGAGGTGTTCAAGAATGAAGGAGAATTGGTGCTCTACTGCGAGCATTTGCAGACCGTAAAGTACCGCTATCCCGAGAACTTCAAGGACCAGGTGCTACAAAAAGGGTAAGAAGGGGTAGAGACCAAGCATAGGGATCTCCGGGACCTGATGCCGAACCAGTGAGGCGGCGCGACCCCGGGCGCTTTTCTCCGTGCGCTGTGTGGCAAGTCTTCGCTTCGAATGCATTCCGGAAAAAGGAACGCTACGCATCAGGTGCATCGGACGTGATACAGAATCCCGAAGAATCGGCGCCACTCGACGGAATCCTGGTTATCGATCTGAGTCAATTCCTCTCAGGTCCGTGCGCCGGCCTGCGCTTGGCTGACCTTGGCGCACGCGTGATCAAGATCGAGAAGCCTGTTACGGGGGACCTGTGCCGCCAGCTCTACGTGTCGGACGTAATCCTAGACGGCGAGTCTACGGTTTTTCACGCCATCAACCGCGACAAGGAGAGTTTTGTCGCGGACCTCAAGACCCCGGAGGGACTCGAGCAGGTGAAGAAGCTTGTCTGCCGGGCGGACGTCGTCATGCACAATTTTCGGCCGGGCGTCGCGGAGCGACTCGGCCTGGGGTACGAAAGCGTCTGGCACCTGAATCCCCTGGTGGTGTACGGTCAAATCAGCGGCTACGGTCAAGAGGGCCCGTGGCGCGACCTTCCGGGACAGGACTTGCTGCTGCAATCGCTTTCGGGTCTCACATGGTTGAGCGGTAATGCCGACCAGGGGCCGGTGCCCATGGGTCTGGCCATCGCTGATATCCTTTGCGGCATGCATCTGGCGCAGGGAATCTTGGCATGCCTAGTTCGGCGCTCCATTCATGGCCGGGGTGGCTGCGTGGACGTGAGCATGCTCGAATCAGTGCTCGACTTCCAGTTTGAAGCGATAACGACTTTCTTCCACGACGGGGGGCAGCCAACCCAGCGCACGGCATCGAACAATGCCCATGCCTACCTGGGAGCCCCCTATGGCATATACCGCACACGCGACGGCTATCTCGCGCTGGCGATGGGACGCGTCCCACAGCTCGGTGAGTTGCTCGGCTGTGAACCCTTGCGGCAATTTCAGGATCCCGCCACCTGGTTTACCGAACGAGACCGTATCAAGGCAATCCTTGCCCATCACCTTGAAACCCGCGCCACCGCCCAATGGCTTGCCGTACTCGAGCCGGCCGACATCTGGTGCGCCGACGTCCTGGACTGGAGCCAGTTGTTTGGTCACGAAGGCTTCAAGGTGCTCGACATGTTGCAGACGGTCCGCCGCGGCAACGGAACGACATACCGAACAACCCGTTGCCCGATTCGCATCGACGGGAAACGGCTGTATGCCGACAAAGGCTCGCCCGACCTCGGGGAGAACACGGACCGGATTGCTACTGAGATGCATTTGTAACGGCCTTCTATAACTGGTGCCGTCGATCGGAGTTCGACGCGACAGCTTTCCTCAACCTGCTACGGAGCCGACCCGATGAGCGCTACGATCCCCATCCTCGACACCCATCAGCACCTCATCTATCCGGAGCAATACCCTTACTCCTGGACAGCGGGCATCCCCGAATTGGCGGGTGAAGCTTTCCGATACGATGATTACCTTAAGGCGATTGAAGGGACGAGCGTCGAGTCGACAGTTTTTATGGAGTCCGGCGTGGACGACCCGCATTGGCAAGAGGAGACTCGCTTCGTTCACACGCTCGCCCGCACCCCCGGCTCCCTGATTAAGGGAATCATCGCCAGTTGCCGTCCCGAAGAGGAGTCGGGTTTCGAAGCCTACCTCGAGTCGGTGCTGTCGCCCAACCTCTTGGGGCTCCGGAGGATCCTGCATACCGAACCGGATGAGTTGTCCCGGCGGACCTGCTTCGCGGCCAATATCCGCTTAATCGAAAAACACCATCTCACCTTCGACCTGTGCGTGCTCGCCAGGCAGATTCCGCTGGCCACGCGGCTGGCCGCCGAATGTCCTGAGGTGCAGTTCATCCTGGATCACTGTGGCGTGCCGGACATCGCTTCGGGCCAGTTGGATCCCTGGCGCGGGTACATTAACGAGATCTCGCGACACCCGAATGTCGCCTGCAAGGTATCCGGTGTTCTTGCCTACTGCGCGCCGGGCAAGGCTAATCTCGAAGCGGTCCGCCCGTACGTGGAGCACTGCCTGGAGAAGTTCGGGTGGGATCGTGTCGTCTGGGGCAGCGACTGGCCGGTGTGCACTATCACCAGTGACCTGCGCACCTGGGTGCAACTGACCAACGAACTCATCGCCACGGCCGATGAACGCGACCGGCGCAAGCTGTTGCACGACAATGCGGTGCGGCTTTACGGGGTAGGAACGTAGGCAGGCAACCAAAGTCGACGCAGTTCCGAGCGTGGGCTCTTCTTACTCCAAGTATCTCGATCGCAACTCCGCGCAGTCGCGACGCCGACCCGCCATTCGTTCTGCAGTGAAGGGAGAATCCAACGTCACAAAAGCAGTGGCCGGGCTACCGGCTGTCGCACACCTCTTCGACCAACAGGTCGCGGAAAACCGCACGTCCATCTCCGTATAGAATCATTCCCACAAGCCCTTCAGCGAAGTCCGAGTCCTCGATCTTAGTTACGGAATTGCCAGAGAAAAGGATCTTAATAACCTTTCCCCGACATTGGACCGAGATCTTATTCTGCCGCCCCCCTATCAAATCGCTGAGCGGCATTGGTGCCCAAGGCAGAAGATCCCGAGCTGCACTTTCGGGGTGGAATTTCTTTATGAGTTTGTACTGGACACCCCCAGAGCCAACGCTCTTGCTGAGGATAACGGCATAGTAGCCGCGATCGTTAAGGCGGAAGACCAATCCCGCGGCGGTGGCCACATCTCCAGCTCCGCCGCCAGGCTTCATCTCCACGCTGACGGAAGCATTAAAGTCATCAAACCACGGCCCGTTGGCCACCAGCGTGCCTCTCGGCGGAGCCGAGCTGTCGATATCGCCGGCGGAAAACTCGCTGGGCGGAGGAGCGTTGGGAGATGAAGAGAAGTATTGTTCCCTCGCCGCACGCATGCCACTCCGGATCTCGTAGGTTCCTGCACGGTAATGGAAGCGCTCCTTATTGGGCCATCCACTGGCTCCGTTTTGGAAGTTCTCATGATAGACGGTACACCCATTCCGAGTGGTCGTTTTGGACTCGTACGGGTAGGGCCGGAGTTCTTCCTGTTTGCATCTGGCCGATGGCCCGGGTGGGCCGCCGGCCATCGTTCTTTCGTCTACTTCGAAACCACGCCGTGCCCGGACCCGTGCTCCCGAATGCGCCACTTTCACTTCGATGCGATGGAAACCGCTGCCCTTTAATTTGGTGTAATAGGCAAGAGTGTATTGCGTCCGAAGTTGGTGGGCGAGGGCATCGACTGCCTGCTGAAGCTTGGCTGGTGATGGGGGGAAGAAAGACTCCGCACCCGATTCCCTGGCGAGTTGTTTGAAGGCCAAAAGCGGGTTGTCGATCTCCTGGTTGGTCACCAGCGCCACCTTGGAATCGCGAGAACTTCGATACAAGTCATATTCTTCTTTGCTGAAGTAGCCGATGATGAAGACCTGGACCTGTGACGCCTGCACGAGGGAGATGAGTTCCTCGAGCGACCGGTGGCTGTGCTGGTCCGCGCCATCGGTGACCACCAATAGCGCCTGCCGGCGGTGGTGGGCGCTCCGCATGGCGCACAGTGCCTTTGCCACCGCGTCGTACAGGCTGGTGCCGTCCTTTGTGGGCCCGGTGGTGGAGATCGCCCTTAGGATTTGATGCGGGTCGTTGGTGAAGCCTACGATCTTATCGACCTCACGATGGAACCGCAGGTAGAACATCTCATCTTCCGGACGCATGGTGCTTATCAGACGGGTCAGCACGTCTTTGGCATGGTCCAGTTTTCCTGTAGCCTCCATGCTGCCGCTCAAATCCAGGAGGATCCCTAAGCTGACGGGCTCATCCTCGGCGTCGAAGAACGAAATCTTCTGGAGAACGCTGTCCTCGTACAACGAAAACTGGTTGGCAGTCAACCCGTGAATCTCATTGTCCTTGCGATCGGTCACCCGCACGGCCACCGACAGCAGATTGACTTGAGTGTGAAAAGCAAATTCAGGGGTGGCGGCTTCAGGCTGCTGAGCGTCCAAGGGCAGAACGGCCCCTATCATCAGAAGGACGAGTATGACAACAACGCGGTGCATAGGGACCCCTTAGACGGGATTATAGGTCCCGAGCGCCCGCAAGCATACACCCACTAATTTGAAATGCAAGGTAGGGTTCTGCGAAGGACTACTCTACCAGCCGCCTAGACATTCAATCAGTCTGCGCGTAGACTTCACGGGCGAAAGCAAGCGAAGTTGAGCCGGGATAGGCAAAACGCCCGCAACAGTGGCGGGATGGCCAGCCCAGCGGTCAGGGGACGTATATGCAGCAGAGGACAGCCAACTGTCTTGAGAAATTGGAACGCATGAAGCGGACCTTGCGCCACGTTGAACCCGATCGCGTACCCATTAGTGATTTTTTCTGGGGCAGCTTTCTGAAACGGTGGCGCGAGGAATTGGGCCTCGCTCCTGACACCGACATATACCGTTACTACGACCTCGACTGGATGCAGTTCAATCCCAATCTGGACCCCCACATCAAGCCGTTCGAAATTATCGAAGAGAACGAAGAGGAAGTCATCGTCCGAACCGGCTTCGAAGCTCTCATCCGCAAGAAGCTGGCGTACCCAATGCCGGATTTCTTGAAGTTCGACACCGACACCATCGAAAAGATGGAGGCCTTCCAGTTTGACGACCCTTGGGACGAGCGCCGCTACTTCCGCGGAGGCGATGACCAGATCAACGGTGTGGGCGACGGTTTCGTGCGTAACCTGGCGCCCTATGTGGACCGCGTGAATGCGTCTTGGCCGGACTTTCCCGCCTTCGGGGGAGTCTGCGAAGCCCAGGAAACGCTCTGGCGAATTATCGGCTCGGAAAACGTCATGTTATGGATCGGGTTGTACCCTGACGAGGTCGGGCGGTTCGTGGAACGGATTAACGCTTTCTCCCTAGAGATAGCCAGGGCCCAGATCAAGGCCGCAGGCGGCGTGCTGGACGGCATGGTCATCTGGGGCGACGTGGCCTATAAGTCTGGGACGTTTTTCTCGCCGAAATACTGGCGGAAATACTTCAAGCCCGGGGTGAAAGCCATTATCGACGAATGCCACTCGCATGGCCTGCCGGTGATCTATCACGGCTGTGGCAATGTGAACACCATCTTCGAGGACTTTGTTGAGATTGGCGTTGACGCTTATAACCCGCTCGAGGCCAAAGCGGGTATGGACGTTATCGATCTGCGGCGCCGCTTCGGTCACCGCATCGGGTTCTGCGGCAACATGGACGTGGTGGCTTGGGCGGAGTCGAGCAAAGAAGAACTCAAGCGCATTGTATTGACCAAGCTGAATGCGGCCAAAGGCGGCGGCTACATTTTCCAGTCGGATCATTCAGTCCCCAGCAACGTGCCGGGGCTGAACTACGACTACGTGGTTAGGCTGGTTAGGGAGCACGGAAGATACCCACTGCAACTGGGCGAATTCGACCTCAAACTCTGAGGGAGGACGCCCGCGGCGAAGCCGGTCAGCCATTGCCGTTTGACCGCCAGTCGGTCAGAGAGCAGAACCTATGACTTCGCGAGAAAGAATTCTTACCGTTTACAGCCACCGCGATCCCGACCGAATCGCGGTTGATCTCTCAGCCCACCCTTCCTCGGGAATCGCCGCCATTGCCTATGCCAAACTGCGCAAGCATCTCGGCCTTCCCCAGAAGACCCTGCGAGTTTACGATCCGATTCAACAACTGGCTCTCGTCGATGAGGACGTCCTGGAGCGATTCGGGGTGGATATTGTCGATCTCGGGCGTGGTTTTGCGCTGGATGAAGAGTCATGGGCCGATTGGGTGTTGCCAGACGGCACAGCCTGCAAGATTCCGCGCTGGGCCTTGCCGGAAAAGGTGGACGATCGGTGGGTATTCCGCTCTCGAACCGGACGCGAGATTGCGCACATGCCGAAAGGCGCGCTCTACTTCGATCAAATCTATTATCCCTTCGCGGATGAAAACGGGCCCCGCACCATTCCTGAGGCCCTGCAGGAGTCCATGTGGCACACCATCGGCTGTCCCCCAGGCCCCTGGGTTGACGCGGCGCGGTTGAGGGAGGGAGCCGAACGTCTGCGGCAGAGTACAGACAGGGCCATTCTGGGCGGGTTTGGCGGCAATTTGCTGGAGACCGGGCAGTTCCTTTACCGCAACGATAACTTCTACGTGCTCCTGGCTGCCGAACCGAAGAAGGCCCACAAATTCCTGGATGACCTGGTGGAGATTCACCTCAATAACCTGGAAAGGTTTCTGGGAGCAGTGGGGGAGTTCATCGATGTCGTCAGGTTTGGGGACGACCTGGGAATGCAGAACGGCCCGCAAATCTCGCCGAAAATGTATCGGGAATTCTTCAAGCCCCGCCACAAGCTCATGTGGGCCCGGGCCAAGGAACTGGCCAACGTGAAAGTCATGCTCCACTGTTGTGGAGGGGTCCGCGAACTGCTGCCCGACTTGATTGAGGCGGGATTGGACGCCATTAACCCGGTGCAGATTTCCTGTGCCCGCATGGATGCCGGTGAACTGAAAGCGGAATTCGGCAAGGACATGGTTTTCTGCGGCGGAGGGTGCGATACGCAGGAGATCCTGCCCTATGGCACTGCGGAGGAAGTGCGCCGGCACGTCCGGCAACAAGTTTCAATTCTGAGTCCCGGCGGGGGCTTCATCTTTTCCCAGGTTCACAATATCCTGGCCAACGTTCCTCCTGAGAATGTTGTGGCCATGTACGAAGCCGTCGCTGAGACATCTTCAACGGAGTAGGCAGCCGGCGACGGAACACCGGTGACCAGTTCGCATTTGCCCGCCATCCTCACTGGCAGGAGATACCCACCATGCCCACGAAAACTCGACGAGAATGCCTGAGAGGAATAGCCAAGGCCGCTTGGGTGGCGGGAAGCTGTGCCTTGTTGCCCTCGATTGTGAGTACGGGATGTTCCAAACGACGTTCCATCTCGAGAACGGCAGCATACGGCGACGCGGCGAGAACTCGCTGGTACCGGGATGCAAAGTTCGGACTGTTTGTGCATTGGGGAGCTTATTCCGTTGCTGGCGTGGAAGCCTCGTGGCCGATTATGAAGCCGGAATGGTTTCCTCATTCAAGACCGATCACGGAGAAGGAGTACATCGACCTTCCTCGTCGGTTTTGCCCCACCGAGTATGACCCCAACACGTGGGTGAAACTCGCCCGGCAAGCCGGCATGCGCTATATGGTCATCACCACCAAGCACCACGACGGTTTCTGTATGTTCGATGCCCCTGGGACCGACTACAAGATCACGTGTACGCCGTACGGTAAAGATGTAGTGGCGCTACTCGCCGCGGCCTGCCACGAGCAGAAGATGCCTTTAGGATTTTATTATTCCCCACCTGACATGCATCACCCCGGCTTTCGCGATACAAGCAAAACGGCCCGTGAAAACTGGCATGGAGAACCCTCACGGCCTCAATGGGCGTCGTATTTGGATTACATGGAGTCACATCTGCGCAAGCTCCTGACGGACTACGGGCCCGTCGCCATCATCTGGTTCGATGGTCTCTTCGGGGTTAAGAAGTACAATCCACCACGCTTCCATAAGCTCATCCACGAGTTGAGCCCCCAGACTTTGGTTAACGACAGGCTGGGGCCGGGCGGCGACTACGTGACGCCAGAGCAGTTTTTCCCCGACGGTATCCCAATCAAACCCGAGGAAGACCCCCCAGACATCACGCCGGGCACCGTGGAGGCGATCATCGCCTTGTCCAAGATCCTGCCGCAGAAATGGTTCCTGGCGCTGCTCCAGTCGCTCGCCAAGAAGAGATATCCCACGGCCCCGCATCCTTTACCGCAGGATTTTCAGTTGTGGGAGACCTGTATGACCATGAACGACAGCTGGGGTTACAACCCCGATGACCGGAACTTCAAGTCACCAGAAAGGTTAATCCGAACCCTTGTCGAAGTGGCCAGCCGAGGCGGCAACTTTCTCCTCAACGTGGGTCCTACGCCGCAAGGGACCTTCCCCTTGGAGGCGCAGCAACGTCTCCAGCGGATCGGTGAATGGATGAATGTCAACGGCGAATCCATCTACCAGACCACCTACGGTCCTGTGCAGGGCGTAGCGGCCGGTCGCACAACGACGAAGGAGGGAACCATCTACTTTGAACTTATCGACCACCACGAGCCACGGTTGAGCCTGGCCGCAGTACCCGGCAAAATCGCTTCGGTTTCCCTTCTTCAGAATGGGCAGTCTTGTGTTTTCGAACAGTCCGGTAATCGGTTGTGGATCGACACATCCGTGGTGCCGCCCGAAGCATTTATCCCCGTCCTTGCAATCCGAACGACGACCTGAGGCATTTCGCGATTCAGCCCGCAAAATCCGCCTGCATATTGACCTGGGCTGGCCCCGGAATTAGAATTTGCTCTGGCGGTAATTCAGGGGCAAGAATTCTGTCAACTGAATGATCAGTGTTTGCAGACGGAATCCGGTTTGCGGAATGGACGCTGGGATGTATGCAGAGATTTCAGCACACCGCTTGGGACACTGTCTGGTGGGAAGAAGATACGTTCTTCTCCAATCGTTGTCGCTCGCCCTGGCGTGTGTATTTGCAGGGTCCGGGCATGCGCAGAACACTGATTCGTTACTCTTGAAAGCCGACCGGAAATTCACCGTCATTGATCAGATTACCGACCGTGCGGAGCGAGACGCCATTTTGATGATCTACCGTGCGGGCGCTCCGCGCGCAAAGGTCGACCGAGCCGAGGCCTTCCTGGAGAAGTATCCGGATTCCTGGCTGTTGCCGGAGGTTTACGAGATTGCGGCCAAGGCTTATATTGAGCTCGGAGACCTCGACCGGGCTGTCCAGTATGGCCGCGCTTCGCTCCAAATCCTTCCTGAGTCCCCCCTTCTTCTGGTGCCGCTTGCGAATGCGGAAGTAAAACTGGGCCGGAGTGCCGAGGCCGAGCAAAGCGCCAGCGATGCTCTCGATTACTTGAAGCGCTTTGACGGCCCCCGAGCCATCCCTGATAAACAATGGCCCGAGGTTCAGCAGGGATTGGAGGCTTCCTGCTATTTTGTTCTGGGCCGAGTGAGAACCCTGGAAGGCTTGAATTTACCGCCCGGCGAGGGGAGGTCAAAGAAACTCCACGAATCGCTTACCTTTCTTGCACAGGCACGCCGCCTCAATCCCGATGATCCAGAAATCGAGTACCTGATCGGGCTCGACTACATCGCCCTGGGTCGCCAAGCCGAAGCAGTACGCTGGATGTCCGTGGTCTACCAGAGGGAAAGCCCGCTTAAAGAGTTGGCCCTGGCGAAGCTACATACGATCTTCGACCAGTCCACACGAGACCCCAATCGGACATTTGAAGATTATCTCGGAGCAATCGGACTGCCCGAGCCTCTTCCGCCCGCAGACGCTCCCGCCAGCAAGAAAAGTGGGTTCGAGTTAGCTGATTACGTTGGATCACACGCCTGCGAGATGTGCCATCAGGACATCTACCAGAATTGGTCACACACCGGAATGGCCCGAATGCTGCGACCCTATGCACCTCAGAACATCCTGGGAGATTTCACCCAAAACAACGTCTTCTATCTTGGCGACGAGGTTATCGAGAACGGGCAAAACTATGAATTCATCCAGGGCAAGGACCGGCAGCCCTTTGCACGCATGCTGATT
>JAIQGA010000151.1 GCA_020072925.1 Terriglobia bacterium | reverse complement strand
TCAGACGCCCGAGGAGTTCGCGGCCCAGGCCGCCGCGCGAGGGGCGTCTCCCCCCACGCCCCTCGCCTTCCTGACCAAGGAGTTGATTTCGACCCCGGAACTTACATTATGATCGGACCTAAGAACGGGGGCAGGTCAAGTCATCGTAAATCATTTGGGCCTCGTTAGAAAGGGTCAAGGGCTCGTAAGGCTCGATTCTCGTTGCCTGATGAGGTGGGCGACCTGACTCGTTAGTCGAATCCCGAAATTTCAAGAATGACTGGGCGACGTTCCCAAATGCTGTGACAACTTCCACCAGCCTATCCCCATGTCTCGGGATACCGCGTAGGTTCTTAAGAAAGTTTCCAGCCGCTTCTCGGATCGCCCTGTTTTGGTCAGCGGGAAGCACTCTTGGCGCTGGCCGGTTTGCCGATATTCCAGATATACCACCAGACGAAGCCACCATGTCTCTGACAAGGCCTATCAGATAGTGGATGTCCCCACTGCATAATTTGCACAGGGTCTCTTTGCCCCAAAACTCTGATTTGTGATTATCCCGAATTTGTCGCGCCTCTTCGTTGTATTTCAAGCCGCTATTACTCCCAATGAGGAGAGTTAACTCCCTGACCGGATAATTCGGAGGAGCGGAGAGTCTGCGGCCAAACACATCGTCAATAAACTGAAGTTTTTCGTCAGTGCCGGCGTGCAAATAAACGAGGCCCAGGTTAAGAAGGGTGAATTCCCTTCCTTCGACATAGATTTTGCTGTCAATGTCCGATTTTGAAAAAGATACCGGGCTTTCAGTTGACAGCTTAAAGAAACAGCTTGATGCTCGCTGCATGAAAATCCTATTTAGGTTTTCTTGAAGGTCTTTTGTGATTTTGGGTGAAGAATAGTCATCGATGAAGAAATAAAACGGCCGATCTCGCAGGAAGGAAAATGATTCAGTAAGAATCTGACACACATTGACAAGCACGTCAGCCCCGAAGTACTGCCCAAACTCCTGCTTTACAACTTTTACGAAGCGTTGTTTATTTGCCGCACGTTGGCGTTCCTTCTGAAGCCGGCTCACAATTGATTTGAAGGTGTTGGCTCCAGGCTGTTGAGGGGGTGTGAGTCGGAGGGCCTGCCAAACCTTTGTTGATACACGCGATTCGCTACCCGCAAACTCGTCGGGAAAGTGCAAGGCTGCCCACCTCTCTATTCCAGTGAGGACGTCAGCTAATAGACTCGCTGTGATGAAGTGAATTGGTAGATCCAGCGCTTCCTGTCGTCCCGGTCTACTGTAACGGGGGAAAGCAAAATACAAATCATCGCAGCGATAGTAGATGCCAACATACCTCATCCGCTCGGGTAGCGCTTCGTCAATAGAGTGTCTGTGGCGCAAGCTAAGACTTTTGAATACGGTACTTTTGCCGCATCCACGGGGCCCAGTTAGAACGAGATTATTCCTGCTTTCAATGTCCGAAAGCCCGAGAAACAGATCCGAGTATAGCGCTTTTAGAATGCTGTGAGCTTCACCGATCTGTTCGCAGCTCAGGTAATCAAATGGAGTAACTAGTTGGGGAATGTCTTGTGCTTGTGCCTTGTCGAACTCAGCATCAATTTCCATGAGGCGATCGAACAGCTCTCGGGGTCGTCGTGCAAGCGGGTCGAGGGTTGTGTCTTTCTCCACAAGATGTTTTGCTAGAAAATGGTCATTGAGAACATTGAAAGTGAACTTGTCTTTCTGGCTCGCTGACTGATAGTCAATCACGCCGAGAATCTGTCTAAGCATGACCGCGAGCTCGTAGAAATCGTCTCGGAAGGTTGCATCACTGGTTGCGCTGGCCACTCCAAAGTCAGTTATGCGGAACTCGTACCGATCACCTGCAAGGGAATACGACGATCGGTCCGCAACAAGCACATTTCCCGCATGGAGGTCCCCATGAACTACGTCTTTCGAGACCATATCGTAGAAGAAATCCAACATGGATTTCAGAAAGGTAGTTGCAAAGGTTACCGTAATTTCATCTCTGTTACTATCGATGAAGGTTCGGAGGTTCTTGCCTTCAACATAATCCGAGATGAGGACTATGCAATCAATGGAGTTCTCATCCTCCACCCATTCCGTGATATCGGAGAATTTCACAGCAGCCTGCGTTTGCAGTCGATTGGCCTTTAGGACTTCAGTTCTCCACCTCGGTGGAGTTTCGTCGGCGCCGATCAGATTTTTCCTCGGAATAATTTTGCAGGCGACATCTCGACCGAGCTCTTCGGAATGGGCCCGGAACATGTGCGCATTGTTGCCTGAATCAATATAGCTCACAACCCGAATTTCGGGCTTGGAAGGAAGGTCTTTTCCCAAGAAGTAGCTTTTGTCAGGTAAGTTCACACGCATAGGTCGTTTACGTCTTTTGAAAGACCAGAAAATGCTCTGCCTTTACGCCCTTGATATCTCCGCGCGTTCTCCGTACGTCGGGAATCTCATCGGAAATAACTTCCCGAAGTTGCAATGACTTCGCACGCTCCGACATAATTTGCAGAACTACACTTGACGGGTGGCCGCGGAAAGACCGTTTGACACTTTCCCCCACAATCAGCACACAATGGCCGCTTCGTCTTAGGCCCGCGTCGACTTTGGATGCCAAGCAACACATCGCGTCGATAAACACGCGCGCATGTCGGGTGACGCCACTTTCGACCGGGGGGCCAGAATGCGGGTCGATGAACCAAAGCCGCAGACGATTGTCTCTCCCGTAATCGAGGGCATTCATATATGGTGGACTGGTGATCAAGGAGTCGAAGCGCCACGGAAATGTAATATGCTGAATCGCACCTTGTCGGTAGGTGATTTGAGGGGCAACTTGGGGATTCGAAAACCTCGCGAATACACGCACGACTTTGGCGATCATGCGAGGTCGTAACTCGCGATAAGTGTACATTTGGGGAAACTCGTCCCTTGGGTATGCCTTATTCCGTAAGTACGGAACGAGGTGGCTACTAGGGTATGAAAGAAAACCAGGGCGTTGGTGATGCAGGATACCAAGGAGACATGCCAACAGGAATTCGTTCCCTGAATTTCTACAGGCGCCAGCGAAATTGACTGCTTCCTTCAGGGTCTTGGGATGGAAGAACTTCCGAACCCACTCCGGAATATCCCTTAAATTTGGACCTCTCAACCGGCGCGCTGCCTGTAAGGTTTCCTCGATTTGAAGGAGTGCCTTTTCCAGCGAACGCGGCGGGGAAAGTTTGGCCCCTGCCAGCAGCCGAGCATAGGGGCTTATGTCCGATGCAAAGACCCGACGCCCTTTCAACGCTGCCTCAAGGGGAATGGTCGCCGATCCCGAAAAGGGATCAACCACTAGATCGCCCGGCCTGGAGTATTTCTCTATCAAATCCGCAGCAATGCTACTCTTCAACTTCCCAATGTAAGGCGAAATCTGGTGGAGGGTACACTCGGTGTGGGAGCAAGCCTCCATCCATCTTCCGGGCGCTTTTATTGCCGAGCGTAGAGGCCGCGAATGACCGCAAAGCGCGGTGTTCTTGCATACAATATTGGGGTTGCGGAGAACTGACATTGGAAGTGGTCACCTCCCTCGGTTGGGAGGGGCGGAAATACTCAAACAGAAGATTATGCCCTAAATAGATATGCTTCGCCACAGAAACGCACCGGTGGCATAGCGCATAGCGGGGAACCTTACGCTCGTCCGGAACTGCAGTAATGGCAACCACTAGCAGCGGTAACGCCGTAGGATTTACATTTCACAGGTCACTTGGCCGTATAGTCGGCTAACCGGAGGTATAACCTTAAGGTGCTGAAACGGGGTTCAAGGAGATAGAGCCTGCCTTGTCGCCTGGGGTTTTCCCATGATCGCGCGCGAGGGCGTACGTTCTGGTGGCAGCACAGCGGACGCGGAAGAAATCCACTTGCGGGTGTAGGCTCCGTCCCGAGACATAGAAGTCGTGGGGCCTTTGGCCCGCCGCTGTGCGTGAAAAAGGCATGGATTCCCGCTCCCCTGCTTTCGCAGAGGACAAGTTGCGCGGGAATGACGGACGGGGAGGAGCGCGGGAGTATGGAGAGGGAGAGCCGCGGGAAATACGGGGAGGAGCGGCGCGACGCTTGAGGGTCGTCCCGGGAGCCGTGCCCATCCCAACTTCTTCCCGCCTATTGTGTTACCCTCCCCATCTGGAGATGGCAGTGGCAGAGTATCGGCTGGACGGCCGCTTGGCCGTGGTCACGGGCGCAAGCAAAGGTCTCGGCAAGAGGATGGCGGAGGCGCTGGCGGAGGCCGGCGCCAGGATCGCGCTCGTGGCACGCGACCAAAAACGGTTGGAGGGGGTGAGAGAGAGCATCGCGAGCCGGGGAGGAAAGGCGCAAGCCTTCCTCGCTGACGTCACCAGCGAGGCAGACGTCGCCGCGCTCGCCGAGCAGGTCCGCAACCGCGCCGGGGTGCCCGACATTCTCATCAACAACGCGGGCATCAACCTTCGCAAGCCCCTTCACGAGTTCACGCTTGAGGAGTGGCACCAGGTGATGCAGACCAACCTGGACGGTCCGTTCCTTTGTACGCGCGCCTTTGTGCCTGGGATGATCGAAAAGCGGTTCGGGCGCATCATCAACATGACGTCCACGATGTCGCACGTGTCGCTGCCCGGCCGCGCCGCTTACAGTGCCAGCAAGTCAGGGCTGTTGGGAATGACCAAAGCTCTCGCGCTCGAACTTGCACCCTTTAATATCACCGTCAACGGTATCAGCCCCGGGCCCTTCGCCACGGAAATGAATACCGTCCTGATCCAGGACCCGGTGCGCAACGCGGAATTCGTTTCGAAAATTCCACTGGGCCGCTGGGGCAAGGTGGAGGAGATCGGAGCGCTGGCAGTGTTCCTGTGCTCCGACGCGGCGGCGTTCATCACCGGCACCGACATCCTCATCGACGGCGGCTGGACGGCACAGTAGCGCGACACGCGCATTCCGGTGTTGCGTCTTTTCCATCGCGAGGCGCATTCGCCGGCAGGTGCCGGGCTAAAGGCCGCCGCTACGATGCGCGTGCAGGAAGACGGCCATTCGCTACTGACAACTGACGACTAACCACTGACGACTTGCGTCCCGGTGGACCAGTTGCACTAATTTCGTGAAGCACACTGATGTCGGCGAAGAAACTGAAAATGCTTGAAGTGCGAAGCCGCCAGCAATGGCGAGGCTGGCTGGAAGAGCATCACGACTCAGAATCCGAGATTTGGCTGGTGATCCACAAGCGTCATACGGGTGAGGAATCCGTCAGCTATGACGACGCCGTCGAGGAGGCGTTGTGCTTCGGGTGGATCGACAGCATCGTCCGACGCCTGGACGCCGACCGCTATCTGCGCAAGTTCACTCCACGAAAACCCGACAGTCGGTGGTCCACCATCAATCGCCAACGCTACGCGCAACTCAAGGCGCGCGGCTTGCTGGCGGCACCGGGCGCGAAGCGGCCGCCGACGGACCAAAGCGGCGATGCCCCGCGGCCATCCGTGTCGGTGCTTCCGCCTTACATCGAAAGAGAGTTGAGGGCCAACGCGCGCGCGTGGCGCTACTTCGAGAAACTGGCGCCATCCTATCGACGGGCGTACATCGGCTGGATCGATTCGGCCAAGCGGGAGGAAACGAAGAAAAAACGCCTTCGCGAAGTCGTCGGTCTGCTGGCCGCGGGCAAGAAGCTCGGGCTGAAGTGAGAGCCCGGTCGACGCATCCACAGATTACGGAGACCAGAGTGGATCCCCGCTCCCGTTTTCACGGGGGCAAGCTTGCGCGGGAATGACGGTGGTAGAGACGCCCCGCCGGGGCGTCTCTACGGCCTGTCCCCGCTTTCGCGGGAATGAGGGGGCGGAGGGATTCGGAGCGCGGGCGGATCATTTGGGAAGGTAGCGCAGGCCGTAAAACCACTTCGCGCCTGCGTAAAGCACCTCCCGTCGCCGGATTTCAGCTTTTTGCCCGAGGTGTTCGCTACCCACCGTGTAGGGACAGACCACAGTCAACAGGTCGCCGAGCGCCAGATCCATCCCCAGGCAAATCCCCAGGCCGCCCTTCGAAATATTTTCGGTCTTGGCGATCTCCTCTTCGCCCTTGTGGTTTCGCACCAGGGCGGGAAGCTTGAGCGCGATGCGCTTGTGCAAACGCCGCTCCGAGCTCCCATCCCACTTCGCGGGTTGCGGCGGCGCGGCTGGCCGCTGGGGGTCGGAGACCGCCTTCGGGCGGCGAGTCACATCGGCGTAGACCCAAGAGGTAAGCTGGCTGCACCGCTGGCAAAGTCGTTCGAGCCGTCCGGACGATTCCAGCATGTCCACCTCGGTCAAGCTGAGAGCAAAGAAAACTTGGCCCCGGCACTCCTCACACTCGAGCAAGGCGCCGGCTTTCTCGCTGTGGGCGTCCAGCGGGGGAGAGAAGTCAACTTCCCACAGGGTGCGGTCCCGCTCCAAGCATTCCACTCCCCATTGGGCCGTCCCTCCAGAATCCGCGCGGGCTTTCCCCACCACCCGGAAATCGGCTTCGCGAAAGTTCTCGAGATTAACAATCCGTAGAGTCTCGTCCGGGGCTACAGGGTGGGTCAAAGCTATCAGCGCGCCGTGCTTGTTCACCATGGTGGTGTGGGTGTCCTCCGAGAATGTCCCCGCACTTCCCCCGAAGCACATTACCCGGATCGGGATCTCTAGCATGACTCGTTCCGTGCGCCTTCCGGATTCACCGTCACTATCAAAACCGTCAACGAGATTATTGGGCATTCGAGTTAGATCCGCGGAGCGTTGAGGATGCCGCAGTTCAACAACAATCCAGCTTTTTCTCGAGCGATGAACACGTCGGGCGCTTTGCCGGGTCCGGCATCTTCCCGACCTCGGGCGGCGGTTGCCGACCTGGCGAATCAGCCCTGGTATTTCCCGACCAAAGACTCCCGGTTAATTCCTACTGCGAATTCACCACGACTAACGGTGTTAATCGGCCGGCAGAGGCATGGACTTGATGCCGGTGATGCGGGGGCACCCGCGAGAGGTGGTTGGAGGAGAGGCGGGCGACGGTTCGAGGGGCGGCGGGAACTATCTTAGCGACGGTCAGGCCGCCGTCTGACCGGTGTCACATGTGGCACGCCACGGAGTCCAACGATATCTTCGCCCGCACGCGTCCAAAACGGCCTGCTCCACAACGGCAGGCCCAAAGTCCTGAGTCATTTGCATTCTTGTGAATAAGCTGCGAGCGGCGATATCTACTTTATGAACTGACGCTTGTGCCAGTCGGGCTCGAACATGTTGAAGAACCCTTCCTTCATGGGGTGCTCGCGGATGAGGTCTTCGTTGAGCGAAACACCGAGGCCGGGCTGGTCGGGCGGATAGAAATGGCGTCGCGCGGGCGCGGCGTGCCCGGAACGGCCTCCACTACCCAGGTCTCCGAAAAATCGTCGAAGCACTCCTGGATTTTCAGGTTGGCGGTGCAGAAATCGAAGTGCACGCTGGCGGCGGTGCAGACGGGTCCGTTGGAGTTGTGCGGCGCCATGACCATGGAGCGCACATCGCCGAGCGCCGCGATTTTCTTCATCTCCAAGAGGCCGCCAGCGTGGATCACATCCGGCTGGAGGATGTCCGGCGCTCCGGACTCGATCACCTCGCGAAAGCCGTAGCGATAGTAGTTGCGCTCGCCCGTCGCCACCGGCAGGTTCACGTGCTCGGCGACTTTCTTCAGCGAGGGAATATCTTCCGGCGGGCAGGGTTCCTCAATCCAGCCGGGGCGATAGGGCTCGAGCATCCGCGCGAGCTCGATGGCTGTCGCGGCGCTGAAGCGGCCGTGCATCTCGACGAAGATCTCGACCTCCGGCCCCACCGCTTCGCGGATGGCCGCCACCAGCTCCACGGAGCGGCCCTTCTCCTCCCGCGGCAGTTCCAGCGCGCCGGGGCCGAAAGGATCGACTTTGAGCGCCCGGTAACCCTTCTCGAGCACCACCTTCACGCGCTTCGCGAACTCCTCAGGCTGGCGCTCGACCGTGTACCAGGCGTTCGCGTAGGCCTTCACCTTTTCGTGGCAGCGGCCGCCCAGGAGCCGCCAGACAGGCTGCCCCAGCGCTTTGCCGATGATGTCCCAGCAGGCGATCTCGATGCCGCTCATCACCGTCATGGCGATCGGTCCGCTGCGTCAGAACTCGTTGCGATACATGCGTAGAGAAAGGTCCTCGATATTGAACGGGTCCGAGCCCAGCACGTGCCGGCGCACCGCGCCCGGCAAGTAGCCGAGAATGCCTTCCTCGCGGTTGTGCAAGGTGCACTCGCCAATGCCCACCAGACCTTCGTCCGTTTTGACTTTAAGGAAGATGAGATTGCGCCAACTCGTACCCAAAACGAGCGGCTCGACGGCAGTGATCTTCATGGATGCATCTCCTGCAAGGGCTCGCGGCGCTTGAAACTCGCCGACGGCCAGCGGATCTCCAGACCTGTGTCAAACTCGTAATCTAGCTCAAATCACGGCGGGCAGGCAATGCGAGGAAATTGGGTGACGAGTATTCCGTCTCGAGTTGGGCGCCGATTTTCCAGGCATGCCAACGCTCGCTGAGACCATGCCAATTTAGCGGGCACACGCCGGCCCTCGGCCGGCGCTAACGCACTCGCGATTCTGGATGATCGATTAGACGCCAGGCCGAAGCCCGGCGTAACGGAGAGGAGAAACGCTTACTGATAGTACTGCGCGTTCTTCTCGGCGAATTCCTGCAAGTTGTCTGGCAACTCATCCAGGGGATACATCGACGAGGATTCGCACACCGGAACGCAAGCGCCGCAGTCAATGCACGCGCCTGGATCCACAAAAAGCTGCGCGGCTTCGGCGAAACTCGGTTCGTCTTTGCGTGGATGAATGCAGTCTACAGGGCAGACTTCGACGCATTTCTCGTCCTTGGTGCAAGTGGAAGTAATAACGTAGGCCATGGGTCCTGGCTCCTTCGTACTCGGAATGCAGGGGCTTTGAGATGCCGAATGACATGCAACGTCGCTCGCCCCCACCTTTTGCCCGTGCCAATAACACGGGTAAGGCGGACGAGCAATTGCTTCACCAAACGGGCTTTCGGTTGTTATTGATTACAAAAGGGATATCTGTGCGGTAAGGCGGTAGTGGGTGGAAATGCCCACCGCCGAAGGCCAAGATGTCCGACTCGCACCGCAGGATGCGATTCCAAGATGCAGGTCCGAGTGTCACCCAAACCGGTTGGAGGGATTGCACGCGGCGCCCCGGAAACGACTATGCAGGTACCCGCCAGAGACGCCGAGTGCCGGGAAAAGCCACTACGCCCCTTGCGCGGCCAGCATGACGCGCCCCGCCGGGTAACTGCCTTGGCGTTAGGTCCGGATCGGCGTTACCGGGCTCTCTCTGGGCCGTGCAAACTGTCTACGGCGCAGAGAGAGCAGGAAGTCGGGACAACTCTAGTTCCGGGAGAGATGTTCCTGGCAAGTAAGGCAATAGCGGGTCCAGGGAATCGCCTTGAGACGGTTGGGAGGAATCTCCTCCTCGCACCTCTCGCAGATTCCGTAAGTTCCGCCCGCCACGCGGCCCAGTGCGTGCTCGACCTCTTTCAAGGTCCGAGTACGCAGGTCCGCCGTGACGGCAGTAACATCCTGCTCCGCGGTCCTCACCGCGAATTCGACATCATCCGGAGATTGTACGCTCGTAGCTAGGGCTTCGGGCTGATGCCTGGCGGAAGCCAGCAACTCACTGCGCTTTTTCAGCAACATTGTCCGATAGCCGTTTCTTGAAGACTTTACCGCAGACCGCATTTCCATTCATCCTTCCAGAGTTATGTAGGGAAGCCTTTTCAGACGTTGCCCGACAGTTTGAGATGACGGACATGGTAGCAAGGTTGCACTTTTTTGTGAATAAATTTCTTGGTGAATCATCCCCAGCTTTTTCAAATAGTTAGCTTCGCCGCCGGATTGTGCTAGAATACCCGCCGAAGATTCGAACGGAAGAATCCAATGGAGCCTGCCCATTGACCACCCGGGAAGACATGCTCAAGCGAATCCGGCAAGCCTTGTCTCACCCCATTGATGGACCGTCGGCCGCGCCCCCAAATCCTGTCCCCACGGAGGATTTGACGGGCGTGATGCCCGCCATCCCTCCCGAAGAACTGCTTCCCAAATTCGAGGAGGAACTGGCCAAAGTGGGTGGAGCGCATCACCGTGCGACAAACCGACGCGAGCTGGAGGACATCCTCCACACGATTGTGAACCAGGCCCAGGCTCCAAGCGTGGTGCTCTCCAGGAATATCTTGATCGCAGAGTTAGGGTTGGCAGAGGCAGTGCGCGCCTGGAATGTGGAGACGTTCACGTGGCCGGGGCTCGATGCCGATTCGCTTTCCGGCAATCCGAAGGGTCAAGCAGACTCGGCAGTGCCCGCTGCGGAGAGAGCGCGGTATCGTGAAGCTTGCTTCGCGGCGCAGGTAGGGATTACCGGGGCCGACTTTGCCCTCTCGGAGACGGGCAGCTTGGTGGTCACGAGCGCCACGGAGGGCAGTCAACTCGCCTCGCTGGCTCCGCCCGTCCACGTGGCGCTCTATCGCCGCAGCCAATTGGTGGCTTCGCTCGACGACGTCCTGGCGCGACTCGACATGCCGCGCACGCCACAAGAACCGCTTTCCGGACGTTCCATCGTCTTTATCACCGGAACCAGCCGCACCGCCGATATCGAGCAGATCCTCATTAAGGGCGTGCACGGCCCCCGCGAGGTCCACGCCATCCTTGTGGAAGACACATGCCTGCCGCGATAAAGCAGTCGAGAGTCGGAAGTTGAAAGTCGAAGGATCAGGAGTAGCCACGCCCCGGTCCGCTCACTTGGGTCCACCGTGGGGCGAAGTCAATTGCCCTTTGCCCGGGGGCGGTTCGCAGTCACCTACGCGGCTATCGTTTACGGCAGCCTGGTAGTTGACGATCCCTCCGGTCACCGTCTTCCCTGCCAAGGCTGGCGTCTGTCGCGCCGTCGTCAGCAGAATTCTCTTAATCATAAAGGAGTGCAGGTTGGCCTTGCAGCCTTTCAGTAACGCGGCAGCCCCTGCGACGATGGGCGAGGACATCGAGGTGCCCGACGCGCTGCCATAGATCGCATGCGGCAACGTGCTCAGAATGTTCACCCCTGGCGCTCCCAGTTGGACCGTCGTGAGCCCGTAATTTGAGAAACCGACGAGGTTATCGAAACTGTCGGTCGCCGCCACGCAGATAATGTTTTGGGGAGGCTTGGGATTGCTGACGGGATCGGCTTTGCTGAAATCGCAAGGGTAATTAGGAGTTGCATCGTTGTCGCTGCCATTGGGATTTCCGTTACCCGCCGAGGTGACGAACAAGTGGCCGGCAGCTTCGGCGCGCTTGATGGCGTCAAGCAAGGCGGGATCGAAGCCGGTGGTTCCCCAGCTATTGTTGGAAATGGTCGCCCCGTGCGCGACGGCATAGTCGAGAGCTTGAACTGCCAACGCGGTCGTTCCATCGCCGTTGGCATTCGTAAATTTCAAGGGCATGATTTGCACGGCCCAGTTCGCCCCCGCGACGCCCGTGCTGTTATTCGTGAGCGCACCGATGATGCCGCTGGTGTGCGTGCCGTGGCCGTTGTCGTCCATCGGGTCGTTGGTATTGCTCCAAAAATTCCAACCGCGGCAGTCATCAACATAGTCGTCGCCGTCATCATCAATCCCGTTGAAGCAATTCAGCCCCGCTTCTCCTGGGTTGATCCACATGTTTGCCGCCAGGTCCGGGTGCATGTAATCGACGCCGGTATCGATGCTCGCCACGATGACCGTAGATCGCCCGCGCGCCTTGTCCCAAGCAAAGGTCGCGCCCACATCGGCCCCCGGAGTCACCGTGTTCTTCCAGGCCCATTGCTGGGAGAACATCGGGTCGTCGGGAACTGTCTCGGTGATGTGGTAGATGAGGTTCTTTTGCGCGTACTCGACGTCGGCGCGCGTCTGGTAATAAGCGAGGGCGGCGTCCAAATCTTCCCCCTCCGGCAGACGAATGTGGTGAAGCTGCTCGTCCCCGCGGAATCGCCCGACAACCCGCGCGCCCACCCCGCGATGGATTTCCTCGCGCACGAACTCCGGCACTCCCGGCTTGAATTTGATCAACAATTCGTGGGGAACAAACTGCCCGTTCTCGGGGCGCTGAGCCGCGCTCACCAACCCCAGCCCACAAATATTTGCGCTGAAGAGAAGGAGAAACCACGCCGCTTTGCTGCGTATGTGTGCTCGCATTTCCTTGTCTCCTCGCCAAGTTTTCGACTATTCAGGCGCCAAGCCTCCGGGTGCGAATCAGCCGTGGTATTCCCGCGCGGAACCCGCTACGGCGTCCGCCTTCCGGCTCGTCTGGCTATGTGTAAAGAGAGGAAACCCTCCCCTTGTGGTGAGCGCGCGCCACAGTCGCAACCCCCCGTCACCTTCCGCCTGACTCTCGCCCGGCAGTGGACCGTTCTGGCGCAGCTATTGTGATTGTATAGCCCTGCTAAATCTTGTCAATAGAAAAAATGACGAGCCATAATGAGCAAAGGGTGAACAGCGACAGAGTGTCTGCACTCTGGGATGCCCGGACCTAGTCAAGGTGGCCGGGAATTGATCGTAAGAACTTTGGCGGTCGTCTGCGGGGCAAAGTCCAGGAGCAGGAGCAACTTTTTTCCAATAGTGACCCTGCGCCGTCGTCGGGTCATCCGGGACTTCAGGGTTGACCTCGGCGCTCCATGGCCTGGCGGCAATAGTCGGTCGCGCGCCGGAAAAAGCCGCTGAGATCCATCTCCTTCCCCGCCTCGGCGCTGATCAGGAACTCGTGCTGCATCGCCTGGGCAATGACATGAAAGGCGTCGCCTTCCTCGAAGCCGTTCTGGATCAAGGTTGAGAACAGATCCTGCAGCCCGGGCGGCTGGTCCTCGCCGAGCGCGCGCTCGACCGCGGCGTCGATCGCAATGTGGAGCATGAGATTGTCGCCGTCAACCTCGAGCGGCGTGTCGGGATCCGTCAGGAGCCGTTCCCAGTACTCGTGCATGTCGCTGTGAAGGATCATGAATTTCTGCATGGCAGCGAGGTCCGGATCGGTAGGCGCCTGCTGCGCGCGATGGGCCTTCCAGAGATCGGCCAGGATTTGAGGGGTCAACATCCTCATGGCGTATCCTTCCTTTCGCGCCGGATCAAACCGGTATCGAGAATTCGAAGCGTCGGCCGGTCGGGCCGTCGCCGACTTCCAGTGTCCTCTGGTCTACCCAGCGGGGCCGACCGCGCGCGTCGCCGGGCTCGCACAGCGGGAAGAACTCCCCGCCGGCGACGTCGAGGATGGCGACTTCGGGCTCGCCCGCCCGGGTGAATTCGTGCCGCGGCGCGCGGGTTCTCATGATGGCGATCGAGCGTCCGGACGGGGACCAAGCGGCCGCTTCCGCCGCATCCAGGAGTTCGTTCTGGTACAGGATCTCCCCCTCTCCCTTCAGATCCGGGACGAGGAGGACGGCGCTTCGCCCTTGTTCCAGATGGACCACATGCACGCCGGGGGCCTGGGAAGAGGGCATTCTCGGGTGTCCAGACCGGCGGATTTGATCCGCAAAAACCACGGTTCAACAAGGATGCCCTTGAATCGAGATCAACAAAATGGCGATATAAAATCGCCGCTACTGGACGAACCCATCCACAAGATGTTGGTCTTGGGGCGTAGCAGCGCATGGCGATATAGAGTGGAATTATCTTTTTGGCCTCCCGGCGGCCGGAACTATAGCACAGTTGGTTTCCAACCGAAGTCGGCCTTACAGGAGCCTCCGCAAGCATTCGACCGCTTCCTCGGGGCTCGTCACCAGGGTGACGATTTCCATCGCGGCCACTTGCCGCC
>JAIQGA010000150.1 GCA_020072925.1 Terriglobia bacterium | reverse complement strand
GTATCCGTTAGTGATTGGTGGGCAGAAGATTAGCACACAGGAAACGTTTGCCTCGGTGAATCCCTCCAACCCTGAGCAGGTGATCGGATATTTTGCCAAGGCGACGGTGGAGCAAGCCAATGAAGCGGTGGAGGCAGCGGCAAAGGCTTTTGAGAGTTGGAAACGGGTGCCCGCGGAAGAGCGAGCCAATTATCTTTTTGCAGCGGCTGATCTCATGCGTGAACGCCGCTTTCACTTTAATGCCTGGATGATTTATGAGGTGGGCAAAAGCTGGGCGGAGGCGGATGGCGACACAGCGGAGGCCATTGACTTTCTGGAATACTATGCCCGTGAGATAATCCGCTTAGCAGGAGATCAGCCTTTGACGCGCATCGGGGCTGAGAAGAACGAACTGGTCTATATTCCGCTCGGCGTGGGTGCGGTGATTCCGCCCTGGAACTTCCCCTGCGCGATTATGGCAGGTATGACCAGTGCAGCGTTTGGAGCCGGAAATACGGTGGTATTGAAGCCAGCCAGCACGTCACCAGCCATTGCAGCCCAGTTCATGCAGGTGCTGGAAGAGGTAGGCGTACCTGTTGGCGTGGTGAACTTCCTGACCGGCTCCGGCTCCGTGATTGGCGACGCCCTGATTGAACATCCACAGGTGCGCTTTGTGGCCTTTACGGGTTCACGCGATGTAGGATTACGCATCAACGAGCTGGCAGCGAAAACCATGCCGGGCCAGATTTGGGTGAAGCGCGTGGTCGCGGAAATGGGCGGGAAGGACGCCATTGTCGTGGACAGCGATACCGACCTTGACGCCGCAGCCGATGGCGTGGTGGCATCGGCGTTCGGCTACCAGGGGCAGAAATGCTCCGCCTGTTCGCGGGCGATTGTCGTCGAGGCAGTCTATGACACTTTTCTTGAGAAGCTGAGGCAGCGGATCGAGAAAATTCAGGTGGGTCCCGCCGACGATCCGGGCAACTACATGGGCCCGGTCATCAATGAGAAGTCCAAGAAATCCATCCTCGACTACATCGAGATTGGCAAGCAGGAAGGGCGCGTCCTGACGGGGGGCGGGGAAGCCGCTGGCGCCGGCCATTTCGTGCAGCCGACGGTCATTGCTGATGTCTCGCCCAAATCGCGCGTCGCCCAGGAGGAAATCTTCGGACCGGTGCTGGCAGTGATGAAAGCGAAGGACTTTCACCAGGCTCTGGAATTCGCCAACGACAGCGAATACGGGCTGACGGGGGCGGTGTACACCCGGAACCGTAAGAAGCTCGAGAAAGCCGCCCAGGAATTCTTCGTCGGCAACCTCTACTTGAACCGGAAGTGCACCGGCGCGCTGGTAGGCGGACACCCGTTCGGCGGCTTCAACATGTCGGGGACGGACTCGAAATCCGGCGGGCGCGATTACCTGCTGCTGTTTACGCAGGCGAAGACGGTTGCCGAAAAGGTGGGCAAGTAGCGCTGCGCGAGAGTGACGATGTCGCCAGCGGTTTGAAGCTGTTAACCAGGCAGTTACGCCGGGGCTTGCTTTCCGGCTTCAAGCCTGTATAATGGGCGCCGTTCTCAAGGCCTGCGTTACTTCCTTCGCGCGCTCCGCCGCTCCCGCGAAGCGTTTGAGGCAAGCGTATGGAAAACCAGCCCGATTTGACCGAGCAATTGGGCCCGCAGTCGCGTCTCAAGGCGGAACTGTTTAAGCTCGAATCGCAGCGGCGGGAACTCTGGGTTCTCATCGTTTTTGCCGCCTCGGTCCTGGCGCTGGGGGCATTCTCCCTGCTCATGCCCCGGAGCTTTTGGCACGACAATGTCCTGGAACTTCGGATTTCCCCCCAAGTGCTGTTCGTTGTCATGATGGTCCTGGTGGTCGTCGCGCTATACGTGATGAGGCGCGAACTCGAAGTCAAAAAGCTGCGTCTCGCCAGCCTGCAGCAATTGCTTGATTCTCGGACAGAGCAGGCGGTCAGCATGATTGACGCGGTGACCAACGTCTTCACCCGCAGCTTCATGCACGACCTACTGCAAGGGGAAGTCGCTCGCGCCGAACGCAACAGCCGGCCCCTGTCGCTAATCATGGCCGACCTCGACAATTTCAAGCAGGTCAACGACCGGTTCGGCCACTTGATGGGGGATTACATCCTCTCGCAGGTCGCTTCGATCCTCAAGGCCTGCGTGCGCGGGTCGGATTACATCATTCGTTATGGCGGGGACGAGTTCCTGGTCTTGTTGCCGGAGACCGATGAGAAGGGAGGCGAGGTTGTCCGCCACCGCATCCAGCAGAAGCTGGCGGAATGGGACGAGACTCACCGTATCGGCGATTATTCCGTCGCGATCAGCATGGGTCTCTCCACGCACGTCAGCGGTCAGTCCGGAGAGCACGACGTGGCAGAAGCGGACGCGCGCATGTACGCCGAAAAACAATCCGCCCGCACCAGAGCTTCCGTGACCAGCCAGTCCGGCACGCCTTAGCGCCAACCCCCAGATCTGTTCAGTTTTTCCCTGAGACTCCTGGGCGAAGTGTATGCGCCATGCGCTCGATCGCCTGCCCCAGCCGTCGGGCCTGTTCACGGGCGCGCGACAGGTCCTTTGCCTCGAGCGCCTCGCGCAGGCCTGGCAGCGTTTCTGCTTCATAGCTGGGCAAAGGCGCGTAGATCAGATGGCGAAACCACGGCCGCCCAGGGATGCCCTCTTCTTCCAGGAAAGCGCGCTCGGCACTCATCAATCTCCCATTGATTTCGCCAGCCCGTTCCGGGCGCGCCGATGCAGTCTGAGCGCGCGATTCTGATGGCGCAGCCTCGCCTCCCTCCCCGCGCCGCCACGTTTCGAGTTGCGCATTCATCCGGTCCGCCTCAGCCTTCCAGGCTGCGCACTTTTCGACCAGCGGGCGAACCGCATTGGCATAGAAATCCGCGGGAGCAAGCTTCTCCAGGCTTTCGAGGTAGGCCGTGACCTCCGTCGCGTAGATCGAGTAATCGAGCGGCAGCAGGTCGGCGCTGGAATAGCGCAGCGCCAGCAGCCCCCAGAGGCGGCTCATCGCGGCGTGATATCGAAAGCCCGGATCGCCGATCCGCGCCATCCATTCGTAATCGTCGTAGATAGAATGATAGACGCCGTAAGGCCCGTCGAAAAGCATATCGAGCGAAGGTACGCCGTCGTGCTGGAGAAACACCATGAAATCCGATCCGCCCCCCAACACGCCGAAGGGGACAGGGCCACGCCTAGCGCCGGAAACGGCGTAGCTGCGGATATTGCCCGTGGCAGGCCGCTCGCTCCAGCGCGCAAAGACGCTCCGCCCGGTTGCGGGGTCAGTAACGGCCTGCGTGGCCTCGATAATGGCGGGCAATAGAGCGGGAACCGCGCTCACCGAAAAATCCTGCCCGCTCGCGGCCGCATCCACATTCAGGCAGACCACGGCATGCTTTCTCAGATTCACCTCCTCCTGCTCGCCCCACTCTGTCGAGCCCGTGAGCGTGTATTCCTCCGCGTCCCAACTACCGAGGAGGATCGTGCGCCGTGGGCGAAACCCTTCGCGCAGAAGTTGTCCCAACGCGTGTGCGGTTTCGAGCATGGAGGCCGTGCCGCTCGCCGGGTCCACCGCGCCATAAACCCAAGCGTCATGATGATTCGAAAGAACCACGAGCCGGTCCGGTTCCTCGCGGCCAGTTATTGTCCCGATGACGTCCCAGATGGGCGTCACGCGGTTTTCCATCTGGAGCGCCAAATGCACTTTCGCGGCCCCGCCGCCGACGTGGTAAGCGAACGGCATTCCTCCTTGCCAGCTCTTCGGCACTTCCGGACCATCCAGGCGCTTCAGGATTTCGGCCGCATCCGCTCCTGAGAGCGGAACCATCGGGATCTTGGGAAGAATCCTGGATTGCGATTGCGGGATGCGGCGCGCGTCGGGGGTGGACGCCCATCCCGGTGTCAGCGGATCGCCCGGAACCAGGAAATCGTAGACCACCGAGCCGCGCTGGAAATGGCCGAGCGGTCCCCAGGGGCCGTTGGGATAGGTTCGACCTTGTCCGGCGCCGTCGTCGGCGGGGTCGGAGTAGATGATAAGGCCCGCGACGCCGCGCTTTTCTGCTTCCAGGCTTTTGCCGCCTCGGTAGCCGTGGAAATAGCGAACCAGGACGAGCCTGCCCTTCACCTCGATGCCGAGCCGGGCGAGATGCTCATAGTCCTCTGCGTTGCCGTAATTGGCGTAGACGACCGGCGCGGTCAGATCCGCGGAAGGCGAGTAGGCATTCCAGGGCATCCGCGCCAGGGGATCACGAACGCGCGTGTCCTTGTCTCCCGGGATGGGCGGTTCTGGGTTGGCAAGCGCGACCTGCACCGGCGCCACCAATTCCACGGCGATGCGCTTGGGGTAGGAGAGCAAGACACGATACTCGACGATGCGAGGGTTCAGCCCATCGCGCCGGAACTCGTCGTAAATCAGCTTGCTGACGTGGCGGTCGCCCGCGGTTCCCGCTACGTGTGGGCGCGCGGTCAGGCGACGCAGATATCTGTCGCAACGAGCGGCATCCGGCAACTCCAGAAAGCGCTGCTCCCAACGACTCGCGTCACGGTAACTCTGCGGGCTGAAACCCAGGGGGACTTGCTCGGCGGACCGGGACGATTGCGAGCCGGCGTGGCGCGGCGGGCTGGACAAATGCACTCCCATCGCCAACAGGATAACGGTCAATGGCAGGATTCTCGGCAGCGCTCCCGACTCGAAAAATACGCTCCGCGAATTTCGATTTTCCAGTTTCCAGTTTCCGGTTTTACCGTCCGGAGTCGAAGGAGGAGTCCCCATTGTGCCAACGCTTGGCTTGCTGCTCACTGGAGTACGCCGAAGAGTGCCGGGGCATTATTCAAGGTGCCTGCCCGGAAGTCAATCTTTGATGAAGATTTTGCTGCGAAACAGGACGGCCATCCCATTCACCTTGAGAGCGGGTATGCTCCTTCCTCACCAAACCATTCGAAGTTCGTAACGTCGCCACCGAGCAGCCAGCGCTTTGGGGCTGTGGTTTCCGTCCAGTCGAGCGGTTGAGGGTTCGCCGGCGCCCGCGAAGCCGCCGCCAATGCGGCTTTGAGTGCTTTCTTCTCTTCTGCGGTGACTGACGACGGGTCGGGAGAAATGAACAGCGCCGTCCCGGTGCGAACCACCAGGTCCAGCCACTGCTGTGTCATTTTCCACGGAACATCTCGCGTGATGGGCACGCAATCAGGATCAGCACAGAAGAACGCGCCGTGCTGCGGCAAGCGAAAGGCGAGCGCGTTGACCCCCATTCGACGCGTGCGATTCCAGTCGCGACCGCTGACGTCATCCCCGATGCGTTGCACTTCGAACAGCCCCGCTCCGAGATGCCCGACCGTGTTGCAGCCGATCAGCGTCGCGTCGCCCACCGCTTCGCGGATCGCCCGGTAGAATTGAAGAATAACCTCCGCGGTAGTCTTGCTGCGGTCGGCGAAATGCCAGCCGGGGGAAGTCAAGTCCGCCCCCATCTGGTGGCCCCAGTGCCCCAGAATGTCGTAAGTCGAAAAATCGTGCTTGACCAACTCGAATCCCCAGCCCACAACTTCGCGCAAGCCTTCCTGAATGTGGGCCAGCGCTTCGGGCACACTGGGGTCGATCACCTGCAAAGGGGCTTTATACGGACCTTCCGGGCGATTGAGGGGGAGGCGCCATGCCTGCGGCAGCGTCTCGGCGCTGAGCAACGGCCTGACCCAGATTCCCGGCCGCGCACCGCGTTTCTTGATCTCCGCGGCCAGCCGAGGCATATCCGGAAAAAGCAGATTGTCCCCTTTCCACGGTCCCGCACCTTCGGGGGCCTTGCTCCAACCCATGTCGATCACCATGAAGGGGGCAACGGGTTTCACGGGAGAAATTTCGGCAAGCAGATCCGCGTCGCGCAGGATGCCTTCCGCGGTCATGTTCTCGCCATACAGGTAATACCAATCGTTGGAACCGAGCACCGGGGCTTTCGGCAAACGCGGGTGATCGCAGAGGGCGTGGCATAACTCCTGTGCGGTCTGAAAGGGTGTGGCGCCGGGATGGCCCGCGAGTGCCACGACGGTGGCTGCGGAGAGCCTGCGCTCGCCGAGTTCGAGCCCGCCCCCGCCGTTCCGCACGTCCAGCCACAACGAATAACCCCGCGGGTCCGCCTGCCAGAAGCAGAACGCGCTCGCGCCGGTCTTCACTCCAAAGCCGTAAATCGCATCGCGCCGGGAGGCGAGGAAATACCAGGGCATGATGCGCTCGCCGACATAGCCCCGCCACTCGAGGTCGCCATACGATCTTTCCCAATGGTCGCCTAGAAAGCGAAGATCATCTTCCATCGCACCGGACCATCTCAGATGCACGCGGGTCAGTGCGCTGCGCGGCGAGGAAATTGTTATCGAAAGCTCGGCCCCCTTGCCGCGTTGCTTCGATTCTGTGGTGATTTCGATATCGTCAGCCCGCCAGCGCTCGGCGACGCGAGTCAGACGCTGAGGAGGTTTACCTTCCGCGTATGCCGTCACGTGATCGGGCAAGCGGACGATGTCGCGAAAGTCCGCCCGGCCGCTGGCCGCCGTAACGCGAGCGGAGCCAGCGGCCACCGCGGCGACGCCGGCTCCGAGAAATGATCGTCTCGAAGTTTTCATCCTCATTGTCCTCGCGTCTCCAGGCAGGAACGCGCGTGTTGATGGCCGGTCAAGGCACAACCACCTTGCCGGGTGTCCGACCGAGCGTTTCAGGCCATCTTACTTTGCAGCAATTTCAGAAGGGCGCGGTCGAGCTGATGGCCATGCCAGTCTTCGAACTTCGTGCCGGCGCGCTCTGTGTCGAGGACGCCGAATGGGCCGCGGAAGTTCCACAGCGCCCACCCGCTATGTAACTCGCCCATCAGGTCGAGGGTGTCATCGAACCAGGCGAGCACGACGTCGGGGGGCGTGTGCTTGTAAGCGCCCATTTCGCCGAAGTGGATCGGAATGTGATGTTGCGCCATTCCGCGCCAGGGCCGGAGGAAGTCGGCAATGGCCTTCCGGTCGGCGATCACCTTGCCCTTGCTGTCCTTCAGCGGCCAAGTGGGAGGTTCGGTGCGCGTCGCCCATCCGCGGGCCCACTCACATTGAAAGTGAGTTAATTCCGGGGGAAAGTAGTCGTGGGGGCTTTGCAGCACCCCCGTGCCAAAAAGCTCGGGGACAAGAGTCACGCCACCAGAAGAGCCATCGCTGACAATCAATCGTTGCGGGTCGATGGCACGGATCCCCTCGATGGCGGCGCGAGCCACTCGCGCGTATTCCTTCGCACCACGGGCCTCGATCGCGCGGTCGATGGCCTCCTTGGGTTGGCCCTTCATGCTCTCTCTCAGTTGAGTTCTTTCCGCTTGCGTGACGGGCCAGAAGGGCTCGTTCACCAGATTGAAGCTGACTTGCTTATTCGAAGAGCCCTTGTAGCGTCGCGCGAAGAAAGCCCACTGATGGACAAAGGCATCAAGCGTGGGGGAATCATTGTAGAAACTCGTTTTTTCCGGGGTCACGTGGATGCCGGTCACGACCGGATCCAGACCATCAAGCACACAGAACCCGGGCGCGCGATGCAAGCTGATGTTGACGTGAATTCCATACTTCTCGCCGAGGCGCACCGCCCGGTCGATGGGCTCGACCTTCTTCTCATCAATCTTCTTCAGGTCGTGGGAATCGGTCCAGAACCGGTAGTCCATCGGCAGGCGAACCCAGGTGAATCCCCAATCGCGAATCCAGCGAAAGTCGTCTTCCTTAAACAACCCGTCATCCTTGTAAGGAAAGTATTTCATCCAGTCTGGATCGGTTGAGAAGTACTCGAGCAGGTTGAATCCGTACCAGCGCGGATTGCCGTCCAGCTTCGACTCGGGAGTATTTCCCCCATGCGCGGCGGCCTGGGCGGCAGTCCCTCCCGGTATGAGGGGCAGAGTCATGGCAGCAACCGCGCCTGCCAGCGATTTCAGGGCTTGGCGGCGACTAGGATCGAAAGAGGGCGGCTGGGCCTTTCCCTTATAGACCGAGGTTCTGACAACTGCGATTCCATCCGTACCTGGTTCGTTATGGTTATATCGTTTCATCTCGAATCCCTCCGAATTGCTAGAACATAACACAACCCCGAGCGCCAGTTTGAAGTGTCTGAAATCAATGGCGCAAAATGTCTGCCTCCAGGGCAGGTCGGCTTTGTCTAGCGGCGCGCAATCAAGCGTAATCAAGGACGGTGCCGCTGACTACAGTGAGCCTGGAGAAAAGGCCGTCCAACCGAGAGCTCGGAGGGATTGAAGACAACCGCTCTGCGCCCCCTGTAAAACTCAAATTCCTGTTTTTGCGCAGCGGAATTCCGGAGAGATATGGAATCTCGTGGGGAGGAACTGGCTCTACGCGACGGGAAGAACAAATTCCTTCTCAAGAGCTTTTGAATCCCTTCCGGGGAAGCTCAATTGACTTTCGGGTTTGCTGATGCTAGCGTCACGCCTGCCGACTCCGCCTGCGGTCTCCCTTGAAGAAGGAGTTTCAGCCCGCCATGCATCGTCATTTCCAATCAAGTGTTTTTGTCCTCGCGGTTTGTTTATTCAGTCAGGTTTCTTATCTCCGCGCGGCCGAAGAAGGCAAACCTCTGTGGCAGCCTTATTACATTTCTCCGCGCGCAGGATCCCAGCACCTTGCTCTTGACGGGCGATGGCAACTCGGTTACCGCGACGCGCCCATCGAGCGGCTCCAGGACCTCGACCAGGGCCAGGAGTGGATTTCCGCCGAGGTGCCCAGTTCCGTGCAGTGGGCTCTCTTCCGGGCAGGGGAGCTGCCCGACCCCTACCAGCACCGCAATTCCAAAAAGTATTCCTGGGTAGTTGAGAAAGTCTGGTATTACCGGCGAAGTTTTGCGACGCCACCCGGCGCGCGAAGCCAATATGCTTTCCTCTCTTTCGACGGGGTTGACTACTTTGCGCGCGTGTGGCTGAACGGCACGTTGCTCGGCCGGCATGAGGGCATGTTTGGCGGCCCCGACGTGGAAGTGAGCGGCCTGCTTCGCGATGGTTCTTCCAACGAACTGGTTGTGGAAGTGAAGGCGGCCAACTACGGGGTGGGCGAAGCCTGGAAGCCGGAGCTTCCCGGCAAGGTTGTGCTGCCCTGGGGACTCACCGGGGGGCTGGGGCTGATCACGGGTGGCGGGCACTTCATGCTGCACAAACCGGGGCCCATTGGCGTGCAGGAGTTCTTCCCGCTAGGGCTGTGGCGAGGCGTGAGATTGGAAATTGTTCCCCGCCTTCACCTCCAAAGGCCTTTCCTGGTGACCGAGTCAGCGAGCCCGGCTGAGGCTCGCGTTGCGCTTTCGACGGAAGTGTTTGCCAACGCGCAGTCGCTGGAATTCCAGCTCCATCCCTGGACGGGGGTGATGTTCAGCCCATATCGCGACGCCTCCACGGCCAAGCCGGTCACTGTCCCCGTCAAGCTGCTGGTCCAATTCTTCGATAAGTCGATGCCTCGCCCGGTATATTCCAGGCAGATACCCTTGCACATTTATGAGGGACGGAATTGGGTGAAGGAGGAATTGCACATCCCCTCGCCCAAACTTTGGTGGCCCAACGGCATGGGCGATCCGCACCTTTACCGCGTGAAGCTGGCCCTGATGGAAAGCGAACGGGAAGTCGACAGCCTGGAGTTCGATTACGGCATCCGGACGCTCCGCATGCTTCCCACCACCGGCCCCCGCACGCAGGACCGCTGGGACAATTGGCGGTTTGAGATCAACGGCCGCCCGATGTTCGCCAAGGGCTGCAACTGGTGGGTGACGGATGTTCTCCTGGACCTGCCCAAGGAGCGCTATGCGTGGCTGCTGGGCGCGGCGCAGGCAGCGGGAATCCAGTTGCTGCGCATCAACGGCGTCGGGTTCATGGAGACCGAAGACTTCTATTCGCTTTGTGACCAGCTTGGCATCCTGGTCTGGCAGGACTTTCCTATTTCCAACACCGACACGCCGGATTTCCCTCAGGACGTCTGGGAAGCGCAAGTCCTTCAGATCGTTTTCAGGATTCGCAACCATCCGGCCCTGGCGCTTTACTGCGGCGGAAACGAATTCAATCCCTACAGCCTTGGGAACACCACGACCATCGGAATCATCGAGCGCTCGCTCGCCATCTTCGACCCCTCCCGTCCGTTCATTCGCACCACTCCCGACCCGGGCGATCTGCACACCTACCCTGACATGGATCCCACCTGGTACCAATATCTCTACCGCTGGGTTCCGTTCATCAGCGAGACGGGCCTGTGGACCATGCCTGAGCCGCAGTCCGTGCTGGAGGTGGTGGACAAGAGCGAATTTGCCGAGCCCTTGGCAGACATCGGCAGCGAGGAGTTCGCGCGCACGCATCCGGAATTCATTTACCACTTCATGGAGTACGCCTTCCGGCAAGCGCGCGTCGTGCCGATGCTGAGTCGCGCCTCGCAATACGCGGATATGACCGCGCCCAGTCTCGAGAGCCTCTCGGAGGCCGTGCAAATCGCGGCAGGCGAATTTGACGGGATCATCTCCGACTCGCTCCAGGCCAACTATCCGGTGACCGTGGGCTTCATGCCCTGGGTCTTCAACGATCCCTGGCCGCTGGAGTTTTTTAAGATGCTCGATTACTTCGGCCAGCCGGTGGCGCCGTACTACTTCCTCAAACACACCTACGAGCCCACGCATATTCTTGCCCGCCTTCCCCAACTCATCTGGGCCAAAGGCGAAAGGTTTCCGGTGCAGCTCAGCATCGCGCACGCCCCCGCGCCTGCACTCACCGACCTGACGGCTTCCGTCCAGATTTTTGACGATCAATTCCACGCGCGATGGCACGCAGAGCGCAAGGTGAACGTCAAACCCGGTCCCTCGGTCACGGACCTCGATATGGGAGAGTTCGCCATCGCGGATGACTTGGAGGACCGATTCTTCTTCGTCGTTGCCGAATTAAGAATGGCGGACGGCGAGTTCATTTCGCGGTCCGTTTACTGGCCGCGGGTTCTCAAGCTGATGAATGACCCCGAATTCCGCAGGAAGTACCGTGAGGCGCCCCAACCCTCGCTCCGCTTTGACCATGGTCCGTGGCTTAAGGAACATGTTGCCGCCGAGCGGACTTCTCTGCGGCTTGGAATTGTCTCCGTCAAAGATGTTGGTGCAAACCGCAGCCACCTCGAGGTCCGCGTCCGCAATACCGGACACATGCCGACATTCCTGACTCAGATTGACATTGCAGGCACCAAGCGGGCGTTCTATTCCTCGGATAACTATTTCTGGCTTTCTCCGGGTGAGGAACGGACGCTCCGCGTTGAAGTGCTGTGGCGAGAGCCTGCTACTCGGAAAAATGCCACCATCACCGCGCAGGCCTGGAATGCTCAGCGGGTGCAGGCGGCGATGGCAGCGCGTTGATTGGTTGTCACTCACAGGCTGATGAAGGAACCCCTTCGATTCAGATAAGGAGGTTGGGAAATGTTTCGGCGAAATTTCATCTCTGCTGGATTGGTCCAGCTTGCCGCCTTGGCGGCGGCCAAGGATAAAGCTGCCACTTCGCCCACGCAGAAGGCTGCGGAAGCGGAGGCCGGTGCAAACTCGCCGCGCTCGGTCCAACCCGGCCCGATGTCTGGGCTCTTCTTTCCTGATCGCCTCCGCGTTCCGCTCGACGGCGAATGGGCCTTTTCGCCAGTCGCTAGGACAGTTCTGCAGCGGGACGGCTCGTTTCGCGAGGACCGCGCAAACCTGCCGGGCGCCGGACGGATGCGGGTCCCTTCCAACTGGCACCTTGCTGGTCTGCCGGATTTTCAAGGCCGCGTGGCTTTCCGGCAGCGGTTCACGGTGAGTCCTGACCTCCCCACCAAACCAGTTTGGTTGTGTTTCGCCGGAGTCGATTACTTCGCACAGGTCAGCCTTAATGGACAGCCTCTTGGGGAACACGAAGGCTACTTCGAGCCCTTTGAGATTGAAGTCACCGGGTTGCTGAAAAAGGGCTCGAACCTGCTTGAGGTGATTGTCAACGCGCCTCGCGAGGAGCCGAAAGAGGTTTGGTTCGAGCATAAGCGCCAGATCAAAGGCATCCTCAATCAGTGGCTCCCTTTCGAGCGGCAAATGGAACCCACGGGAGGAATCATCGGCGCCGTCTATCTCGAATGGCGCGCCCGCGTACAGATTCGTTCTACAAAGTTCACCACCAGACTTTCACCGAGGATGACCGGGGACTCTCCCACTGCTCCGCCCGCCGGGGGCACGCCCTCAAAGCGCACCGCGCGGGTGCTGGTGGAGGTGGAATTTTCCTTACACAAAGCCGGGTTCGCCGATCTTGCTATTACCGTCGGGCAAACTCGTTGGCAGGGGAACGTCCTCGGGCGTGCCGGCAGTAACCGGCACCTCGCCGTGGGCGAGGCCGACCGCTGCGAGTCCAAGGTGGGAATACGTGAAATTCAATTCGATCCCGCACATGGCGAATGGCGTCTCAACGGCGAACGCTTCTTTGTTCGCGGGAGCAGCGTCATTCCCGATAAATGGCTGGCACATTACACTGAGGCCCAGGTGTCCAAGGACATGGACCTGCTGCGCAAGGCGTTCATCAACGGTGTGCGGGTCTGCGTGCACGTGACGCGCGATGAGTTCTACGCAGCCTGCGACAGGACGGGCATTCTGGTCTGGCAGGATTTCCCCTTGCAGTGGGATTACACGCTTGATACTGCCTTCTTATCGGAGGCGACACGGCAGATCCGGGCGATGATCCATCATCTCTACAATCATCCCTGTATTGGCCTCTGGACGTGCCAGAACGAACCGAAGCCGGCCAACCGCGAAAATAACGACCCGACTTTGGCGGTCGCCGCGCGGGAAGAGGACTCATCGCGCTATGTCTCGGAAGCCTGCGCGTTCCAGGAACACCCTTATCCGGGCTGGTACTATGGTGACGTGCACAATTTCGAGCTGATTCCCGGCGCGCCAGTGGTTTCGGAATTTGGCGCGCAAGGCCTGCTCTCCCCGGATGAAATGCGGGAACTGCTGGGCACGAAGCTTTGGCCGCCGAATGCCGACTGGGTGGACAAAGGCTTTGAACCGCGCTCGACCTTCGTGATCGCCGGGGTTCCGGAAGGGAAGAATCTGGAAGAATTCATCGCCAACAGCCAGGCTTACCAGGCACGCCTGATCCAGTTCGCAGTCGAGCATTATCGTCGGGTGAAATATGAAAAGTTGGGCGGGTTCTTTCACTTCATGTTTATGGATGGCTGGCTGACGATCGGTTGGAGCGTGCTCAGCTACAATCGAGTCCCCAAGGCCGGATACCGGGCTCTCCAGCGCGCCATGCAACCTGTTTTGGCGATGGTTGAATTGCCCGCAGCCCGGTTGGAGAGAAAACCTGAGACGATGGCATTGACGGGGGCCTGGTTGGTGAACGACACTCGGCAGCCGCTCGATAATTGCCGGGTTACGTTCGAACTTCGCGGCCCGGCGGGCCACATTTCACTTGGCGAGTTTAGAGTCGATGTGCCTGCGGACAGCATCCGCAGCGTCGTCCCAGGCGGGCGCGTGGAAATGCCGTTTCCCGCCGGTACGGAACTTGCCCCGGGCGACTGGAGATTTGTGGCTTCTGTCCACGCAAGCTCTGGAGCGCTGCTGAGCGAGAATGCCTATGAAGTGAAGGTCATCGACATCGGCAACTTCGCGACGAGCGCCTAGGACTCTGATTCGGCTGGGCGGAGGGCTGAGGCTTCCTCCGCAGGACCGACCTGTCTATGACTCCCCCTTTCCCCGAGATGTATCTCACTGGCTATACTGTGAGCTGCGTAGTGCCTCCAAGAGGTATGGTTGACCATCGGAGTAATTGGGCTTGCGCCCAGAAGATGGAAGTTCATATTCCATCTCCCGTTTTATGTATTTGTGTCAGAAGAAGCGCCCCTAACCCATTGAAAATACATGTGGAGTACTATTGGAATACTAATTGCTGAATCGCGAAACAGTATCTGAGGTTTCTTCTTGCAGTCCTTCGTACCGCGTCGCCGTCTGGGCCTAACAATCCTGACAGGAAGAGAGGTGTCGAATGATACGCAATAAGAGCCTTCCACTCTTTACAATTGCGAGTCTACTCTTGCTTCTTGGACTCTGGTCCTCATTTGCCATGGGCCAGACCTTTTACGGCTCAATTGCCGGCACAGTTATCGACGCCTCGGGGGGAGCGATCCCCGATGCGGCGGTCACCTTGACCAATACCGGGACCTCGGAAAAACGCAGCATGCAGTCGGATGCCACCGGGTCCTACACGTTTGTGAACCTCGTGCCGGGCCGCTACCGCATCGATGCGGAGAAAAGCGGGTTCAAGCACTTCACCCGCGAGCCCATTGTGGTCGAGGTTCAGAACGCCATCCGAATCGACATTCCGATGGAAGTCGGGGCCGTAAACCAAAGCATCGAAGTTACGGCAGCGACTCCCTTGCTCCAGCCTCAGACTTCCGACCTAGGACAGGTTGTCGCAGGGCGTAGCGTGACCGACATGCCCTTGAACGGACGCAACCCCCTGGCGCTGGTTTCTCTCGTGCCTGGAGTCGTCCCTCAGGGCCACCCGAGAAATGGCGACAACTCCATGGGCAGCCCGGTCGGAGCTAACCCCTTTTCCTTTGGTGACTTCCAAATCGGCGGCGGACAGGCCGGCCAGAGCGCCATTTATATGGATGGCTCGCCGGTGCAAGGGTCCTACCTGAACGTCGTCACCATCATTCCGACGCAGGATGCCGTGCAGGAATTCAAAGTGCAAACCAACAACCTTGGACCTGAATGGGGGCGTTTTGCGGGCGGGGTCATCAACCTCACCTCCAAGTCGGGCACCAACGAGTTCCACGGTTCTGTCTATGAATTCCTTCGCAACAAGGTGCTGGACTCGAACGACTTTTTCCTCAACAAGGCAGGACAGCCTATCCCGCCGTTTACCCAGAACCAGTTCGGCGGCAACCTCGGCGGGCGGGTCATCAAGGACAAATTGTTCTTCTTCTCGAGCTACGAGGGTTTCCGCCAGCGGCTTGGCACGGCGATCACCGGAACGGTGCCTACCCCGCAAATGCTAAACGGGGACTTCTCGGGCCTGCTGGACGCGAGTGGAAACGTCATCCCCATTTATGATCCCCTGACCACTTGCGGCAAGTACAACAACCCTGCTTGCGCGACGCCTGGCGTTTTCACTCGCACGCAGTTCGACAACAACCAGATCCCCACTAACCGGATTGACCCCAGCGCCCAGGTATTCAAAACCTACTGGCCTGCACCAACAGGTCCTGGCGACCAGTACACGCACAATAACAACTATACCCAGGCGATGAGCGTGGGGGGCGACACCGACCAAATCAACGAGCGAGTCGACTTCAACATCAGCGATAAGCAGAGGTTCTTTAGCCGGTTCACCTATTGGACTATGCTCGATCTTCCCAAAGATCCCTTCCACAACGGGATCTGCCCCGACCGGTGCACCGAGACCTACCGGAGCAAGCCCGTTGTCTTGGGAGATACCTATACCTTCTCGCCCACGACGATCCTTGACATGCGCATAGGTTATGCCCGTTTCAATTACCTTCGAACGCCCTTGACCCAGGGCATCGATCTGTCGAAGTTTGGCCCCGGTTGGACGATTCTGAACAAGGAGGTGGGCTACACCCATATCCCGGCGATCTGCGCCGATGGGTACACCGTGGGCTGGTGCACCCCCGCCGTGGGAGTCGGAAGCGGGATTGGCGGCCGTGACGACACTTGGAGCTTGACTCCCAGTCTCACGAAAATCAAGGGAGCGCATACCTTCAAGATGGGTGCGGACCTGCGGTTGCTCCGCAACAACTACTACCAGAGCAACAGCCCGAGCGGGCAATATAACTTTCACAACAGCATGACTTCTGCAAACGGTCAAAGCGCCTCGCCGACGGGCAACAGCTTCGCTTCTTTCATGCTCGGTTACGGTGGGGACGGCAGCGTCACCACCCCATCCTTCATGGCGGAGCAAATGATCTATCGCGCTTTCTACTTTGGCGATACCTTCCAGGCTACCCGGAATTTGACTCTGAACCTGGGACTTCGCTATGACGTGCAGGGTAGCTGGTCGGAGCGCTTCGATCGGCAAGCTGACCTTCTGCCCAATGCCACCAGTCCCCTGTCGAGCGCCATGTCGGGTGTGACCAACCCCGTAACGGGACAACCCTTTGGAACGATAAAAGGGGCCATTACGCTGGTAAACACTCCTGCGCACCCCAGCCGGGCTATCTTTGATCAGTCGTGGACGGGCTTCCAGCCTCGACTTGGATTTGCCTACCGCTGGAAGGATAAGACCGTCATCCGGGGTGGCTACGGATTGAGCTACCTGGGCCTGGACGTGGCATGGGATGATGCGCCCCACAACATTTTCATCAACACTTTCAATACGCCGTGGCTGGCGACCCTGGATAATAGTCTTACGCCGAATAACGTCCTGAGCAACCCCTGGCCGACCGGGATTATTCAGCCTCCAGGACGCAACCAGGCGTGGATAGACCGTCAGGGCAACGCCGAGGTGCCGGTTCCCAATAACCCCATTCCCTACGTACAGCAGTGGAACCTCAACGTCCAAAGGGAGTTGCCGGATGGCACGCTGATCGATGTGGCTTATGCTGGTTCGAAGGGCACACACCTGCCCATGCACAACCAGCAAATCGACCAGTTGACCGCACCGTATCTACCAGCGCCGGACGGCGGGCCGGGCAGCGCAGGCTATGATGTTGCAGCCCTCAAGGCGACCGTCGCGAATCCGTTCTACGGCCTGATCGATTCGGGGAACCTGTCCCAGCCGAATGTGCAGGCCGCACACCTCTTGCTGCCTTACCCCCAATACGACGGCCTGGCGATTGCCGAGCCCGATAACCGCAATTCGACCTACCACTCGATGCAGTTGAAGGTTGAAAAGCGCCTCGGGGCGGGTGGCAGTATCCTGGCCAGCTACACGGTGGCCAAGTTGATCACCAATACCAACTCGGAGCTGAATTGGCTGGAGGCGGCCTCACCATCCTGGGGCGATAACAACGCCTACAACATCCGCGGTGAGAAAAGCCTGGATGGGTTTGACGTTTCTCAGCGCTTTGTCGTGGCCTACGTTTTGGACCTGCCGGTGGGCAAGGGCAAGAGGTGGGGAAATAGTCTCAACCCCGTCGCCAGCAGGATTATCTCGGGCTGGGGGATCAATGGTTTCACAACTCTCCAGACGGGCTTCCCGTTAAACATCGGCGGGTCGGGCGTGCTGGGTAGCGTTCCGTACGCTGGTGGCACCCGAGCGACCAGAGTCGGCTCAACCAAATCCACATCGGGTTCGAACGAGAGCCGGCTGGGTCAATGGTTCGACACCTCGGTATTTACCCCAACTACAACCTACACTTACGGGAACGATTCGCGCACCGAGCCGAACCTTCGCTGGCCTGGGGCGAACAACTTCGACTTTGCCCTCTTCAAGAACACGAGGTTCGGGCCCGAAGACAAGCTCGGCCTGGAATTCCGGGCGGAGTTCTTCAACCTGTTCAACCGACCGCAGTTTGACCCGCCGAACACAGGTTGCTGTCGCATAGCACAAGGTGGAAACAACGACAACTTCGGTGTGATCAGTGGACAGTACAATTTGCCACGCGTTATTCAGTTCGCTTTGAGGTTTACTTTCTAGAGCCGCAGTGGGGGCTTTAGAGCAGTCTCCGGGCGCGCGGCCCATCCTAGAGAGATGGGTCACGCGCCCGTTCTTGTTATTACCCGCGCAGGTTGAGCGGGGCAGCATCATCCTCTGTGGTCCCGCCGGCGCTGGCTTGAGGCCCGCCGCCCGGGCGGTGCTAGATTTCTCCGAAAGACCCGAATCGAGTAGAATACAAGTGCTAGCCGAGTAAGCGTCGAGCCGGAGCGGTGCAATTTCAGGTTTTTCCCCCGCCACCTTTGCGCTCTTTGAATGTTTCTCCATGCGTTCGCATCAAACTAATGCCAACTCGCTTGTAAGCGTGACCTATGTGGGTAAGGGTGTTCGGCATGCCGTTTCAGGCTGCCTGAAGTGTCGCCTTCGTGTGCTTTTGCCGCTGGCCTATGCATTAGTTATTCCTATCTTATGGTCCACCGCTCCGAGGCTCGCGAGTTGTGCCACGGATGAAACCCAAATCGCCACGCACTTTCGCGCCGGTCAGGAAGCGCTGAGGCAAGGGAAGCCTGATCGTGCGGTAGAAGAATTCAAGAAAGTGTTGGCTCTTGACCCCACCTTACTCGAAGCGGAGGTGAATCTCGGCCTCGCTTATCACAGCCTCGGTGAATACAAGCTGGCTGCGGACCTTCTCACCAAAGCCCTGCGGCAAAGGCCGGACTTGCCTGGGCTCGACGTCATCCTGGGCATTGACTATCTCAAACTGGGCTTTCCGGATAAAGCGGTTCCGGCACTCCAGCGGGCGGTGAAGTTGGACCCCTCCAACCGCGAGGTCCGCCGTGCGCTGGCCACGTGCTACATGAACTTGGACAACTTCCGAAATGCGGCGGCGGAATTCCGCCAGCTCGCGGACCTGGATCCCGACAAAGCCGAGGCATCATTCACACTCGGCCACGACTACCTGGATCTTTCCGCGCGCCTGGCTTATCGGGGGGCGCGGCTGTATGCCGGTTCAGCCTGGGGACATCGTTTTCTCGGCGACATGCTCGCCCAGCGCGCCCGATGGGAAGATGCCGCGGATGAATACCTTCAGGGTCTTCAAATGGAACCCCGCCAAACTGGCCTCCATACCTCCCTGGGTGAAGCCTACCTGCGCGCAGGCAATTTGGAGAAAGCGGACGCGGAGTTTCACCTGGAACTTCGGTTCGATGCGCAGAACGAAGGGGCATGGCTCGGCATGGCCGAAACGCAACTGGAGAGGGGCCTGGCGGCGCCCGCCCTGGAAGCTGTCGGCCACGTTTGGAACATCTCCCCTGAGTTCCTCACCCTGCAGCAAGAATTCCCGGCTGTCGAACTATCGGCCGAACGCGCTCGGGTGCTGTTGACCGACCTTCAAGCAGCGCCGGAAGGACCGGGCAAGTATTTTCTATTGTCAGGTCTCTATGCGGCCACAGGGCAAACCGATCAGGGGCTGGCAGCGAGAGCAGCCTTCCAGGCCGACTTCGCCGCCTGGCAAAAGGCTCAGAAGCAGGACGCGGGCAAGGGGACGGCGCTGGACCCTTGCCACGCCCATCGCTATGCGGCCTGCGCGGCTTGGCTTCAATCTCGAAAGGCTATAACCGCTTCGCAACGGCTTCTACTCGGCAAAACACAATTTACGCTGCGGCAATACGAGCGCGCGGCGGATACGCTCGCGCAACTGCTGGCCGAGGTGAAAGAGAATGTCGAGGCCAGCTACTGGCTGGCGCGAGCCTACCAGGCGCTCGGGGCGGAGTGCTTCGACCGGCTGGAAGAATCGTTTCCCGATTCCTGGCGCGCACACCAACTGCGGGCCGAAGGCTTCGCCTTGCGCGAGAGGGACAACGATGCCATCCAGGAATATGAACTCGCGATCCAGATGCGCCCAGACGGCCCGGAACTCCACGAAGCGCTCGCGGAATTGTTTCTGAACAAGAAATCATACGACCAGGCGCGGGCGGAGCTGGGCAAAAGCCTGGCGCTGGATCCCACGAGAGCGCGTACGCTGTGCCTGCTGGGTCGCCTGTACGTGGCGAAGCATGAAACGGATAAGTCGGTCCCGTACCTGCAGGAAGCACTTCGCCGCCAGCCGAGCATGGTCGAAGCCAGCGGCCTGCTGGGGACTGCGTATGTGCGTTTGGGGCAGTTTGCGAGGGCTGTCCCCCAACTCGAAAAGGCGGCTCCGTTTGATTTTTACGGAGACGTGCATTTTCAGTTGTCGCTAGCGTACCGTCGGCTCGGTAAGGCCGAATTTGCCAACCAGGCATTGGCGCGCTCGGAAGAACTCCGGAGGACCTCCGCAGCCCGCCACCAGGCTATGGTCAGTGGGGTAGCTAAGGTGGAATAGGAACCAATCCCACGCGGCGCGCGTCTCCGGCTTCATTCGTGCCATGACTTTTTCCCTTCCCGGCAGTCGCCAAACAGGCCCACATTGGCAGTTGTTGGCATTTCCAGCGGTGGCATGAGACCGGCCGGCAAATGGAGAATTCCCTGCGCATGATCCCTTGACACCTTCCGCGGGGTTTGTTACCAAGTCCAATCATGGTCGTTCATGGATACCCGCCGGCCCCCCTGGGTCGGTCATGCGGTTGACCGAACCGGCGCGAGTCCCAAACCGAGGAAGGAGCGATGGCCTCATGGACAAACTCAAATTTTCCCGACGTGATTTCATGCGCGGCTCCTCCAGCGCCGCCGGCTTGGCGCTGATCGGTAGCCCTCTTAAGAGCATGGCGCGCGCGGATGTTCCCGGAAAGGCGGCCCCGACCGATGCAACCTCCGCGATATCCAGCCCTAACAATTTTGACATCCCGCCCTGTGCCTGGACGCGACCACTCGGGAGCTTTCCCCCGATCGCTTTGATGCCCGAAGAATCCGGTGGCCAGAATATGCCAACCGGCCTGAACACCCTGGCGCGGGTGAAGAAGGGAATTCCGCTTGGTGGCATTGGCGCGGGGAACTTCATGTACAACCTTTGCGGCACTTTTGGTCCCTGGCAAATGAAGGTGGGGAGGTACGAGGAGCGCTTTCTTTCCCAGGGAGCATTTCACATTCGGGAGAAGATCGAGGGCAGAGAGCCGACGGTTCGAACGCTAGCCACCGACGATGTGCTGCCCGCCTGGAAGCGACTGAATCCGGGCGAAGGGGATTACCATGCCCTATTCCCGCGCGCCTGGTGTACATACAAGCCCTTCGCAACCTCCATTGCGCTGGAATTCTTCAGCCCGGTCATCAAGGACAACTATCGCGAGACTTCCTTGCCCGTTGCCCTGTTTCGGGTCCGGGTGCGCAATCCGCTGACTGCCACCGCGAACATCTCGGTGATGTTCACGTTTCCCAATGCTCCCTACACCGGGCCGCAGAACACACCGATGGGGAAGAGCGGGCGGCCGGGCGCTCCTGACACCGCGCGAGTTCGCAAAGGGCTCACCAACGAGCGCGTCCAGGATTCCGAGAACGGGATCACGGCGATCCTGATGAAAGCTCATGACCCTGCGAATCCGGCGGAAACAGAGAACACCGAATGGTGCATTGCCACCCGGGGCCAGGGCTCTTATCTCGCGTCTTGGGATGGGAGCGGAGATGGCGGCGACGTTTGGAAAGAGTTCGCCGCGGGAGGCCGGCTTTCCGGAGGCGCGGGGAAATCGGACAGTGAACTTCCTTCCGCTGCCCTGTGCGTGGAAGTCATGGTTCCCGGCGGCGCTGATACTGTCGTGCCGTTTGTGCTCGCGTGGTATTTCCCGCAGATTGAATTCGGCGGCGGCACGCGTTGGTGGCGGCGCTTCACGGAATACTTTCCCGCCCAGGAGGGCCAGGCCTTTCAAATTGCCCGCGAAGGGCTCCTGCACGGAGACGAGTGGCGGAGCGCCGTCGAAAGTTGGCAGAAGCCGATTCTCGAAGACCCGGCCTATCCGGATTGGCTCAAGCAGAGCGTCCTGAACGAGCTTTACTACGCCACGTTTGGCGGCTCTTTCTGGGAGAACGGCTGCGTCACCAAGCCCAAGAAATTCGGCAAGCGCCCCGGCCAGCACCTCACTTCCGTGATGGAGTGCCAGGAATATCCTTTCGCGGAAACCTTTGATGTTCGCCATCATGCTTCCCGCAGCAGCCGCGATCTGTGGCCGAGGAACGAGCGCGACATCCTCCTGGTGTTTTCCGATTTCATCATGGACACGCCGGACGGTAGCTGCCCGCATGACGCGGGCCTGGTGGATGGCGATCCGTTTTTTGAATATGACGGTTATGGCCGGTACTACAACGACTCTCCTATGGGAATCAAGGGACGGATTACCACGCCCTGGTCCGAGTTCTCGCCGAAGTTCATTCAGCAGTCACATGCTTACTGGCATAAGACCAAGGACGATAAGTTTCTTGATGAGGTATGGCCGGCCCTGGTGCGCAGCTTCCGATACCAGAAGACCACGGATACGGATGGGGACGGCCTCACGGAGATGAAGAGCTCGGAGTACAAAGACAACAAGATGTTCAACGCCATCCTCTGGCTGGGCGCTCTGGAAGCCCTTGCGGCAATGGCCGGGTTCAAGAAGGAGAACTCATTTCTTGCGGAAGTTCAGGCGGAATTGAGTAAGGCCCGCGCGAGCACCGAGCAGCAATTCTGGAACAAGCAACTCGGCTATTACCAGTACAACCAGAACAACCACGACATCATGGGCGATGCCATGATCGGCGAACGGTACGTGGATGTGACCGGGCTCCCGCCGGTGGTCAATCCCGACCGCCTCACCTCACATTACCGGCAACTCTTCCGGCGCGCGGTGCTACCCCTGCGGGACTTCAATGGCGATGGAATCGGCGACATGGGCGTGGCGAATGCGCTTCGCCCTGATTCTACGCCGGGCGTGGGCGACAGCGAGTACACCCACCAGTTCGAGGTGTGGACGGGAGTCAGTTATTGCGCGGCGGCGAACCTCTACCATTGGGGCAAGCGCCTGGATGACGGAGCCTTGCACGCTGATGCCCTGCTGGCAGGTTGGGGCTTGTACTACCAAACCTGGGTAAATGAACAAACCGCCTACTGGTTCAGCACGCCGGAGGCATGGCGCCTCGAAGACCCCAGGAAGTTCCGGGCGCTGATGTATCAGCGCGCCCGAGGCATCTGGGAACTAGCGATGGAGGTGGATGATCCTTACCGCTCCTAAAACCTCGGCGCGAACCATTTGAGCCGTCGGGAGGGCCTGCGTCCAGTCCCACGGAGCCGCGGAATGCTCCATATTGCGTGTACGACGATGCGGTGTATTATGGTAGCAACTTGACTCGTTCGGGGCATCCGAGGTGAATAGATGACTGACGTAGATTTGGCGCGCAAACTCATCACCCGGCAGGCGAGCTACTACAACGGGAGCCACTACCTGTGGGGAGCGGACGGCACGATGCCGGGTCATAATGATGGGACCAAGCGCCCCTTAACAGTGGTGAAGTGGGAAAAGACGTCTTTAGACCCGGCTCAGCCAAGTGTCTTTGCTGCCGCGACCGATGTGCCCTTTGATGGGCACTACGTCTGTGCGGGCCGGTGGAGGAACATAACCGGTGGTCGGCGGGCACGAGCTGACGAATTGGAGGCGTATCTCGACGGTTTGAAGGGACAGGATCCGGCGCTTTGGAAACCGTACTACACCTACTTCACACCTCGCAAGATCCAGGGGAAGGATGTGCCCGACGCGGGATTGATCGTCTGGGGTGAGGACTGCCGCTTTGCCCAGCACTTCGACTGCATTTCGTTCATCAATTACGTACTCTCCAACACCACGACACAGGTTTCCAAGCAAGACAAAACTGGGAACAGAATCATGTGGACGGCCAATATAGAGCAATGGGTCAATACCACCACGCCCGTGAAGCTCGATGACCCCGTGGTGCCTGCCGACCTGGTTTTTCGTGGCGACCGATCCAACAAATTGGATCCAAATTCAAAAATCACTTGGACGCACATCGGACTGTTGCACGAGAATGGTAATGTGATCCAAGCAGAACAGGCTTCGATGGGAGTTCACACGGACGAGAAGTATGTTCCTGGCGGGTGGACAGCGCGTGGGCGGCTGCCCACGAGTCTCCTGCGGCCCGATGCCTGGTGACTCGCAGCACCCATTCAGGCTGCGCGGATTTCGGCAAGAATGGCGGTGATATTATCTCGGCCGCCGTTTTCGTTGGCTCGCGAGATAAGCTGCCCCGCGATGAGGCTGGCGTCACCCGAGGCTTCGAGGCATTCCACCAAAACCTCGGGCGGAACGAGCTTATAGAGCCCGTCACTGCACAAGAGCATCCTGTCCCCCTGTTGCAGCTCGACAGCGGAGGTGACCACCTCGATATCCGGTTGCGCGCCGAGGGCTTGGGTCAACATCTCCTTGACCTCTTCGCCAATCATCATCGATTCCTCCCCGCGGCTTTGCAGGAGGTTGCCGATAGTCTGATCCTGCGTCAGCAGAACGAGGTTCCCGTCGCGGAAGAGGTAAGCGCGCGAATCTCCCACTTGCGCGATGGTGGCCCAACTCTGGATTAGCCAGACGGCGGTAAGAGTTGTGCCCATGGTCAAGTTTTCGTTATGGGCCTGGGAGTGAGCGTAAACGGTCTTGTGCGCCGCCTCCACGGCTTGGCGAAGAATATCCTGAGGATCGGCAGGCGGCACCTCGGGATTCTGCACCTTCTGGAGAAACTGCAGGACAAGATCCTCCACCCCAAGACGGCTGGCGACCTCCCCGCCGAAGTGGCCGCCCATTCCGTCGGCCACGACCATGAGCAATCCTGGACTCTCCAGTCCGAACGTGTGCTCTTCATCGCCAGCGGCAGCCGGGCTACCGTTCAGGGGACACACAATGAAATTGTCCTCGTTATTTCGCCTCTTCCGCCCGACATCCGTGAGAGAGGCGACGCGCGCACTGAGCCGCACACCACTGCTATCCTCAGCGGCGGGGAACATCGCGTGTGGTGAGCGAGGTGGCTCTAAGATTGCCGCCTCCTAGGAAATAGAAGTTCACGACATGATAAAGGACTTAGCCCGTTTAGGCAAATTGAAGTTTATAGCATTTCTCAAGAATTGCAAGGCGAGAATCGAGCGGATTCATTCAGCTTTTTTCCGGAGCCCGTCGGATCTGGAGAAAGTTTTTCTGTTTGATGGCTTTCAAAGATTTGATCCTGCACGAAGCCGCAGCCGGACCACGGCCGAAGGTCGTGCTATGGGGAGTCCTTCAGAATTCTGAATTCTCGTTTGACTTTCAGAGGACTCTCTTGCTAGGTTGAACACTATGCGACAGCTCCAACCGGTCATTTGGGCCAAGGGGACTTTTCTTACGCCCCAGCATTTGCAGCTTCAGGACCGTTTCATCGAGAGCCTTCTGGAATTCAAACTGAATGCCCTGCGATTCCGTCCCTGGGGCTTCCGGGAACTCCAATTCGACCGGGAGGCGCTAGCTGCGGGGAACGTCTCCATCGCTAAAGCCGTGGGCTTGTTCCCGGATGGCCTTGCTTTTGACATCCCGGATTCCGATCCTGCTCCCGGAGCGAAGCCACTGGCGGAATTCTTCGGCCCCGACCAGGATACGCTGGAGGTCCATCTCTCGATTCCGCAAGCCCAGGATCGCGGCGTCAATGTCTCCGTGGCGAGGAAGGACGCGGAGACAAGGTACCTGGCGGAGGTGTCGCTGCTGCGCGATGAAAACTCGGGTTTGGCAGAGCGACCCATCGAGATTGCCAAGAAGAACCTTCGCCTGGTGATCGGCGGAGAGGTTCGCAAGGGAAGTTCCACGCTTCACACCGCGCGCATCAAGAAGACGCCCGCCGGGACATACCAGTTGGACAGCCAGTTCGTTCCGCCGCTGCTCGACGTCTCGGCGAGCGAGCACCTCATGGGGATCCTGCGCAGGCTCGTGGAAATTCTCTCCGCCAAAGGCAGCACGCTCTCCGGCACGCGTCGCCAGAAGAGCCAGAGCCTCGCCGATTTCACGGCTTCCGACATTGCCAATTTCTGGCTACTTTTCACCGTCAACAGCTATATCCCGGTGCTTCGCCATTACTTCGAAACGCGCAAGGGGCATCCGGAAGAACTCTATGAACTCCTGCTCTCGCTGGGAGGTTCGCTGACGACGTTTTCCACCAGCATCCAGCCCAGGGACCTTCCGATGTACGATCACGAGAATCTGGGGGTCTGCTATACGGACCTGGACGAGAAACTGCGCACCCTGCTGGAGACCGTGGTGCCCAGCAATTTCGTCTCGCTGCCGCTGAAGCTCACGCAACCCTCCATCTACGCGACAGCGATTTCCAATGATAAGTATTTGGTTAATACCCGAATGTATCTTGCTATCAGCGCCGACCTGAACGCGGCGGACCTGATCAAGAAGGTCCCGCAACTGGTCAAAGTCTGCTCCGCCACCCACATCGAGACCCTGATCCGGCAGGCCTTGCCGGGCATGACGCTTTTGCACGTGCAGTCGCCGCCGGGCTCGATTCCGATCAAGCTGAATTACCACTATTTCAGCCTGAATCAGTCCGGCGTCGCCTGGGAAGCGGTGGGCCGCGCCCGCAACTTCGCGGCATATGTTCCCGGAGACATTCCC
>JAIQGA010000149.1 GCA_020072925.1 Terriglobia bacterium | reverse complement strand
GTCGCGACTGGGTCCAGGCGAAGATCCAGGGGATGGCCCGCAGGTCGCGCAGGTCGCGCGTGCCCAGCCGGCGGCTGGGACGGGAACCGAGGCGGATTTGTTCGATGAGATCGATGGGCGTCGCCTGCCGGAAGTAATCGACGAAACCCGGCGTTTCGTAAACAAGTTGCCGGTAAAAATCGCGGCTGCTGGCGGCGAGTTCCTCCGTCGCCTTTTCCCACTCCGGAACATGCATCGCTTCGACGCGACGAAAATGCAGCAGGTGCGCGTCGAGGACGGCTGTCACGAGTTGCTCGAGGTTCCGTTCCGCGATATCGACGTTGGCGTACTTGAGCGAAATGACTTCGCCCTGCTCGGTGATGCGCAGCCGGCCGCCCGGCGCGGCGAAGGGCTGTGCTTGAATGCTGCGGTGCGACTGGCCGCCGCCGCGGTCGATGGTGCCGCCCTTCCCGTGGAAGAGACTGAAGCGCACGCCGTGGCGCTCAGCCACATGGGCCAACTGTTTTTGGGCATGGAACAAACCCCAGTTCGCCGCCACGTAGCCGCCGTCCTTGACCGAATCGGAATAGCCGAGCATGACTTCCTGGAAGTTCACGCGCGAGCTCAGCACCCGGCGGTAGAGCGGGTCCGTAAAAAGCTTTTCCAAAATGCCCGGCCCGCCCGCGAGGTCATCGAGGGTTTCGAAGAGGGGAACGACATCGATGTGGGAATGGATGCGCCCCGCGCGCGCTCTTACCAGACCGGCGTGGTGAGCCAGCAACAGCACGTCCCACACATCCGCGGCGCTCGCCGTCATGCTGAGAATGAAGCGGTGCGCCGCCGCTTCGCCGTTGCGCGTCTGGATCTCTTTGAGGGCGGCGAAGTCGTCGAGCACTTTCTGCGTGCTCGTCGAGTAACGCCTTCGCAGGGGAAGCTTAAAAAGGCGTTCCTGCACGGAGCGGATGCGCGCGGCTTCAGGCGCAAAGGGAAGCCGGGCCCTCCCCAGGATTTCATCCACCGCGGCACGCGTGGCGTAAGCGTGCGTGCGGAAATCGAGGCTGACACCGTGAAAGCCGAAAACCTGCGAAGCCACGCGCAGCCGTCCGGGCCCCCACTCCGCCACGCGCGGGCTGGGGTAGGCGCACAGCGAGTGTTCGAGCCGCGCGAGATCTTGCGTGAGTTCCTGCGGGCTTTCATACGCGCCTTTCGATCTCTCCAGGCTGCGGTCCAACCTCCAGGCGACGATGCGAAGTTTGCGCCGGAAGAGTTCGCTCGGCTGGTCGATGCGTTCGAAGGAGCGGGTGGGCGGGAAGCGGCGCATATCGCGCTCGACCTCACGCCGGAGCCGCGGGTGGTCGCGGCAGGGGAACGCCACCACATTCAACATCCGCTCGCAACAACCGCGGTAGTAGCGCAGAATGCTCTGGCGGACCCGCTCCGCCGCATCAAGGCTGGTAGCCGGCGTGATGAAAGGATTGCCGTCGCGGTCCGTGCCTACCCAGGAGCCGAAGCTGAGGAAGGGCGCGGGCTCGCGCACCTCGGGATAATAGAGACTCAATTCTTCCCGGAACTTGTCCCAGAAAGTCCCGGCCAGATCGTAAATCGTGCGTTCGAGGAAAAAGCGCGCGTTCTCACTTTCCATCTGAGGCGTGACGGGGCGCTCGCGGACTTCGTCGGTCAGCCAGAGCGCCTCGATCCAGGGGTCCACGGCGCGCGCGGCGGCGGCGCTGAAATCCCCGCAAATTCCCTCGAGCGTCCGGCTCAGGCGCAGGATGTGATTCATCACGCTCCGGCGCTTGGCCTCGGTGGGATGCGCGGTGAGCACGGGCTCGATGTGCATCGAGGCCAGCAAATTGCGCACCGCGCGCGCGGGGACTTGGTGCCGGCAAAGTTCGATGAAAGTGTGCCGGAGCGACATGGGCGCGCCCGCTTCGCGTTGTTCATAGGCGCGCAGGCGGCGAACACGCTCGCGCTCCTCGCACAGATTGACGAGATGGAAAAACAGACTGAAGGCGTGCGCGACCTCTGTTGCTTGCGCGAGCGAAAGGCGCTGGACCTCCTCCTCCTTGGCGCTCAGCAGCGCGGGGTCGGCGTGCTGACGGATTCGCTTCGCCAGGGTGCGCAGGTTCTCGATGGCCGCGAACACTTGCGGCCCGCATTGTTCCTGGACAATGACACCCAGGCGCGTGGTCAGAAACCTTACTTCGTGCCGCAGTTGTTCGTTCATCGCTTTCTCGCTCGCGCGCCGGCGGGGCGAGGGCCGGGGGACTCTCGGCGGTTAGACGGGGACCGCGAAGGCTTTATCGAGGGCTTTGCGCAGCGCCTCGAGGTCGGGTTCGACGCGCAGGCGCCGGCGGCTTCTGCGACCTTCCGAACGGTGGTGCATGATGTATTCGGTATCCTTGAGCTGGTTGCCCGTCAGCACACACACGATGTCGGCGTGCCGCTCGATCTTACCGGCGCGCACCAGCTTGCGCACGCCGGCCACCGTGGCCGCGGAGGCAGGTTCGCAGCCCACGCCATCCTCGGCCAGCAGAGCTTTCGCTTCGAAGATTTCCTCGTCCGTCACGCACTCGCAAAATCCGTGGGTCCACTCGAGCACGCGGCGCGCTTTTTTCCAGTTGGCCGGCCGCCCGATGCGGATGGCCGTGGCTTCGGTATGGGGATCATCGACGGCCAGGAGTTCTTCGGAGCCGGCGCTGACTGTTTGGTAAAAGGGGTTCGCGCCCGCGGCCTGCACCACCACCACGCGCGGCACCTTCTCGATGAATCCCAACTCCTTCAGTTCGCGCAGTCCCTTGCCAATCGCCGAGGAGTTGCCCAGGTTGCCGCCCGGCACGACAATGTAATCCGGCGGACGCCAGGCGCGCTGCTCGAGCATCTCCGCGACGATGGTCTTCTGGCCTTCGATGCTGAAGGGATTGATGGAATTCACCAGGTAGAGTCCCATTTCCGCGGCGATTTCCCGCAACAGCCGGAAGGCTTCATCAAATGTATCGCCGACTTCCACGACGAGTGCGCCAAAGTCGAGCGCCTGCGCCAGCTTTGCCGCGGAGATTTGCTTGTAAGGAACAAATAGGAGGGCCTTCATGCCGGCGCGCGAAGCATACGCGGCCATCGACGACGATGTGTTGCCCGTCGAGGCGCACGCCACCATGCGCACCCCGCGCGCGTCCGCGCGGGTGATGCAGGCGGTCATGCCCAGGTCTTTGAACGACCCGGTGGGATTGTTGCCCTGGTGCTTGATGGTGAGGTGCACGGGGCCGGCCCACCAGCCCGCGCGACGCGTGCCCACCAAGGGCGTCGAGCCTTCGGAAAGCGAAACGATCCGATCGCCCAGCTCGACGAAGGGGATCAGCTCGCGGAATCGCCACACGCCGCTGCGGTCGATGGGCTCGCCACTCAGCCGCCGCTGGTGCCACTCGTGGCGAAGTCTTTCCGCGTCCACCGCGCCGAAGTCGTACTTCACCTCAACCAGGCCTCCGCAGAACGAGCAGGCGTTCACGTCCTTCTTCGGGTCCTGGCGGCGCCGGCAGGCATCCTCGATGCATTGGAGATACGCAATCGACATTGACTCTTGATACCGAAGGCTGTCAGCTTTCAGCCTTCAGCGTTCAGCCCCCCGCTGGGTCCTTGAGAGCGCTGACGGCTGAGAGCTGAAAGCTGAAAGCCCCCCTGCTCCCGTGCCAGCGCTACAACTTAAATTCTTCATGAATCGCCTTCACGGCCTCTTTCATATCAGCGGCGCGGACCGCGAAGGAGATACTCAATTCCGACGAGCCCTGCGCAATGGCGATGATATTGATGCCCCTGCGCCCCAGGGCGCTGAAGGCCCGGCCGGAGATGCCCGGTGTGCCTTTCATGTTTTCGCCCACCGCCACCACGATGGCCACGTGGGGCAACACTTCGATGCAGGCCAGGTGATCGTGAAGCATTTCCAGCTCGAAGGCCTTTTCGAGCCGCGCCTTGGCGCGCTTGAGGTCACCATCGTGCACAGCGAAGCAAAGAACATTCTCCGCGGATGACTGAGTCACCATTAAGGTGGGGACGCTGCCCAGACTCAGCGAACTGAACAGCCTTCCGGCAAGTTGCGTGAAGGTCAGCCGGTCCCCGCCGCTGATGGTGACAAGGCTCGCCTTGCTGACGGAAGTAATGGCCTTGACGCCCGCCTGACCGTTGGTGGCCGCGGGCACAATCTTTGTGCCGGGGCACGTGGGATTGAAGCTGTTCTTGATCCAGACCGGAATCTTTTTCTTCATCATCGGTTGGATGGTCTTGGGATGCATGACCTTGGCCCCGAAATAGGATAGCTCGATGGCCTCACGATAGGAGACTTCCGGAATGATGTGGGCTTCGGGGACAAGGCGCGGGTCGGTGGTCATGACGCCATCGACGTCGGTCCAAATCCACACCTCGTCGGCATCGAGCGCCGCGCCCATAATCGTGCCGCTGTAGTCGGAGCCTCCGCGCCCCAGCGTGGTGCAAATGCCTTCGCGCGTGGCGCCGCGAAAACCCGTGATCACCGGCATGACCCCGCGGCGGCGGAGCCCTGCCAGGCGCTGGCGGGTCTTGGCATTGGTCTCCTCGAACAACGGGGTGGCGTTGCCGAAGGCATCGTCCGTGACGATCAATTCCGTGGCGTCCACGGCTTCGGCGGGAGTGCCGCGCGAGCGCAGGATTGCGGCCAGCAGGTTCGCGGACATCACTTCGCCCAGGCTCGAAAGCGTGTCCATAGCCCGCGGCGTAACTTCCCGGACCAGCGAGAAGCCCGAACAGAGATTCTCGAAGTTGCCGACCTGCTCCGCCAGGCGCGGCAGCACAGCCGCCTGTTCGGCGGCGGAAAGCAACTGGTCCGCCACTTCCCGATGCCGCCGCGCCAGTTCCCGCCGGACGTTCTTCCAGCGCTCGTTATCTCCCTGGCTGGCTTCGTTGGCCGCGCGGATGAGCATGTCGGTGACGCCGCCCATCGCCGAAACCACCACCGCCACTTCCGCCTCTTGGGCGTGCTCGGCAAGAATTTCCGCCACCTTCTGCATCCGCTCGGGGGTGCCCACGGACGTTCCGCCGAACTTCATGACGATCAGAGGCTTCTTGGCTTTTGCGGGTGTTGTGGTTTTGTCCACCATGGTTGTCCTCGGCTTCGGAGAGAGCCTGGGCCGGATGGCTCAAGCGGACCGAAGCATTTCAGGGCGCTCCGGCCCGCTATCGAGTCGTATTCGTCGTCGCAATGGAGGATCCGGATTGAGGGGCTTTCGTCGATTCGCGAACCACGTCGATAAAAACCTTGGCAGGCAGCGAGAGGTATCGGTCTCGGCGATAGACCAAGCCCAGTTCGCGGTAGATTTTCTGGCCGTCCAGAGGGATCAGCTTCAACAGACCGGCGGTCACCTCCGGCTGGGCATAAGTTCGGCTGATCAGCGAAATGCCCAGACCGGCCCCCACAAACTTCTTGATGGTTTCCACGCTGGCCAGTTCCATCGAAATCTGGAGGTGGTCGCGGAACTCGCGCAGCAGGCGATCGATCACCACGCGCGTGTGGCCGGTTTTGGGCAGGATGAGAGGGTGCTGCGACATCTGCTCAACCGTCACGCTGCGATTCTTGGCCAGCGGATGATTCTTCGGGACCACCACCTGCACTTCGTCGCGGAACACGGGAATCACTTCCATGTTGTTCATCGTCTGCGGGAGCGTCACGATCCCCAGGTCCACCGCGCCTTCCTGGACCTTCTGCAGAATCTTGTGGCTGAAGTTCCGGTAGATGCTGATTTGCACCAACGGGTAGAGGTGCTTGAAGCGCGCAAACGTTCTGGGCAAGACATACAGGCACGTGGCCTCGTTGGCGCCGATATAGAGCTTGCCGCGCGGCGTCTGATTGAGTTCGGCGATGGCTTGGAGCGCTTCCTTTTGCATTCCCAGCAGTTTTTCGGCGTAGCGGCAGAGAATCTCTCCGGCGGGCGTCAGCAACACTTTCTTGCCGCTGCGGTCGAAGAGCTTTTCACCGCATTCCTGCTCGAGCAATCGCACCTGCGCGCTGATTGCCGGTTGCGTGCGGAAAAGCTTTTCGGCGGCGCGCGAAAAACTCTGAAGCTTCGCCACCTCGAGAAAGCTGGCTAATTGGTCGTAGTCCATGGCGGTAGAGTGTCGACGACCACCCATTGTATCAAATCGCGCCGGGCGCGCGGTGAGAAAAGTGCTGATAAGTGATTGGCTTGGCGGAATTTTCGCATGCTGAGAAGTGGGCTCCTGCCGGAAAAGGCGGCGTGATCTGCTTGCGGATGTACTGAGGATTCGGATTACGCTGGTTGGTTATAGATCTCTCGCCGGTGACCAACAAGGCGGACCGTTAGCACTTTCTTCTCACAATCAGGTTGGTAAATGACGCCGTAGTCGCCAACCCGAAGGTTGAAGAGACCGAGGAGAGGCCCCGCCAGAGGTTCGGTCCTGACCGAGTCGAAATTCTCGGCAAGCCAGCGGAGCTTTTTCAGCACACGGGTCGCAGTCGGCTGGTCGAGATTGTCAAACTCCTGGGCCGCCCGAGGCCGGAATTCGACTTGGTACATTTACCATTCCAGACCCCGGCGACGAGCCAGTTCCGCCACAGGAATGTTTTCGCCATCGCCGCGAGGTTGTTGAAGGTCCTTTCGAAGCCGCTCTTCAACCTCAGGCCGAAGTGCCAATCCGGCGTCGGGGTCCGTAAGCAGCTCGCGCAGCTTCTCCTCGACTACTTCGCCGATTACCGCCTTGAGCTCCTCGATTGTAAGGTCCTTGACGGTTTGCATGCGCTGACACTCCTTCTGCATTATACACTGCAATTGGCGGGCGATAGCGACAGCCGCGCGATTCCGTCTGGTCTTTCAGCACGGGCGTCCGGCGTGTGGACAAGAACGGCCAAGGCAGCCTTCCTGCTTCGACGACGTAGTAGATCAGCGCCCTCGGCCTGTGGGATAACAAAGGTTCAGATGCACAAATATGAAATCATCATCTACTGGAGCAATGAGGATCGGGTTTTTATCGCCGAGGTTCCTCAATTACCCGGATGCATGGCCCACGGCGACACCCAGCAGGCAGCGCTCGCGAACGCAAACGAAGCCATCCAATTGTGGATCGACACGGCGACAGAATTCGGCGACCCCGTTCCAGAACCCAAGGGTGAACCCCTCATGCTCGCCTAACCAACCAGAGAAGCGGTGCGTGCCCCTGACCCCTACACCGTCTTATGCATATTCCCGCCCGCAAGCCGGCAGAGGTGAATGGCGCCGCACCCTGTAGCACGGGCATCCGAAGGGGTCAAAAAATCGCATAGGCGCGTTGTACCGGCGCTCTATGAGCGCCGAGGTCATCGAACTCAAGATGCGGCGGTCACGCCGCTGACGGAGCGCGGCTGGGAGCTCCCATCGACGCTGAAGAGGTTATTGATTTCGTGCGACTCGCTCTAGAAATCGGTGAAAGAGTAAGGAGTCGGCATCACTGCGAAGGTCCCCGTGAACTGGGCCCTTGGAGGTGACCGTACCCGGCGAGGGCCGCCAGCAGTTTCTGCACGTCAAATCCCGCTTCGCGGAAGAGCCGCAGCAGGTCGCGCTCGCGCTCCGACGGACTCAGCGGAATGAATTTTTCGGCGGGAATATAGAAAGGGTTATCCCGCACCAGGGTTTCTTCCACCACCAGGTGGCGATGGACTGCAATCGCCGAGAACAGCTCGCGAATCTCGAGTTGCTCCGTGTCGTACTGGCACAGCGCCACACTGGAGCAGTGCTTCACCTGGTAGTTGAGCAGCGCGTGGAATTCGAATATTTGGGTCAGAGGTATGCCGGCGGGCTTGGGCCAGATGCCCTCCTCGACCCAGCGCACGGAGGAAGCAGGCGGGAGTTCCGCCTCCGCGAAGACTTGCCGCGTCCAGGCTTGGAGTTCACGGTAGTCGGTGAGTTCGGGCTGAAGCCGCAGGCTCCCGGCCTGCAAGTGCTCGTCGGGGGCCGCTCCTGCTTCACGCACGCGCACGAGCATTTCCCCATGAAAGGGCTTCGGAGCCAGGTAGCAGCAACGATCGCCTCGACGCAATCCCTCCGCGATGAACGGCGCCAGGCGAAAAGCCTGCCGGCGCCCGCGACGCAGCAGCGCCACGTGTTCGTGACGGTTAATCGCAATGCGATTCTCGAGATAGGTGAAAACCGGAGTGACCACTGTGCCCCTGGCCGGAACGTCCTCCGGCCCCTTTCCCCTGATACCCCACTGGCCTCCGGGGCACCATTGCCTCGCAGGCCGCTCGAAGCCTTACGTCCCGCGCAATCGCTCGGCGCGCGCCACGCGGTCCACGGCCACCGTGTAGGCGGCGGTCCGGAACGGAATCTTTTCTCGGGCGGCGAGCTCCGCCATTTGTTGGTAGGCGCGAATCAGGATTTTATGCATCTCCGCGTTGACGCGATCTTCCTCCCAGAACATCTGCGTGAGGTTCTGGGTCCATTCGAAGTACGAGACCACGACGCCCCCGGCATTGGTGAGGATATCTGGCAGAATGTGAATGCCGCGCTGCGCCAGGATTTCGTCAGCCTCGGGCGTGGTCGGGAGGTTGGCGGCTTCAGCGATGACCTTGGCGCGGATTTTCCCGGCATTGTGCCGGGTGATGACGCAATGCAACGCCGCAGGCACCAGAACGTCGCACTCGGACTCAAGGACGTCTTCGTTGGAAATCGCCTGACCGCCCGCGAAACCCGCCACGGTCCTCTGGGTGCGCGCGTAAGCAAGCAGCGGAAGAATATCCAGACCCTCCTGATTAAAGACGCCGCCGCGCACATCCGCAACGGCGACCAGTTTTGCGCCCGCTTCCGCGAAGAAACGCGCCGCATTCGAGCCCACATTGCCAAAGCCCTGGATGGCCACGCGCGCGCCGGCCAGCGGCATGCCAAGGTCTTTCAGGAATGCCTCGGTAATGTAGAACACGCCGCGCCCCGTGGCGGCCTCGCGCCCCTGCGAACCGCCCAACTCGACGGGTTTGCCCGTCACGCACGCCGGCGTATAGCCGTGGTGCGCGCTGTACTCGTCGAAAATCCAGGTCATCACCTGCGCGTTGGTGTTGACGTCGGGAGCGGGTACGTCGCGGTACGGTCCCAGCAGCAGGTGGATGCGGCGAACGTAATTGCGAGTCAGGCGCTCCAGTTCGCGCGTCGATAGTTCGGCGGGGTCGACCGCAATCCCGCCCTTCGAGCCGCCGAAAGGGATGTTGACGAGCGAGGTTTTCCAGTTCATCGCTGCCGCCAGCGCTCGGACTTCGTTCAGGTCCGTATCCGGATGGTACCGGAGGCCGCCCTTCGACGGCCCGCGCACGCCGCTGTGCTGCACGCGATATCCCACGAATACGCGTAGCGAGCCGTCGTCCATGCGCACCGGGACTTCCACGCGCACTTCCCGGAAGGGCGTACTCAACAACGTGCGCATCTCGCTGTCCAGCGCCAGGCGGTCGGCGGCTCGCTGGAAATTGTATTCCACGATTTCGCGAGGGCCGTCACTGGATGGACGAGCTGGCTCCATGTCCGCACTCCTCTCGATGCGCCCCCAACCTTGCTGGGGTGCCTTGTCTCAAAAAGCCTCTGCCCGGCGAAGCGAGGCGATTATGCGGGCAGGCAGGAAAGGTGTCAAGCGAGGACGTGGCAGTCAAGGGGCAAATCTCTCTGCCTCCCGACACGGCGGAGTCTTAAGCCAGCCTGCGGACAATCACACGCAACCGCCACCTGCCGCACCGCTCGCGGTTGAGGCGTTCGACGGGGAAGATGCTCGCGAATATGTGTCTGCCGGACTGACTACCAGGCACCCGGGCCGGGCAATGTGCGCGTGTGGTTGAAAGTGTATTCGCCGAGCAGGCGCTCGCCGCCTGCTTCATCGAAAGTGATGAGGCGCACGATCATCGTGTTCGTCGGCGCGGCCTTCGCGAAGGTGATCGACTCCTGGTAGACGACGCTCGCAGCCCCGGAATGAACCGGGATGTCCCGCAGCCGGAGCTGTTCCACACCGCGCTCGTCACAGATCGAGAGATCGACGCGTTTTGCCCCGCTCAAATTCGCGGCGAGGCGTCCGACGAGAATGTCATCTTCGGCCGTGACGGTGCACTGGACGGCGCCTCCGGGGGGAGGAGCATATTGCCGCACACGCAAGCTTTCCTCCGCGGCACGCTTGAGAAACGCCTCGCTCACAACCATTCGCAAGGAGCCTTCACGCGCCAGGTCGCGGACTTCTTCGGCAAGCGCGATCACTTCGCGGAGCCGCGCCCCGCATTGGTCGCAGCCGAGCAGATGCTCCTCGACAGCTTCTTCTTCGGAACTTGTCAGCGCGGCGAGCCAATAATCGGCGAGGACCGCCGCGTCGATAGGATTTGAGCAGTTTACGGGGATCTCGTCGTCTCCGCTCCTCATACTTCAACCCCCATGCATTTGCGCAACTGGTGAATCGCCCGATGGCGAATCACCCGCACGTTGGCTTCAGAGACGCCCAGAAAACTGGCGACATCCGCGCCGGTCTGCTCGTCATAGAAAGTCATGACAACTACCGTGCGTTCGCGCTCATTCAGATTCTGCACACAGAGCGCGAGGCGGTCATGGTCGAGGCGTGGCATCGCCGGCTGTACCGGCGCCAGGAGATCCGCTCCAAACTCTTCGAGCAGGCGTTCTTTCCTTTGAGCGCCACGGCGCAGATCGAGCACCATCATCCGGCACGTTCCCAGCACGAACGAGGCGAGCTTCTCCGGTTCGCGCAGGCGACCCGCCCGCAAAGCTTCGAGCGTCGCGATCAGGACCTGCTGCGTAAGGTCGTCCGCGGCGTGTTCGTCGCGCAGGTGACGCAACCCGTAGAGCCGAATGCGCGGGGCCATCCGGCGGAACAGTTCAGCTTCAGCTTCGCGGTCGCTTCCGGAGCCTATTTGCCGCACTAACTCAGCATCATTCAGTTCAATCTGCATCAGCACATCTTTTATGTGTAACGGGAAGCCTGTTCGTTACACTTCCGGGTATCAGAGGGGGACCATTCTACAAAAGGCGGTCCGCCACACACAAGGAGGAGGAAAGCATGGCCAGGACGACCGAGATTGCGCCGGACATTTATCGCATCTCCATTTACGTTCAATGGGCTGATTTGCAGTTCAACCATTTTCTGGTGAAAGACGAAGAGCCGCTGCTGTTCCACACCGGCCTGCGGGGAATGCACGCGGAGATTCGCGAAGCGGTCTCGAAGCTCATCCATGTTTCGGAGTTGCGCCACATCAGCTTCAGCCACTTTGAGTCCGATGAGTGCGGAGCGCTCAATGAATGGCTGGCCGCAGCGCCCGGGGCCGACGTGATTTGCAGCCAGGTCGGCGCGATGGTGAGCGTGAACGACTTCATTGGCCGTGAGGCGCGCGCCCTCGCGGATGGCGGAACCTTCGCGACGGGTAAGTACCGCTTCCGCTACTGCCAGACTCCCCACTTGCCGCACGGCTGGGATGCCGGGGTGCTCTTCGAAGAGACGCAGAAAACGCTGCTCTGCTCGGACCTGTTCCATCAGACCGGGGACGTCGAACCGCTGACCTCCGACGATGTCGTGGACCGTTCACATCAGGCGATGAAGGCTTATCAGGCGGGCATCCTGGCAGACTACGTGCCTTACACGCCGCTCACGGCGCAGAACCTCAAGAAGCTCGCGGACCTGCACCCGAGGACGCTGGCCATCATGCACGGCTCGAGCTTTACGGGTGACTGCGCCCGTGCGCTCGATGACCTGAACGTGAAGTTTCGCGAAGTCTTCGGTCAGCAGCAGTAGGAGCAGGTGTCGCAGAGTTCCTGGGAAGCGAAATTCTGCATGATCGGCTCGTAGATGTGTAACGAGAAGGCTGCTCGTTACACATCCGGGTATCAAAAGGGGGACTATTGTACACAACACGGTCCGCCCAGAGAGAAGAAGGATGCAAATTGATCAAAGAAAGGGAGCATACCATGAATTCCGAAGAAGCCAGGATTGCAGCTGAATTTCTCATCGCCGATTTCGAAAACGAAATGAAAACGACCGTGCGCATCTTCGAGGCGGTTCCCGACGGCCGTCTCGACTACCGCCCTGACGCAAAGTCCAAGTCCGGCCTGGGACTCCTCCGGCACATCACTCTTGAAGACGAGTGGCTGCTGAACTGCGTCGCAAACGGCGCCTTCACGCCCCCGCCCGACGATTCTGACGCCTGCGGCATCATGAACCCCGCCAACGCCGTCGCCTGTTACAAAGAAAAAGTTCCGGTTGCCCTGGATCGCGTGCGCGCCATGTCAGGCGAGAAATTAGCCAGCGTCATCGACATGTTCGGAAAGATCAAAGCGCCCGGAGTCAACTTCCTTGCGATGGCGATTAAGCATTCAGTCCACCACCGCGGCCAGCTCAGTACCTATCTGCGCCCGATGGGAGGCAAGGTTCCGGGGATCTATGGGCCTACCGCCGACATTCAGTGGCAATGAGACCGAACCACCCGAAGCGCGGATCGGCGCGAAGTAACGCAAACAAGTGGCTGGCGCAGACCTCAGGTTTTCGAGGTCTGCGTCGCTCTCTTCAGCGATTGTGGCTTTGCCTCGAAGTACAGTTTCATCATATTGAGATGAATGAAGAGTTCCTCGGGGAGATCGCAGACACCAAACCGCAGGTGTCTGCGCCAGCCGGCCTGCCCTCGCGCAAGCGAGGGACTTCCGTTTTCTCCCTGCTGGGCGAGGATGCGCAGGAGTCTCTCGGTTCCAGACCGCTGGATCTGTTCGCCTTCGTTAATGCTCCTCGGCCCGCTTGGGGCAGTTCAGGGCGAATTCGATGGTGGCGTGAATCCGGTGGTCGAAGGTGCCTTCGGGAAATTTCCAGCCCTCCACCGCCTTTTTCACAGCTGCCTGGAGCAGGGGATGCCCGCTCTCGATGCTGACATTGACCGTGCTTCCGTTCGCATCAACCTCGACTTCGAAGGTAACAGCACCCTCCACGCGGGCGAGCTTCGCAAGGGGAGGATACTCGGGCAAAGGATATACTTCCGGCGGTTGCGGCACGCTGCTTACTAACCGCACAGTTGGGGGTGCTGGGTGGTTCTGAGCAGCACGATACAGGGCAGAGGGCTTGTCTGGGCTGTCCGGAAACAGCGCGTCATATTTGCCAGCACTCAAGTCGCGCAGCACGATCGGACTCGGCGTGTTTCCGGTGGGTTCCTCTTTTTCAAGGATCGGGAAGATCGGCTTGTCCATAACACCGGGACCTACTGCCTTGTCCAAACGCTCCAACAACTGCATTGTCCAGGATGTATTTTTCGGCGTGCTGGGAGCCGTATCGAACATGTCGCGATCGAGGATTTCGGAACGGACTAGGCGGGTTTGCGCCCCACACTGCACTTGGATCACAACCTTGGCACCGCTAAACACGAGACCCTTCCTGCGCCTCTTCAACTCTCGCCGCAGCTCATTCTCCGGGATCAGGCAAGGGTTCCTCGACCCGAGCAGGGCATCGACGGACTCGTTTACTAAAGCAGACGCGGCTTCGAGTTTTGCAGGCACGCAACACTCATCGCCAGGCGGCGTGAGGATGACTCTCTCTATCGAGGTACCGTTTGCGGTTGGTCGGACGACGAACAGCTCATAGTAGTCAAAGGGGGGACCGAAATCGACGGGTTTCCGGTCTTCAACACGGTGGACGAAGCGGTCCGCAAAGGGGGAGCCAACACGACAATGATCTTCGTCCCCCCGCCGTTCTGCGCGGACGCATCACCGCCGAGCCAGCAAAATCACCGGGCGGCGAAATGTAGTTGGTCTGCCGCGCGTAACGCCCGGTAATGCCGAAGCTCGCCGGCACATGCTGCCCATCCAGCCGGTTCAGTGCCGGCTTCGGATCGAAAGTCTCCAGGTGCGATGGTCCACCGTG
>JAIQGA010000148.1 GCA_020072925.1 Terriglobia bacterium | reverse complement strand
AATTTCCAGCAGGACCAGGGGAATTTTGACATCAATCCCTATACCCTATACTTCCACGATCAACAGCGCTCGCAGGTTTGGGCGGGTTTTATGCAGGGCGACGCCCGGCTGAGGAATAACCTCGTGCTGAACCTGGGCTTGCGGCACGACCATTACTCGACGTTCGGGGGCACCACCAATCCGCGCGCCGCCTTGATTTACCGGCCGCGCGAGAAAACTACCCTCAAGCTTCTCTACGCCCGGGCCTTCCGCGCGCCGAATGCCTACGAACTCTATTACGCCGGAGTCGGCTCGGAAGCCAATCCGCATTTGCAGCCCGAAACCGTCAATACCGGCGAACTGGTATTCGAACAGTACCTGAGGAATCGACTTGCGATTGCCGCCTCGGCATTTCGCTATCGAATTCGCGGCCTGATCACCCAGCAGACGGATCCTGTCAACGATTTACTTGTGTACAGGAACGCGGAACACGTCGACGGCCAGGGCCTGGAATTCGAGGTCCGAAGAATGTCCACGTGGGGCCTGGAAGGTGCGGCGAGTTACAGCCTGCAAAAGGCCACCATCAACAACGCACAGATACCCAATTCCCCCCGCCATTTGGGCAAGGCCCGGTTCAGTCTTCCCCTGTTCAAACGCCGGCTTTTTGCCAGTCTGGGCCTCGAATACGTGAGCAGAAGGCGGACTCTGCGCGGTGACTTCGCGGACGGCCATGCGGTGCCCAACTTGACCCTCTTCAGCCGTAACTTTCCCGCGGGTTGGGAAGTTTCGGCGAGCATTTACAACTTTTCTGACACCCGGTACAGCGATCCTGGGGGGGAAGAACTCCGACAGAACATGATACTTCAGGACGGGACAAGGTTCCGGCTCAAAGCGACGTACACGTTCTAGTGCCGTTTCAACTTAAGGATGACGCGTGTGGCTTATCGCGCGAGGAAGCTGCCAATCCGATACGAAACCCCGCGAAGGCCCGTGCCTGGGGAGAGGCCATTTATTGTGCATATCAAGCGGCAGCACGGAGGGTTGGGCGCTCCCACCGCGGCGCTCGTCGCGTGTCTGGCGGTGGCCGGGATCTGGAGTTCTCCAGCGCGCGCTCAGACGCCCAGCGAATACGAGATGAAAGCCGTCTTCCTGTACAACTTCGCCAAGTTTGTGGAGTGGCCCGCGGAAGCTTCGGGTACGCCCGATCCGGCTTTTTCCATCTGCGTGGTCGGCACGGATCCTTTTGGCGCGAGCTTGGATCAGGCCGTGCGCGGCAAATCCATCAGCCGGCGGAGCGTGACCCTGCGACGCGTTCGCGAGGCGCGTGAGGCACGAACGTGTCAAATCGCTTTCATCAGCCCTTCGGAGCGGAGGCGTTTGCGGCCGATTCTCGACAGCCTGGGCGGGTCCTCCATCTTGACCGTGGGCGACACGGAGGGGTTTGCCGAGCAGGGCGGGATGATCAATTTCACCCTGGAAGACAACCGCGTGCATTTCGAGGTCAATGTCGACGCCGCTCAGCGCGCGGGGTTGAAGATGAGCTCGAAGCTTCTGGGCCTGGCCCGGATTGTCAAGAGCAAGACCGGCGGAAGGAAGGGGTAGGATGCGCCTGATTCGAGACTTGTCGATCAAAAAGAAACTGCGCTTGATCATCATGCTCACGGTGGGCGCTGCGCTGGCCCTGGCCTCGTTTGCATTCATCAGCTACGACCAGATGATGGCCCGCGAGGCGGCGCGAAAAAATCTGTCCGTCCTGGCGGAGATTATCGGAAATAACAGCACCGCAGCTTTAACTTTCAACGATCCGAAGTCCGGTCTTGACATCCTGGAGGGGCTCCAACTCCTGCCCCACATTGAGGCCGCGTGCATCTACACGGGCGACGGCAAGGTCTTTGTCCAATATCGCCGTGCGGGCACGCGCTTCTTTCCCCCACCTCCCCAGACTGAGGGCGCCGCGTTTGGTCCAAACCGGCTGACGGTGTTCTACCCCATCACGCTGGGCGGCCAGAGACTTGGGACGCTTTACCTGGAGTCGGATCTCGGCGAGATGCGCTCACGGCTGCGGAGGTACCTCGCCGTCGTCCTCGCGATCCTGCTGGGGTCATCACTCCTGGCCCTATTTCTTTCGGCGAGATGGGAAAGGGTGATTTCCGAGCCCATCCTGCATCTGGCGGAGACGGCCCACGCCATCTCGCAGGAGAAGAATTATGCCCGGCGCGCCGTCAAACACGGTCAGGATGAATTCGGCTTGTTCACCGACGCGTTCAACGAAATGCTCTCGCAGATCCAGCACCGAGACCAGGAACTCGAACGCCACCGCGAACACCTGGAGGAAGAGGTCGCGGCCCGCACCAAGGAACTCAGCCGCGCCAACCAGGAACTGAAGAACGAAGTCAGCGAGCGTCAGCGGGCGGAAGAAGCGCTGCGGGAGAGCGAAGAGAAGTACCGCGTCCTGATTGAAACGACGGGAACAGGCTACGTCATTATTGATAGCGAGGGCCGAGTCCTCGACGCCAACGCGGAGTACGTTCGGCTGAGCGGCCGCGGCGCCTTGCCCGAGATTTTGGGCCAACCAGTCACCGATTGGACCGCGCCCCACGACCTGACGAGAAATGCCCAGGCGGTCCAGAGTTGTGCGGAGCAGGGATTCATCCGCAATCTCGAGATCGACTATGTAAACGGCGCGGAACAGCTCACGCCCGTTGAGATCAACGCCACGACCGTGCCCGCGGCGGAGGGCATCCGGATCGTCGCGCTCTGCCGGGAGATCACCGAGCGCAAGCGGGCCGAGCAGGCCCGGGCATTTCTGGCCTCGATCGTCGAGTGCTCGGAGGACGCCATCATCGCTCACACGCTGGACGGAAAGATCGCCAGTTGGAACCGCGGCGCCGAGGTGCTCTACGGATACCGTCCGGAAGAGGTCATCGGGAAACCGGTGTCCATGCTGGTTGCCCCCGAACGGGTCGGGGACTGGCGGCAAAACGCCGCGAGCATGCAGCGCGGCGAACGCGTTTCCCATGTCGAGGGCGTGGCGGTCAGAAAGGACGGCGGCAGGGTCGTAGTCTCGGTGTCGATGTCCCCGATCAGGGACGCCGCAGGACAAGTCACCGCCAGCGCCGCCATCGTCACCGACATCACTGAGCGCAAGCGGGTCGAAGTGGAATTGCGCCGGGCGAAGGAAGGCGCCGAAGCCGCCAGCCGCGCCAAGAGCGAGTTCCTGGCCAACATGAGCCATGAAATTCGTACGCCCATGAACGGCATTATCGGTATGACCGAGCTGGCTCTCGACACCAACCTCGACTCCGAGCAACGCGAGTATCTCGACACGGTCAAGTCCTCGGCGGAAGCCTTGCTGACCATCATCAACGATATTCTGGACTTTTCCAAGATTGAAGCGGGCCGGCTGGAACTGGACCTCATTGACTTCGACCTTCGCGATAGCCTGGAGCAGACGACCAGGGCGCTGGCCCTCCGCGCCCATCAAAAGGGGCTGGAACTGGTCTGCGACGTTCGGCCGGAAGTGCCTGCGGTGCTGGTGGGCGATCCCACGCGCCTCCGCCAGATCATTATTAACCTGGTGGGCAATGCCATCAAGTTTACAGAGAAGGGCGAAGTGGTGGTGCGTGTCGAGAAGGAGTCCGAGCGCGAAGACCGCGTGGCGTTGCATTTCGCGATCTCCGACACCGGCATCGGCATTCCCCCCGAAAAGCTCAATTCCATCTTCGAACCCTTCGTGCAAGCCGATGGCTCGAGCACGCGCAAGTTTGGGGGAACTGGCCTGGGCCTGACCATCTCCACACAACTGGTCGCGCTCATGGGCGGACGCATGAGCGTGGAGAGTGAAGCCGGTCGGGGAAGCGTTTTCCACTTCACCGTGCCCTGCCGGCGCGCCAAGACCGCCACGCCGCCGCCTCATCCCGAACCCTTGAACCTGGCCGGCATCGCCGCCCTGGTGGTCGACGACAACGCCACCAACCGGCGCATCCTGGAGGAATTGCTCCGCCGCTGGCAGATGAAGCCCCGCACCGCCGAAGGAGGCCAAGTGGCTCTAAACTTCCTGCGCCAGGCCCGCGACCGTGCGGAACCTTTCCCGCTGGTCCTGACGGACGCGCACATGCCGGAAATGGATGGCTTCGCGCTCGCGGCGCACATCAAGCAGGACCCCACCCTGGCGGGCGCCACCATCATGATGCTGACCTCGGGAGGCCAGCGCGGCGACGCGGCGCGTTGTCGGGAATTAGGCGTGGCGGTTTACCTGACCAAGCCCATCCGCGAAGCCGAATTACATGAGGCGCTCCTGGCGGCGCTCGGCGCGAAGTCTTCCCGAGACGAGGAGGCGTGTCTTGTCACCCGGCACTCCCTGCGCGAGCAGCACCACAATCTGCGCGTTCTTCTGGCGGAAGATAACGCCGTCAACCAGCAATTGGTGCTCCGGCTTCTCCAGAAGCGCGGCTACTCCGTCGTGGTTGCCGCCAACGGGCGCGAGGCGCTGAACTGCCTCGAGGAGAGTGGCTTCGAGGGATTCGACGTCGTCCTGATGGATGTGCAGATGCCCGAAATGGGCGGGTACGAGGCTACCGCCGCCATCCGCGCCCGGGAAAAAGTGGCGGGAAAACATGTTCCCATCATCGCTCTCACCGCGCACGCCATGAAGGGCGACCGCGAGCAATCCCTCGCGGCAGGCATGGATGGCTACGTTTCCAAACCTATTCGCGTGGAGGAACTCCTGGCGGCCATGCAGGGCGTCCTCGCGCCTCCCATTCCGCGGCGGGCCGAGGCCTTCGACCATGCCGCGGCGCTGGCACGGTTGGAAGGCGACGCGGCGCTGCTCGCCGAGATGGCCGGCATCTTCATCCGCGATTGTCCCGGCCTTCTCACCAATCTGCACGAAGCCGTCGCGCGTGGCGACGCCCCGGCCGTGTACTCCGCCGCTCATGCCCTGAAGGGTTCAGTCGCCAACTTCTCCGCGAGTGCCGCCGTTCAAGCCGCGCTGCGCCTTGAAACGATGGGGCGCCAGGGCGACCTGACCTTGTCCGCAGCCGCATGGCGCGCCCTGGAAGAGGAAATTGCGCGCCTCCAACAAGAGTTGGAGGCTCTGGCGCGAGGAGTTCCCCAATGATGATCCTGATTGCCGATGACGACCGCATCCACGTCCATATGCTTACCAGCCGCCTGAAGGCGAAGGGGTTCAAGGTGAGCGCGGCGTTTGACGCGATCCAGGCCTGGATTGCCGCCATTCGCACTTCCCCTGACGCCATCATTCTCGACATCCAGATGCCCGGAGGCACGGGGATGGCCGTTCTCAAACAGTTAAAGTCCTCCACCAAGACGAATCAGATTCCCGTCGTGGTCCTGAGCGGAAGCATTGATCCTTGCGACGCGGAGAGGGTGAAACGGCTGGGAGCCGACGAGTACCTCCCAAAACCTGTGGACTTGGCTCAACTCTATTCCACGCTCTCCAAGCTCCTGGGAGTGCCGCTCGATTCCGAATCCTAAACCCCCTGAGCCCGACTGTAGCGGCGGTGTCCCCACCAGCGCGCGGCGATGAGGACATCGCCGCTACAGCAGACGCGCACAACCCGCTTGCATCGTTCCCACAATGCAATTGCACTCCCCGTCAACCAATCCGCTGGGGGGAGTTATCGTTGCCCGCTTTGATCGAGACCTTGCAAAACGACCTCGAAAAACTCATCCGCAAATTTGACGCCGACCGCGCGCATTACCTTTCGAGCGCCTACGGCGAAGCCCAAACCCGCATTGATTTCATCACGCCCTTCTTCAAAGCCTTGGGCTGGGACGTGGAAAACGAAGCGGGACTTCCGCATCACCAGCGCGAGGTGATCGTCGAACGCGGCGAAAGCGAGACGACGGGCCGCCCGGACTATAACTTCCGCGTCGGAGGCCAAACCAAATTCCTCGTGGAAGCCAAAGCTCCCTGCGAAGCGCTCAGCAATCCCCATCACATCCTGCAAGCCAAGGGCTCAGGATGACAGGCGGTCGCCACGGCTAATCCGCCTTGCGCGGTCAACCGTCCCGTCTTAAACGCCGAAAGGACCTACGGTCAGAAAATGGCTGCCCGTGGTTACCCGCTTCCAATTACGGTAGTAAGCCTTGCGAAAACAGTGTGGTATACTCTGGCAGGTTTTACCCATAGGAAAGGAACCATTATCAATGGTGCCGTCTGGTCCATCTGGAAATGGTTCAACAAGCCCTGAGGCAGCACGCGGGCTTGCGGCTTTCACGCCCATATGCAGGTTTCAGTGCTCATATACAAACGGGTTCAACCGGGGATGCCTAGGGGAGACGCAACCTAAACCCTCCCAAGAAGGGTACGGACGTTGCAACTGGCATTTAATTCTGCCTTGCTTCGCACGTTTTGTGAAAGCGAGCGCCAAGCGAAGCAGGAGTTCGGTGATGCGGTCGCTGAGGTACTCAAGCACCGATTGGCAGATATGTCTGCTGCCACGTCGGTTGGGGACCTAGTGGCTGGCCGGCCGCGTATACTTGGGGGCGCAGCCCGGCAGCAAATGGCTGTAGATCTGCGTGACGGCTACGTTATCGCGTTTACAGCGAACCACGCGAAAAATCCGATGACGGAAACTTGTGATTTGGATTGGAAACGCGTAAGTCGGATCAAAATTCTTCGCATCGAGCGTGACAATGGCTAGCACCCATGAATTTCGTCCTGATTGGGCATCTGCGCCGGGGGACACGATCGCCGACATTCTTACGGAACGACAGGTCTCGCTGAATGAGTTCGCCAAGCGTATCGAGCAATCGCCAGAATACGCAAATGACCTGGTGCAAGGTCGGGCAACGATCACCTTAGGTGTCGCGCGACGTCTCGAGCAAGTTCTTGGTGCCTCTGTCGAATTCTGGGTTTCCCGCGACTTCCAATACCGTGAGGATGTTGTCCGGTTCTCTGCTGCGGATAAGGAATGGTTAGATGAGCTCCCCATTGGCGATATGATCAAGTTCGGCTGGCTCAAGCCCACACCGTGTCCGTCAGAGGAATTGGCGGCTTGCCTACGGTTTTTTGACGTGCCTAGCGTTCCGGTGTGGCGGCAGACGTATGCAAACTTGCAGACGCTGGTCGCGTTCAGAATCTCGCCTTCGCTTGACTCACGCCCAGCCGCGTTCGCTGCGTGGCTACGCCAAGGCGAAATTCAAGGCGAAGCGATCGAGTGCAGCCCGTGGCATCCGGCACGGTTTCGGGAATCCCTTACAAGAATTCGAAACCTGACCCGAGAGCGCGATCCAAAGCGGTTCATCCCGAGGTTGCAAGAGCTCTGTGCCTCGAGTGGGGTGGCGGTAGCCATTGTCCGCACCCCAAATGGGTGCCCGGCTAGCGGTGCCACTAGATTCCTTTCTCCGAGCAAGGCTCTCTTGTTGCTCAGCTTCCGGTACCTTTCAGACGATCAATTCTGGTTTTCATTTTTTCACGAAGCCGGTCATCTATTGCTTCATGGCGCCCAGGGATTGTTCTTGGAGAGTGACGATACACCCGCGACGAAGCAAGAGCAGGAGGCCAGTGATTTCGCGGAAGGTGTTCTCGTTTCCCCCCAGTTTCGCGAGGCTCTGCTACGATTGTCGCTCAACGGCCGTGAGGTAATTAGATTTGCGCACCGGGCGGGCATATCTCCAGGCATCGTTGTGGGCCAGCTTCAGCACCACGGGAAATTCACCTACCGTCAATTGAACAATCTCAAAAGGCGGTTTAGGTGGGAAGAATGATATGGTCAGCCCCGGAAGGGTATAAAGGTTTCAGGGCTCTTTTGCCAGTTGCATAATGCGTCTTCGAGCACTTGCATCCCGACACCGAGTTCCGCTTCAAGTTCCACTAGCCAGGCGTCGAGATGCGCAGCCCTAGCGTGTTCCCCAAAGAGGAGTCGCGCTCCTTTAAGGGGCCCGGTTGAGCCTTGCATGTACGTTGATCCCGGCTCAATCTGCGCCAAACCTAATTTGCCAACCATCGTGAGATAATCAAACCGCGCCGTCCTACCGAAGCTAGCTACCACATCCATCGACTTGTAAAGGTCATCGAATGCCTTTCGCCGATCACGATCCGCGTGCTGGTAGGCTTGATCCATAAGCTGCCGGTGTGTCCTCGGTGGATTAACCCACGCAACGTACGTCTCGACTGCAGCACCAGTACCGGTTGGCGAATACGCGTCCAGGCTTTGGTATTTTCGGTGATTACCAAACCCGCGAGGGGCTCCTTCGCGCTGAAGTTCCGCTTGATGAGCATGTAGCCAGGCACGAAAAGCGCTGGGGTCTGAGCTGACTCGTGCCCAATTCCAGGAGCCTCCTTCCCCGAGACGACCATACACTTCGCGCGCATAGCGCCAACCAGCGCGGGCGTGCCTTCCGAAGTGAACGAACAGAAACACTAACCAGAACGCCTCTTCAACATCCCCATTTCGTTCGTGGAGCATTGCAGCCTTAAGAGGATCGAATAGGTCATCGGTTGGGTCGCAACGGCGACCGCTCAGCTCGCGCGCCCGGATCGTCTGAACGAATCTGACGCGGTGAATACTCTCAAGGAGCTGCTCGAGAAAAGCCGTGCGGTTTGAAGGCTCGTGAATCCCGGGAAGCGCGCGTTTTTCCCGGCTAAAGGCGAGCAGGCGGTCCTCAAGCCGCCTAGCGAACTCGCGGTCCCGCGGTCTCATTCCGCCACCCCATCAGTTGACTGCGCTATCCAACTGCGAATGGCACTGATCACCTCGGTAGTTACACCGAAGCTGCCCTGGACGTTATGGTTATATCCGAACACCGCGATTGGGTGGGCCAACCTAATCCCAGAGATGGTCTCCACAACACCCCTGTAACCGATTCCTAATACATCGCGCTTTGATTGCCGAGAAAGGGACCAAGTCGGCATTGGCCGCTGTTCAAGGTTAACGCCGGCTAGTTCTTGAAACTGCTCCACAACGGATCTCCCATTCAGGATCAATGTCCGCACTGGGGAATCTCTGAGAAGAAGGCCGAGGGCGTCGGCGGCCGCAGCCAAAAGCAAAGACCGCTGGCGCGCCGTGAGTTCGGTCCACTTGCGTGCCGTCGCGTACGGAATAAGGTCCAGGTGACAAGCGGCGCAAGATGGTTCGTAAAACGATGCTCTAGCGCCAGAAACAACCCGATCCAATCTTTTAAACCAAGTGTCGTATGGGTTTCCAAAAAAATATGAACTGCAAGATTCAATAATCAGCCGCAGGTGACGTGCGTCGACATCCGACCAGGATTTGAGGCCAAGTGACCTTAATGTGTGAAAGCGGCGATAGGGCCCCTGAAGTTCGTTTCCTAACTCGTCCACGAATTCTCGATTGCTTGGATTGAGGCCTACAGTGGCCACTCGCGCACTGGACAGATCACCAAAGGATGGGACCGGGCACCCCCACCGAATTACATCGGTAGAGGACATAGCCGACCCATCCAAACGATTAATCAACGTTGTGAGGGCCGTACACATTCGATAGCTTGACCGGACAGGCCTTTGGCCGTCGAGAACGCTGCTGTCACCATTCTTCCACTGATCGTTCAGGTCAAATCGCTGAGCACCTTCTCGATAAAAGGGAAGTAGAACTTGGACACCATTTTTCCGCATAGCTCCTTGATTTGGTTCGCGTCTTTGTCTTTTTTGCATTTGAAAACCAGGAGTAGACGAATGAGATCTGCCCAATAGGGATCCAGGTCCGTAAGTATACCGTCCCTAAGCTCCCCTGTATTACGGATTTGTGATTCGGCCTCTAGGAGCAATGTGATGGCTGGCCATGGGTTGCCTCGCGGCATCATAGGCATGTGAGGCTCGGTCGGCTGCCATCCTTCGTTAAGGAATTGTTTGGCGTCATTCATGCGTCTGGTATATAGGTGAAGGCTGCCAACCGCCTGTTTGTATGTACCCAGCTCGACGCACAATTCGCTCGCGATAATTTCCTGGAGCATGGTGAAGCAAAAAACATCGTGTGGCAGGCCCAGGAATACGTCGTTGGATCGCATGCTTGCGAACATATGCAGTGCACCGCCTCGTAGCAAAAACTGTAGGGTGCCCGTACACGGAATACTTTTGTGCCCCCTATGCAAGTCGCCGGCATCGAACAGTTGTATTACGGCCTGCCGCGAATCGGGCTTACTTCTCAGCACGTCCGTTACCTTTTCAACTTGATTTAGGCCCCTCCAGTTGAACAAGCGAGGTCCATATCCGCCGGAAATTTCGTCGCCATCGGCATCATCTGCATATTTCGGGATGTAATACGTGATGAAGGAAAGGTCCTTGGATTTCGCTAGGTACCAGCAAAGCTCGCCCAAACAGCTAAACAGCTTACCCCTGGTCTCGGTCCGGCTCAGGCGCGCTCTCGGGTTAGCCACCTCGATCAATACTCCGGTCAACTCTAGGGCATCACCTGCGCTGGGATGGGTCATTTCGCCATGGGCCTGAATCTCCGCGATTACGCAGCGCATCAGATCGTCTATTGTTGGGTACGGAAAGTAAGACTCAGCCATTCCGCCCTCCGGAGTGTAGGTTGAGGATACTCGTATCCTATCCCGGCGTCCAGCTTCACAAAAGGGGATTCCCGCTGTCGCGGGAATGACGGGCAGGCGCAGTCACTCACTTCCCAAAGCAATACTCCTCAGGGCGAAACTTGGACGCCACGGGCGACTGGAGCATTTCCTCGAACAACGCTTCTTCCCGGTCCGGCAGGCTGTCCACCTGGCGTTGCATGCGGTCGAGCCAGGGGACTTCGCGCTTGGGGAGGCGTAATTCGCCGCTCGAGTGGGCGCGGCGGATTTCCGCCAGCGCGGCTCGCACGGCGCGGCAGGTGCGGTGGTAAGGCGTCTTTTCCGCAATGATTTCTTCCGACAGGCGCAGCACCACGTCCGGGCGCAGCACCCAGGCTTGCGGGTCGGAGGCGGCGTCGGATTCCGTTAACCAGTCGCGCAGGCGGCGCGCCTCGCTTGCGCCGCCTCGCGACGCGGCGTTCATCAGCCGGCAGTCGTAGACCAGTTGCTCGAGCGAGACGGTGGGCGCGAAAGTGCTCAGCAGGCGCACGTTCTGGACCGACTCGTTCGACCAGCAATCGCACACCGCCTGCGCGATGTTGCCGATGTGGCTCAGGTGCGCGCAGGCGGCGGTGCGCCCTTCCATGGAAATCGGCACGCCGGCGATGGCCTTCATGTACGGCCCCTCGTAAGCGCAGTCCTTGCTGGGGCCGCGCGCGCCCATCTCATAGGCTACCAGGCTCCGCGGCACGGTCGCCACGCGCACCAGCGCGGCGAAAAGGCGCGGCACCAGGTTCTGCTCGGCCAACACCATCGCCGTGTTCGCGAAGCCGCAGGCCGTGTCGCCCGAAGGCACCATCCCCGCGCGCTCGCACGCGGCGACCATGGCTGTCCACAGGAATGCCATGTCCCGCGGCGCCAGCACGCCCAGCGCAAACACCATGGTGCGCAGGTCGGCCGTCATGATGGCTTCGTCGGAGACTTCCTTGCCGCCCGTCGATTCGATGCCCAGCAGGTCCGCACCCGCCTGGCCCGCGGCTTCGAACATCTCGAGCATGCCGTCCCAGTACTTGCCGCTGCGCATCCGCGGGGGGCGCTCCATCTCGCGCGTGTCGTTGGGCGTCAGGCGCAGCGCGCTCTTGAGGCCGCGCTCGTCGTAGTAGCGGCGCAGCGTGTCGGCTAGCAATCTGGTAATCTCGAGCCCCCACGGCGGCTCGACCGTCATCTCCGGCAGCGTTTCGAACTCCACCAGCAGGCCCGGAACTTCCAGGTCGACGGCGCGCTGGCACACGCCCTCGATCATCTCCGTATACTGGTGAATGATCTCCGGCATGGTGGCAGCGTTGATGTCAATCGGCGGCAGGGTGAAATTGATCTCGGGGATCACCGTTCCTGTCCCGAACTCCAGGCCTCGACCACAGCGCACCGGGCGGGGCGCCAAGCCGAAGAGGAAATCGGACAGAGTCTTGATGGCGAGCGAGTTATACATTTTGTCCCTTGGCACAGGAAGTGTCATCTGGCACAGCAAAATATGAGATTTAGCAATCACCTGGCCACTGAAGCATCGAAAGCGGCCATTATGTCCCAGGCGGCGCCAGTTTGTGCCGGGTCCAGCCCCGAAATGAGTGGCGTCCCGCCTCGGCAATTGCGACCTGCTAGTTTAACAGGTTGTAGCGTCAGATGCTCGTGCGTTGATACTATGCGCGCTTCGCAGGCTTGACCTCAATCACCCACCTCTGGGGAGGAGGAAAATCATGAAGCGTCGGGATTTCATCAGCCAGACCCTTGCAGGAGGCGCCTTGGCGTCGGGGAGCCGCGGTGTGGGCCCACACGAAGCCGGAGCCGGTCGCGAGGTGGGCTTCACCCCAAGAGGCCAGCTCGTGATCGAGCACGCGGCGCCCGGCAAGCCGCACGCCGGTAAAGTGCTGGCGGCAATCCAGCCCCACGTCGATGATGTTCCGCTCTTTGCGGGAGGCACCGTGGCCAAACTCATTAAGGAAGGCTACACGGGTCATCTCATCCGAATCACCAATGATGAGATGGCCGGGGCGGGCACCACGGGCGAGGCCGTGCTGCACAATGAGCGGGACAACGATGCGGTCGCCAAGGCCCTAAGACTCGAGAAGGTCTTCAACCTCGAATACCGCAATCACCGCCTGGACAGCGCCCCGCTCCAGGACCTCCGCGGCCGCCTGATCTTTCTCTTTCGCTTGCTCAAGGTGGACACGGTTCTTTGTTACGACCCCTGGGGTCTTTATGAGGAGAACCCCGATCACTACGTAACGGCGAAGATGGTCGAGGCGGCTTGCTGGATGGCCGGGATGGATAAGGACTACCCTGAGCACTTCGCGGCGGGACTCCAGCCGCACAGCGTGAGCGAGAAGTACTATTTCGCACGCGGCCCGCAAATGGTGAACCGCGTGGTTGACATCAGCGCCACGGTCGACCAGAAAGTGGAAGCTAATCTCGCGAACGTGACGCAAGGCCCCGCCGGCGAAAACGGCGCCCGCCTGCGAGCCCGGCTGGCGGCGCAGAAGAAGCGGCTGCCGGGCTTGGGCAATGACGACGCTACCGCCAATCGCCAATACATCAAGGAAATCGTTCTGGATGTTGACTCGGAGCATCTGCGGGGCGTGCCTTCGGACCGCGAACTGGGCCGCCGTTACGGGCTGGAGTGGGCCGAGGCCTTTCACTATATCGGGCCAACCGCTTCGAAGCTCGAGGAGTATATCTCGCAGCATGCGGTGAGCCTGTAGATACAAGCGGTGGCGCGGGCAGCGCGAAGAACCATAAAGCGCCACGGGTTCAGGCGCGCAGGGCCTCCCGCAACACTTCCCGCAGGCGTCGCGCCACGATCGCGTCCTCGCCCGGCTCGAGCATCCAGACTCCCACCACGATGGTGTTGCTTCCTCCCGGCAGCCCCTCGGCGGCGGGTCCGCCCCCCGTCGCGGGGTTGAGCTCAATCCGCGGCTTTCCCTGGCGCAGCTTCTCCTGCGCTTCCGGGCCGGTGATCTTGATGCGTGCGGGATCGTAGGTAATCAGCAAGTGCGGTACGTGATTGGCGACCGGCGGAATGAAGATGTGCGTTTCCACGCTGGGAAGGCTCTTCACTTCGCGGGCGATGCGCTCCGCCCGCTTTCGGAACTCCGCCTCCATGGCCGCGTCCTCCTGCTCGAGGTACCAGTCCACCGCCGCCACCAGCGCGACGATTTCCTCTTTGCCCACTTTCATGCCGCGGCCGATGGTGTTCGAGTTCGGCGAATTGTTGTGCCGCGCGGCTTCGATCAGATCCTTGCGGCCCAGCAGCAGGCCCGAGCATTGCGGCCCGCGCAGCCCTTTGCCTCCGGAGAACGTCACCAGGTCGAAGCCCATCTGCGTGTAGTTCCAGAGATTCGAGATGGGCGGC
>JAIQGA010000147.1 GCA_020072925.1 Terriglobia bacterium | reverse complement strand
AGCTTAGCCGCGAGCCCCACGGAGTCCTGGGGCGTGACCGCGCCGTTAGTCCAGACATCGATCGTCAGCTTGTCGTAGTCCGTCATCTGGCCCAGGCGGGCGGCTTCGACCGTGTAATTCACCTTGCGGAGGGGCGAGTGGACCGAGTCCACCGGAATGTACCCGATGGGCAGGTCCTCATCGAAATTCTTCTCGGCGGAAACATAGCCCCGGCCGATCTTGACGCGCATTTCGATGTGCAAGGCGCCGCCTTCACTCACCGTGGCGATGTAGATGTCCTTGTCGAGCACCTCGACGTCCGCATCTTCCTGAAGCATCCGGGAAGTGATCTCGCCCGGTTTGTCGACGTTCAGGTAGAGTGTCTTCGGCCCCTCGACGTTCATCTTCAGCGGGATTTGCTTGAGATTCAGGATGATGTCCGTTGCGTCCTCGACCACGCCGGCAATCGAGGAAAATTCGTGCATCACGCCTTCGATCTTGACGGCCGTAATGGCTGCGCCCTCGATGGAAGAGAGTAACACGCGGCGCAAGGCATTGCCGATGGTGGTTCCGAACCCGCGTTCGAACGGCTGCGCGGTGAACTGGCCGTACTTATCCGTCAGCGTATCCGTGTTAGCAACAAGACGCTTCGGTTTTTGAAAACCCTTCCAAAGCATAAGTCCTTTTCCTCCCTGAAGCCCGCCTCAGCGGACTTCCTTCAGCGCGGAGACGACCTACTTCGAATAAAGCTCGACGACCATCTGCTCCTGGATGGGGAAATTCACATCCTCGCGCTTGGGCGCGGAGATGACTTTTCCGCTCATGGTCTCACGTATCAGTTGCAGCCAGGGTGGAACGCTCCGGCCGCTGGTCAAATCCAGGGAACGCAGGATAGCGGGGTTTTGCCGGTCCTTTTCGCGAATGACAACGTCCTGGCCCGGCACGACCTGATAGGAAGGAATGTTCACTTTCTTTCCCGCAACCAGGATGTGGCCGTGGCGAACCAGTTGGCGCGCCTCGGCGCGCGAGGTCGCAAAACCCAGCCGGTACACGACATTATCCAGCCGCCGCTCGAGCATGAGCAACAGGTTTTCCCCGGTCATCCCCTTCGACCGCGCCGCTTTCTCGAAGTAGGCGCGGAACTGGTCCTCGAGGATGCCATACACGCGGCGCACTTTTTGCTTTTCCCGAAGCTGCAGGCCATACCCGATCAGTTTCGGGCGGCGCGCCTTACCATGCTGCCCGGGGGCGAAATTGCGCTTCTCGATGGCGCACTTATCTGTCAGGCAACGCTGCCCCTTGAGAAAAAGCTTTGTTCCTTCCCGGCGGCAAAGCCGACATACCGCTTCACGATACCTTGCCAATCTACCCTCCTTCAATTCCTTTAAGAAATCCCGGGCCGCGTGATTGCCATGCTTCTGTCACGCCCCCGTCCGGACTTCGAAACTCGAAGCTACACTCTCCGCCGCTTAGGTGGCCGGCAACCGTTGTGCGGGATGGGCGTCACATCCTTGATGTTGCGGACCTCCAGACCCGCAGTGGCCAGCGCCCGGATGGCGGATTCGCGGCCCGCTCCGGGCCCTTTCACGCGGACTTCGACCGTCCGCATGCCGTGGTCCCGGGCAGAGTTGGCCGCACGCGCGGCAGCCTGTTGAGCGGCGAAGGGCGTTCCCTTGCGCGACCCCTTGAATCCCAGCGAACCGGCGCTCGACCAGCAGACCAGGCGTCCCTCGCCATCCGTCACACTGACCAGCGTGTTGTTGAACGAAGCCTGGATATGCACCACTCCCGTGGGCACAATCCGCTTCTCTTTCTTCTTGAAGACTTTCTTTTTTCCCGCTTTGGGTGCTGCCTTCGCCATAGTTCCTCACCGAGAGAGTTTCGAGCGCCGCGGCGCCTTACGTCTTGGCTGTAGCGCGCTTCTTGTTGGCGATCGTGCCCTTGCGCGGTCCCTTGCGCGTGCGCGCGTTCGTATGCGTGCGCTGTCCACGGACCGGCAGGTTGCGGCGATGCCGTAAGCCGCGATAAGAGCCGATTTCAATCAGTCGCCGGATATTGATAGACAGTTCCTTGCGCAGATCGCCTTCCACTCCGCCCTCTTCTTCAATGATCTGGCGGATCTTGGTCCCTTCTTCTTCGGTCAAATCCTTGACCTTCTTGTCCGGGTCAATCCCCGCCCGCATCAAAATCGAGAGCGAGCGAGTGCGTCCAATGCCGTAAATGTAGGTCAAGCCGATTTCGGCCCTTTTCTTGGGTGGTAAATCAATCCCTGCGATACGTGCCATAGCAAACCTCCATCGCCAGCGGGGCCGCTAACCCTGGCGCTGCTTGTGCTTGGGATTCTCGCAAATCACCCGCACAACGCCCCGACGGCGAACAATCTTGCACTTCGAACAGATTTTGCGAACCGAGGATCGAACCTTCATGGTTGTGCTCCACACGCTCTGGGCGGTGCCCTGTGGCCACGCGCCTCGTTCTACATCCGCCAAGCCAGCCTTTCGGGGCGACGCGGCTCACTTGTACCGGAAAACGATCCTCCCTCGCGTCAAGTCGTAAGGGGAGAGTTCCACCGCCACCCGGTCGCCGGGAAGAATGCGGATGAAATTTTTCCGCATTTTTCCGGAGATATGGGCGAGCACCTGGTGCTTGTTCTCCAACTCGACTCGAAACATGGCGTTGGGCAACGCTTCCAGCACCGTGGCAATAACCTCGATGGCGTCTTCTTTGGCCATACCTCTAAGAAACCCTCTCAGCCAGCCAGCGCGGCGGATGCGCGACCGGCCGCGCAAAACTAAAGACGTGTCAGGACGTCAGGACCGTTCCGCGTGACGGCTACCGTGTGCTCGAAGTGCGCGGACAAGCCGCCATCCGCAGTCACGGCGGTCCAGTTATCGTCCAGGACCCGAAGTTCCGGCCCCTTCTCGTTGACCATCGGTTCAATCGTGAACACCATGGCTTCCTTCAACAGGGGCCCATGGCCAGCCTGGCCGAAATTAGGGACCTGCGGTTCTTCGTGATATTCACGGCCGATGCCGTGGCCCACGAATTCCCGCACGACGGAGTAGCCGTTTTTCTCGACATACCCTTGTACGGTCGCCGAGATATCGCCCACGCGATTCCCTACCCGCGCCATCTGAATTCCCAGCTCCAGAGCTTCCTCGGTCACGCGGAGCAGCCTCTGGACATTCTCATTGACAGCCCCAACCGCAACCGTAATGGCCGAATCACCGTAGTAGCCGTCCACGACGACGCCCAGATCGAGACCGATAATGTCTCCTTCCTTCAGTCGCCGGTTCGAAGGCATGCCGTGCACAATCTCGTTGTTCACGGAAGTGCACAAGCACCAGGGATAACCGCGGTATCCCTTGGAAGCGGGCTTTGCACCCAACTGCGCAAGGCGCTTCTCGACGAACTTTTCAAGTTCCAGCGTCGTGACGCCCGGCCGAACTTTTTCGCGCGCCTCGTCCAGGATTTGCCGGACCACATGACCGCTCCGGCGAAGCTTCTCCAACTCGACGGGCGCCCAACACTTAATCATGCCTTACCTAAGAAGTTTACCAGATCTTTCGCGATCGGCTCGGCGTCCCGGTTGCCGTCCACATCGTGCAAAACGTGCTTGGCACGGTAGTAGTCAATCAGGGGGCGAGTCTGCTTGTCGTAGGCGACGAGACGTTGCCGGATCGTCTCCTCGTTGTCGTCCGCGCGCTGCAGTAGCTTGCCGCCATCCTTGTCACAAATCCCCTCCACCTTGGGGGGGTTGAAATACACGTTGTAGATCTCTCCGCAGACCGAGCAGGTCCGTCGGCCGGTCAAGCGTTTCATCAGGACCTCAAGTTCGACCTGGATATTCAACACCATGGGGACGCCACGTCCCTTGACCTCGAGCGTGCGGTCAACAAACTGCGCCTGAGGGATCGTTCGGGGAAAACCGTCCAGAATGAATCCATTCGCACAATCCGGTTCTCCGATGCGTTCTTCGACGATGCCGCAGACCACTTCGTCCGGCACCAGTTCTCCCGCCTTCATTTTGGCCTCGGCGGCCAGCCCCAGCGGGGTCTTTCTTTTCACGGCATCGCGCAGGATATCGCCTGTCGAAATCTGCGGGATGCTGAAATGCTTTGCCACTTCGCGCGCCTGCGTCCCTTTTCCCGCTCCCGGTGCTCCCAGAAAGATCAAGGCTTGCGGTTTCATCGCTCACCTGCCTTTGCCGGTTAGGATGCCCGGCGCCCACGGACGCGCCCCTTTTTCAGAAAACCTTCGTAGTGCCGCATGATTAACTGCGCTTCGACTTGCTGGACGGTATCCATCGCCACGCCGACCACGATCAGCAGAGAGGTGCCGCCAAAATAGAAATTGACCCCCAGACCGTGGAGCACCCAGGTAGGGAAATGCGCATCGAACCATGCCCCTCCCAGCACGTTGGGCAGGTGATTCACCCGCAAACCCGCCAGCATCAATTCCGGAATCAAGGCAATCGCGGCCAGGTAAAATCCACCAACCCAGGTAATCTTCGTGAGAACGTCATCCAGATGATCGGCCGTGCGCTTCCCGGGGCGCATGCCAGGGATAAACCCCCCCTGCTTGCGAACGTTGTCTGCCACTTCATCGGGGTTGTACACGATGGAAAGGTAGAAGTGGGCGAAGAAAATAATCAGGATGACATAGGTCACCGTGTACAGAGGCTCACCCCAGGCAAAAAGGGTGACGAAACGATTAATGAGGCCACCCAGGAAACTGGTCTTCGCCAGAAAGAGCATGATCGTCTGAGGAAACGTCAAAATGGAAACGGCAAAGATGATGGGCATGACGCCGCCGCTATTGACCTTCAACGGCAGGTGCGTCGAAACGCCTCCCATGATCTTACGCCCCACGATGCGCTTGGCGTATTGGATGGGGATGCGCCGTTCGCCACGTTCGACCAGGACAATGAATGCCACAATCGCCAGCATGAACACCAGTAAAACCAGTACGACGGGCACACTCCAGGTATGGGTGACAAAAACCTTCTCCCACAGGTCGCCGATCGCCCGGGGCAGGCCGACGACAATGCCCGCGAAAATCAGCAGGGACATGCCGTTCCCGATGCCTCTCGCCGTAATCTGTTCGCCCAGCCACATAATGAAAACTGAACCCGTGGTCAACGTTATGACAGTGGTGAAGATGAAGGCCGGACCCGGATTGGAAACCAGAGGCACGCTCGCGGAAGTCTGGCGTTGAAGAGCCACGGCAATTCCGAAAGCCTGAAAAGCGCTCAGACCGACCGTCATCCAGCGGGTGTAGTCGGTCATCTTCTTGCGGCCGAGGTCGCCTTCTTTCTTGAGCTTTTCCAGGTGCGGCGAAACCACCGTCAGCAATTGAAGGATGATGGACGCCGTAATGTAGGGCATGATCCCCAGAGCAAAAACCGTCAGACGACGCAAGCTCCCGCCGGAGAACATCGCTAATAAGCCGAACAGGCCGCCGCCGAGCTGATTGAACATCTGCTCGAAGACATTCGCGTTGATTCCAGGTGTAGGGATAAACGCGCCCAGCCGGTACACGGCGAGCATCAACAAGGTGAAAAGGATGCGCTTCCGCAGGTCCGGAATCTCAGTGATACTTTTGAGAGACTCCATCATGCCGGTAACACCTCAGCTTTGCCGCCGGCTTTCTCGATCTTCTCCCGGGCGGACTTGGAAAAATGGTGAGCTGCAACCTGGAGCGGCGCTTTCAATTCCCCGTCACCTAAAACCCTGAGGCCATCCCGCAATTCCCGCACGACTCCCCGTTGCACCAGGAGTTCCGGAGTAATCTTCTCATCCGGCGTGAACTTCTCCAGATCGCGCAAGTTCACCACGGCGTAGTGCTTCCGGAAGATGTTCGTAAACCCGCGTTTGGGAAGGCGCCGGTGGAGCGGCATCTGGCCGCCTTCGAAGCCGGGACGAACCCTGGCGCCGGTGCGCGAGCGCTGCCCTTTGGACCCGCGCGTGGCGGTCTTGCCGTGCCCGGAACCCATTCCCTGGCCGATCCGCTTCCGGCGCTTGTGCGCGCCGCGCGGAGGACGAAGTGTGCCGATATGCGTTCCCATATGCTCCCCGACTATTTCTTCCCAGTCTTCGCGGGCTTCCCCTGCTTGCCCGCCGCTCCCTTTTTCGATTTCTTATCCATAGTCTTGGCGGACTTGGCCTTTTTCGATTCGGCAGGGGCGGCATGCTTCTTGGCTTTCGATTCCTCCGAAGCCTCCTCGGTCACCGGCTCCGCTTCCCCGCCCTCCCCTCCCACTGCCCCTTCGCCGTGCGGAGTTTCCGCAGCGGCTTCCACTTTCTCCACGGGAGCCACTTCGGGCGGATGGACGGTAAATTCTGGAATCGCTGCCCAGGCAGCTACGACCGGGGGTTCAACAATCGCCAGGAGGTGCGGGACCTTGGCGACGACGCCTCGAATCTGAGGGGTATCCGGCCGCTCGACGACCTGGTTTAACTTGCGCAGCCCCAGGCTGCGGACAATTACCTTCTGCGTGTAAGGGAATCCAATCCCACTGCGTATCCACTTGATACGAATAGTTTTCGTTGCCTTATCCGCCACCGTTCGTCAACCCTTTCAGAGTTCTTCCAGAGTTTTTCCCCGGGTCGCGGCCACTTCGTCGGCGCTGCGGAGTTGCATCAGCGCATCCACGGTGGCCTTGACCACGTTGTGGGGATTCGTCGTGCCCAGAGACTTGGTCAGGACGTTCTGAACACCTGCCGCTTCCACCACGGCTCGGACCGCGCCACCGGCAATCACGCCGGTGCCGGGCGGGGCCGGCTTCAGGAGGACCTTGCCGGCTCCGTAATGGCCCAAAACAATATGGGGTATCGAAGTCTGGGTAATATGAACTTTCACCAGCGATTTCTTCGCGGCTTCGATGCCCTTGCGGATGGCCATGGGCACTTCGCGCGCTTTGCCCGAGCCATACCCGACAATCCCCGCGCCATCCCCGACCACCACCAGCGCCGAGAAGCTCAGGTTCTTGCCGCCCTTGACGACCTTGGTGACCCGGTTAATCGAGACCACCTGGTCTTTGAGCTGTAATGTATTGGCGTCGATCCGACTTGCCAAGGCGTTCCTCCCTGCCTCTACGCTAGAATTTCAGACCCGCTTCGCGCGCTGCGTCCGCCAAGGCTTTCACCCGGCCATGATAGGCGTAACCGCCCCGGTCGAAGACCACTTGGCTGATGCCCGCCGCCACTGCTCGCCGCGCCAGCGTCTGACCGACGACTTTGGAGGCCGCGACGTTTCCGCCGCTCTTCAAAGTCTGTCGGACCTCTTTATCCCGCGAAGATGCCGCCACCAGCGTGTGCCCGCGCGAATCATCTACGATCTGGGCATAGATGTGATTCAACGATCGGAAAACATTCAGGCGCGGCGTTTGCACCCGGCCACGCACCCGAGTCCGGATGCGCAGGTGAATGCGCCGGCGAGTTGTGTCCTTCGAAACCATCTGCAACATGAAACGTTCTCCGCTTCTCGAATCCCTCGATCACGCCTTCGCGGCGCCCGCTCCAGCCGCCGCAGCCGCCTTGCCGACCTTCTTCTTCAGGCGCTCGCCCGTGTACCGGATGCCCTTATTCTTGTAAGGATCCGGCGGCCGCAGACCGCGAATTTCCGCCGCCACCTGCCCCACCTTCTGCTTGTCGGCTCCACTGACGACGAGGTGGGTCTGCTTGTCCACGCGAATCGCCAGCCCCTCCGGAATCGGAAACTCGATGGGGTGTGAGTATCCCAGACTGAAGACCACCGCGCTGCCTTTGACCTCGGCGCGATAGCCGATGCCGACGATATCCAGGTGCTTCTCAAAGCCCTGAGTAACACCGCGCACGGCATTCGCCAGCAGGCTGCGGGTCAGGCCGTGAAGGGCGGAGTGCTCGTCGTCCTCGCGCTCCAGAAGATAGCGCCCATCCTGCTTCTCAATCCGGATTCCCGCCGGGATGGGGATTTCCAAGGCCCCCTTGGGGCCCTTCACTATCATCATCGGGCCTTCGGCTTGCAGCGTCACGCCGGAGGGCACTTCAATGGGCTTTCGACCGACTCTTGACATAACCGCTTCTTCCTCCGCCAAGGAGGCGAAATTCCTAGGCGACCTTGCAGAGCACCTCTCCGCCCACGCCCGCCCTGCGCGCGGCTTTGCCCGTCATCACACCGCGGGGAGTGGTCAGGATGTTGATGCCCAGGCCGCCAAGCACCTGGGGGACTTCGCGCGCGCCCACATAGACGCGGCGACCGGGCCGCGACACGCGTTCCAGGGTGGAGATGATGCTCTCCCCCTTAGTCCCGTAGCGCAGGAAGACCCGAAGAATCTTCTTCTTCCCTTCCTCGCTGACCTTGAAGTTGCTGACGTACCCTTCGTCTTTGAGGATGCGCGCAACTTCCACCTTGAGCCTGGAACTGGGCATATCCACGCGCTGGTGGCGCGCCCGAACGCCGTTTCGAATGCGCGTGAGCAAGTCTGCTATCGGATCAGTAACCGCCGCCATAATTCTCCCGATTCTGAATCGTCCCTTCCCGCGCCGCCTACCAACTGGATTTGGTCACGCCGGGGATGTCCCCGCGCAACGCTAACTGCCGGAAGCAGAGACGGCACATTTGAAACTTGCGCAGATAGCCGCGCGGCCGGCCGCAGATCCTGCAACGGTTGCGATGCCGGATCTTGAATTTGGGCTTTCTGCGCAACTTCGCGAAAAACGAGGTACGAGCCACGAATTACCCCCCTGCCTGCACATTTTCCGCCGCGGCGGCCGGACGACGCTGCGCTTCGCTCCGGAAGGGCATACCCAGGTGCCGCAGCAGCGCCAACGCTTCCGCGTCGGTTGGCGCGTCGGTGACGATGGAAATATTCAACCCTTTCACTTTTTCGACCTTGGCGTAATCAATCTCCGGAAACACCAACTGGTCGCGCAGCCCCAGCGTGTAGTTGCCGCGGCCGTCGAAGGCGCGCGTCGAAAGGCCCCGGAAGTCGCGCACGCGCGGCAGGGCCACATTCGCCAGGCGGTCCAGGAACTCATACATGCGGTCGCCGCGTAGCGTGACCATCGCCCCAATCGGCATGTTCTTGCGCAGCTTGAAATTCGCAATCGATTTGCGGGCGCGCGTGATGACCGGCTTCTGTCCCGTAATCTGACTCAACTCGCTCGACGCCGAGTCCAGGAGCTTGGCATTCTGGATTGCCTCGCCCAGCCCCATGTTGACCACAATCTTGCGCACACGCGGGACCGCCATGGGATTTTTGTAGCTGAACTCCTTGACGAGGGCCGGCTGGACCTCTTTCAAGTAGCGTTCTTTCAATCGCGGCATCATGTTCGCCTTGCGTCCTCTCCGCCTTTACTTATCCAACGATTTCTCACACTGGGCGCAAATCCGTACCTTCTTCCCTTCCGCCATGGCGCGGTGTTGAATGCGCGTGGGCCCGCACTCGCTGCACACCAGCATCACATTGGAGAGGTGGATCGGACCCTCCTTCTCCAGGATGCCGCCGCGAATCTGCTTGGCGGGGTTGGGCCGCACATGCCGCTTCACCATGTTCACGTGCTCGACGTAGAGGCGGCTCTTCTTGGGCTCGACTTCCAAAACGCGACCCTGCTTCCCCTTGTCGCGTCCCGCCATCACTTGCACCGTGTCGTTCTTGTGGATATTAAGGGCAAATGCCATTACAGAACCTCGGGAGCCAGAGAAACGATCTTGAGAAACTTCTTTTCGCGCAGCTCGCGCGCTACCGGGCCGAAAACGCGCGTGCCGACCGGCTCGCCCGTGTCGGTGATGAGCACCGCGGCGTTTTCGTCAAAGCGGATGTAACTGCCGTCGCGGCGCCGCTGCTCTTTGCGCATGCGCACGATCACGCAGCGCACCACCTTGCCTTTGGGGATGGCGCTGTCCGGCGCGGCCTCCTTGACCGAGGCCGTGACAACGTCGCCCAGCCCTGCCTGCAAACCCACGTCCCCGCCACGCGGCAGGATGCACGCCAGCTTACGCGCGCCGGAATTGTCTGCGACCTGAAGAATCGTCCGCATTCCGATCATACGGGACCCTCCGGCACAGGAGCTACTTGCGCCGCCCGGCTAACGATCTGCACCACGCGCCAGCGTTTCCGCCGGCTCAGTGGCCGGGTTTCCTCGATGCGCACGGTGTCGCCGGGGCGGCACTCGCTCTTCTCATCATGAGCCATGAACTTCGCGGAGCGGCGCACCACCCGCTTGTAGAGTGGATGCTTGACGTGCCGCTCGACCGTGACCACGATGCTTTTCTTCATCTTCGTGCTGGTCACGATGCCGATTTTTTCCTGTCGCCTGCTCTCCCCAGCCTTGTTGCTGGGAGTCGCGGTTGGTTCCATAGCCATTACGCCTGCTTCGTCGCGGGGGCCTTCTGTTCGCGGTCGCGGAGAAGCGTCTTGACCCGGGCGATTCCCCGGCGAAGCTCGCGAATCGTTTTCAGGCTTTCCGATTTGCCACCCGCCATTTGGAATTTCAATCGAAAGAGATGATCGGAAAATTCTCTTTCCCGCTGTTTCAGCTCATCGTCGGTCCACTCCCGCATGCTTTCTGCGGGCCACTTCCACTTCTTGTCCTTTTCCAGCTTCCCCATGCCTAGTGCCCTCCGGCAGCCGCCACGGCCCCGGGCCGCGCCACGAACTGCGTGGGTAGTGCCAGCTTGTGGCTCGCCAGGCGCATCGCCTCGCGGGCTTCCTGCTCCGTCACGCCTTCCATCTCGAAGAGAATCCGCCCGGGCTTGACCACCGCGACCCAGAACTCCGGCGCGCCTTTTCCTTTACCCATACGAGTTTCGGCAGGTTTCTTGGTCACGGGCTTGTCCGGGAAGATGCGGATCCAGAGTTTTCCGCCCCGCTTGATAAAGCGCATGATGGCCACGCGGCTGGCTTCGATCTGGCGGTCGGTAATCCATCCGGGTTCGAGCACCTTCAGCCCGTAATCGCCGAACGAGAGGTCAGAACCGCGCCAGGCCTTCCCGCGCATCCGCCCTCGCTGCTGCTTGCGGTATTTCACTTTGCTCGGCATTAACATAGTCGTTGTTTATTTCGTCCCAATCTGCCCCTTGGAGCTTTCAGCTCTCAGCCATCAGCATTCAGCGGTGCTGGCGTCGTTTCCTCGAAGAGCCGACCACCGACTGTGGAAAAATCCTTACGCAGCCGGGGCCGCGACGGGCTCGGCCACTTTTTCGGGCCGGCGTTTCTGCTCTAGGATCTCGCCGTTATAGATCCAGCACTTCACACCAATCACGCCGTACGTGGTCATGGCCTCCGCGAGGCCGTAATCAATGTCCGCCCGCAGCGTGTGCAGAGGCAAGCGGCCCTGCAGGTACCACTCGGAGCGCGCAATTTCCGCGCCGTTCAGCCGCCCGCCGCAGCGGATCTTGATGCCCTTGCAGCCGAAGCGCAGAGCCGAATCCACAGCCTTCCGCATGGCGCGCCGGAAAGCGACGCGCTTCTCGAGTTGCAACGCAACCGATTCCGCCACCAACTGCGCATTCAGTTCGGGCCGGTGCACTTCCTGAATGTTGATGGGCAGCACCTCGCGCCCCGTGCGTTTCTGGATGTCCACCCGCAGGCGATCGATTTCAGCGCCCTTGCGCCCAATGATGATGCCCGGCCGCGCGGTGTGAATCGTAACCTTCAGCTTGTTGCCCGGGCGCTCGACTTCAATGGACGCCACGCCCGCCGCTTTCAGCTCGTTCTTGAGCTGCTTCTTCAGCTTCAAGTCCTCGTGCAGCAACTGAGCGTATTCCTTTTTCGCAAACCAGCGCGACTTCCAGGTTTTGTTGTAACCCAGGCGGAATCCGTACGGGTGTACTTTCTGACCCACGTAGTACCTCCCCTTGAGCTTTCAGCCGTCAGCGATCAGCTTTCAACCAGAACCTCGGTCGATTGATCGCCGACCGCCGATCGCCCCCTTACTCTTCTTCTTCCGGCGTCGCCACCACCACCGTAACGTGACTCGTCCGCCGCTGGTAGCGATAGGCGCGGCCCATCGGCGCCGGGCGGATGCGCTTCACCCGCGATCCCTCATTCACCCAAGCCTTCGCGACAACCAACTCGTCCACGTCAAGGTTCTCCGCCTTTTGCTCGGCATTGGAAATCGCCGAACGCAGAACCTTCTCGACGTGGTGTGTCACCCGCTTCTTGGTGAACTGAAGAATGCCGAGCGCCTCCGCCACACGCTTGCCGCGGATGAGGTCCACCACCAACCGCGCCTTTTGCGGTGACACCCGAATGTATTTGAGCGTCGCTTGTGCTTCCATAGTTTCGTCCGCGCTAAAGATTACGATCCGGCCGGTCCCGCTGCCGGGGGCGCGCCTGCCGGCGGCGTGGGCGCTCCCGGACCGCCCCTCACCGGTGGCGGAGCCGCTGCGGCCGCCGCTTTCTCCGCCGCAATCTTTACGCTGTGCCCCTTGAACGTCCGCGTGGGCGAAAACTCACCCAGCTTGTGCCCCACCATGTTTTCGGTGACGTACACGGGAATAAACTTCTTGCCGTTGTGCACGGCGATAGTATGGCCCACCATCTCGGGCACAATCGTGGACCGCCGCGACCACGTTTTGACCACTTTCTTTTCGAACCGCCGGTTGAGAAGCTCAATCTTCTTCAACAGGTGGTCATCCACGAACGGACCTTTTTTGATCGAGCGTCCCACAGTGACCTCTCCTTACTTCTTCTCCCGCCGCCTCACGATGAAGCGGTCCGTCGCCTTGTTGTGGCGTGTCTTGTAGCCGCGCGTTGGCTGGCCCCACGGCGTAACCGGATGACGACCGCCAGAGGTTTTCCCTTCCCCACCGCCCAGGGGATGGTCCACGGGATTCATCGCCACTCCGCGGACCGTGGGACGAATCCCCATCCAGCGTTTCCGGCCGGCCTTGCCGATGGCGATATTCTCATGATCAAGATTACCGATCTGGCCGATGGTCGCCACGCACTCCATGTGTACTTTGCGGACTTCTCCAGAAGGCAGCCTCACCTGGGCGTACTCGCCTTCTTTCGCCAGCAACTGCGCCGAGCTGCCGGCGGCGCGCACCATCTGGCCGCCTTTGCCGGGCCGCAACTCCACATTGTGGATGAGCGTCCCCACGGGGATATTCTTGAGGGGAAGCGCGTTACCGGCCACGATATCCGCCTCGGGGCCGGAAACCACCTTGTCACCCACCTTGAGGCCCAGCGGATAAAGGATATATCGCTTCTCGCCCTCCGCATAGGTCAGCAGGGCGATGAATGCGGAGCGGTTCGGGTCGTACTCGATCGTCGTCACGCGCGCCGGAATGCCGGTCTTGTCCCTTCGGAAGTCGACCAGGCGGTATTGGCGCTTGTGCCCGCCGCCTCGGCGCCAGATCGTGAGTTCACCGTGATTGTTCCGGCCGGAGATGCGGCTCTTGGGTTCCAGCAGGGGCTTATAAGGCTGGGAGGTCGTGATCTCCTCAAACGTCAGCCCGGTCTGGAACCGCCTGGTTTCGGTGTAGGGTCGGTATGTTTTGATTCCCATAACATTCATCTTTCGCGGCGTTCGCCGCGAGCCTTCTCTGCTCGGCTATTGGCTCTCGACGTAATCCGGCATCTTCTCGCCGGCCTTCAACTTGATGTAAGCCTTCTTCCAATCCGGCCGAAAACCCACTCGCATCCCGCGGCGGCGCTGTTTGCCCGGGAAGACCGCGGTGTTCACGGAGGCGACCTTGACCTTGAAGACCTTCTGCACGGCTTCCTTGATTTCCGTCTTGGTCGCGTGGGGATCCACCCGGAAGCACATGGTCCGGTTGCGCTCCTTCACGTCCATGCTCTTCTCGGTGACCACGGGCTTCTGGAGAATCTGATAAGGGCTCTTGATCATCGCAGCGCCTCCTGGAGCCGTGTTAAGGCGCCCTCGGAGATCAGCAGCCGGTCGTGGCTCAGCACGTGAT
>JAIQGA010000146.1 GCA_020072925.1 Terriglobia bacterium | reverse complement strand
AGTACCTGGTTTATGACGGCTGCCAACACGTCTCGCTCGCGACCCTTCCCGGCATGCGCGAGCGCACCATCACCATCAACGGCATGTCGAAGACCTACAGCGTTACGGGCTGGCGCGTGGGTTACGCCATCGCGCCGCCGGACATCACCAGTGCGATTCGCAAAATGCACGATTTCTTGACGGTGGGCGCGGCGGCGCCGTTGCAGGAGGCGGGCGTGACGGCGTTGCGCCTGCCCGAGGACTATTATCGAAATTTGCGAGCGGATTACGTGGCGCGCCGGGACCGCTTTCTTCCCGCGCTCGAACAGGCCGGCTTTCGTTGCTTTAAGCCGCGCGGCGCGTACTACATCATGACGGACATCTCCCGCTTCGGATTTCCCACCGACGTGGAATTCTCGCGCTATTTGGTGAAAGAAATCGGGATCGCCGTCGTTCCGGGAAGCAGCTTCTATGGCGACCCCGCCGCGGGCGCGCGGCAAGTCCGCTTTACCTTCTGCAAAACTAACGCCACGCTCGACGAGGCTGCCCGGCGGCTGCGGAAACTTCAGCACGCCTAGCGGGATGCTCAAAACTCCTTCGGCTTGTCATTCTGAGCGCAGCGAAGAATCCCTGCATTTGCAGAATCAAGAAACTGCGGAGATCCTTCGTCGCCTTCGGCTCCTCAGGATGACAGGCTCCAGGGTTTTTCAGCACATCGTAGGTACTCCCGGTTCACCACGGTATTTCCTATTTGCCTTCGCGGGGAATCTCAAACTGTGGTTCGGGACCGGTGACCGCGTACTCGACCAAGGCATCGAGCAGGCGCGTGGCGTAGGGATCGCTGCCGTATCCAGTGCCGACCCCGAGCGTGCAGATCAGCAGGCGGCCCTTGCCGTAGCGCGCTTGCACGAGTGTGCCGACGTTGTTGTGAATCCAGCCATAAAAGATTCCGGAGAGAACATCGCCGAAATTCTGGGGCGGGATGCCCTTGATGACCGCGGGTGGCGTGATGGACTGCGTTTCGAAGCCCGGCAGCGTATCGAACCCGACGGCTTTGAAGGGCGGTTGGTCCTTGCGGACCCAGAGGAAGTTGGAAATCCAGTTGCCATCATAGTCGCTGCCCGCGCGGGGGACGATCTCGATGCCGGGCGCCAGCGTTGCTTTGTCGCTTGTTAGAAGCAGGACCCGGCCTCCGGCCTCGAGCCGCGCCTTCACTTTGTCGTCGAGCGCGGAAGCGATGAGCACCGGAAACGCCTCCGCGCCGGTAGGCGCCAGGTAGCCGCGCCGATTCATTTCCCCCGGCAGGCGCCGCAGCCGGCCCGTAGGATCCTCAAAGGTCACGGGGGGCGGCAGTTCAGGCGTCTTGGGCGGGTAGAAGTAGAGGTCCAGGGAATCCTCCGCGAGCGTCTTATCGCCCGCCACCAGCTTGACGCTCAACGCGCGTTTCACGGGCGCCGGGAACTCTGGCGCCGGAAACTCGATGGGGTCCAGTTCGAGAACGTCCGGGGCGGGGAAGCGGGGAACCACCAGGCTTCTCACGACCGGATCCCCCTCCAGTTGCCAGTACACGCTGAGCCCGGCCAGATCCTGCGAGCTGTAATGCGACAAGTAAACATCTACGTGCACTTTTTCCGTCGCCAGGTAGTTGCGTTTTTCCGCGCGAGGAATAATCAGATCGTTCTGCTGGAGTTTCGCCAGCCGGTCCGCAAAGACCTTGGGATGCCGCCACATGTCGAGCAGCCCGTTGGACTCCCAATTGAGGTCGGTGAATTCCGTGATGACGTACCCCTGAATCGGCGCGTGCGAGCGCAAGGACTCAATCTCGTATTTGAGCGACGTGAATTCGTGCCACTCGGTCGCGTCGCTGAGCGCGTCGAGCGTGGGGAACAAACCGCTGAACTGGTAATCTTTGAAGCGCTGCTCGATTCCCTCCGGAAGCGTGATCTTCCTTCCGCCCATGTCCCGCGCGAACCACCAGGGCTTTGCGGCGGGAACGCGGGGCAGCCCCCAGTTGCCGAACTCGGAAAGCATCAAGGGCTCGCTGCCCTTCGCGCCCGCGTCGCTATACGAGCTGAAGAGCCAGCCCGGCCGCTTCGCCAGGTCGCCGACGAAGCGGTCAAAGTTCGAGGCGTAGTCGGGAATCGCGTTATAGGTATGGAAGTCGGCAAGGTCGGTCTCGACGTGAAAGTTGTCGCAGCAGGCGCTGTTGTCATCCACCAGCCAGCCCGGCACGAGCTTCTTCGCTTCCTCATAGGTTGACTTCAGCCAGGCGCGGTCGGCGGGCTTTGTCAGGTCAGCGCCCCAGCTTTCGTTAATAATACTGACCATAATAATGCTCGGATGGTTCCAGTCGCGCTCCACCATGCCGCGCAGGGTCTCGAGCGCGCGGCGTTCCGAGTCCGCGGTGAGCTTGTCCCAGTTGGGGATCTCGTACCAGACCAGCATGCCGGTCTCGTCCGCAGCCTCGAGATATCGCGGGTCCGGGACTTTGATGTGGCAGCGCAGCAGATTCAGGCCCAGGGCCTTCGCGCGCTGCATTTCGTCCTTTACAAAATCGACCGAGGGCGGCGTGTAGATGGTATCCGGGTAAAAGTCCTGGTCGAGCGCGCCACGCAGGTAAATCGGCTGGCCGTTCAAATAGAATTTCCCGCCGCGCGTCTCGAAGGTGCGAAAGCCGAAATGCGTGCTCAGGGAATCTCCCGAGCTCAGCCAGGCGCGCAGTGTGTATACGGCGGGAGTCGAGGGGCTCCAGAGCTGCGCGTCGTCGAAATGGCCGCTGAACTCGTACCGGTCCTGCCCCGCAGTCAGGTCGCGCGACTCCTTCCAGATCGATCGACCGACAGGATTGAGGATTTCGGCGCCGACGTACGCCGGCTTGGGCATCTGGGCGGCGGGCGGCAGGTCAATCACCGGAACGACAAACTTGAATCTACCGTCCGCCCCCGCCGTAACGTGCACCACGCCAATGCGCATGCGTGGTCGGAGGTCTAATTCGACGCTTTGCCACAGACCGCTGGTCTGCACGTACCAGTTCTGCTTGCCGTGGGGAATCTCGGCGTAGTTGATGCCCTCGACGACGTTGGGCTTCGCGCCGGGGTCCACCACGCGGACGGCGATTTGATTCTCGCCGGGGCGGAGCAGGGAAGTGACGTCAAGCTCGAAGGGCAAGTATCCCCCCTCGTGCCGGCCGGCTTTCCGGCCGTTCACGTAAACCTCGGCAAGATAGTCGACCGCCCCGAAGCGCAAAAGCGCCACGTGGACGGCGTCGAGGGCCGGGACGTTGACCGTGCGCCAGTACCAGCCCACGCCGGCGTAGTCGCGCAGGTCCGCGAATTGCGATTGCCACGAGGACGGCACGCGCGTGGGCCGCGAGTCCTGGAACGCCGCGAGCTTCTGCTCGTCCAGCGAGGCAGTGGGGTCCGCCACGAAGTGCCAATCACCGTCCAGGGAAATCGTCGTGCTATGGGCAAGGGGCGGGAAGATTGCGGTTGCTAGAAGGATGGTCACCAGAGCAAGTCGAGTCGGATTTTGCATCGTCGCCTCTGAACCCGACGAGTCTATGCGCTCCCGCCACGTGAAGGCAAGAAGAGAAGAGCAGGGATTGGGGATTAGGGGTTAGGGATTAGCCAGCAAGGTCCGAGGACCGTAAGCCTACAAATAGCCAGGAATCGCAAGCGCCCGGTGGCCCCAAGTGAGGCTTCAGCTTGCGAATGTCGAGTTTCCATTTTCGAGCTTCCAATTTCCAGCAGCGGACGGAGGGTCAAGTTAAGCTTAACCCTCCAGGGCAATCTGATGAGAGCGAGAAGGGAAGCCCTCAGCGGTGAAAGTGTCCTCGGCCGAATCTCCCTCCGAACCCATAGAAACCGAAGAAAACCGGGCCCGGATACGCATACCCCCACGGGCTGTATCCCCAGAAGGGGTAGGGATAGTATGCCGGCGGGGGCGGGGCCACGACCCTCTGGGTGCGCCTTTGCAGCGTGCCGCTGCCATAATCCGCTTGCTCCGCGGGACGAAACGCTGGCCCGCTCCGTTGCGTGGAGAAAGCGACCTGGGACTGGAGCTGGAACGTCAGCCGGGTCTCGGGTGGGAGGATGGTGCTCCGCCCCCGCGTCAGCAGGATGCCGGTAAGGCCCGTCGCAGCGCCGATGGCCGTTCCGATCCCCGCACCCGAGGCACCACTAACCGCGGCTCCGATGACTGCGCCCGTGCCGGTCGTGGTCGCAATCGCCCCCGCATCACGTCCCTTGGATGTGCCGGCGGAGGTCTGCATCAACTGCGTGCGAATGGGCAGTTGCTGTCCGTCCACCAGGACCAGGTAGGTCAGCTCAACACCCAGTTGCGAGACGCCCTTGATGCGGCCAGCCTTCTGAGCCACGGCCACTCGGCCCAACACCGTCTGGCCGCGGCGCGCCACTACCCATCCGTCGACGATCACCGGCTGCTGCAGTTCCGCGCTGAAGCTGTCGCCGGGGTGGTTCTTATCGCTCGAGAGGAATTGAGAGGTTCGCACCGTAATGATGGTCCCCGCCGGCAAGATGATTCTCGGCGGCACGGGCCGGTAGGCAGGCGGTGGGGCCTCCGGCGCGTCGGGTGGTGGGGCTTGGTCCATCGTCTGCTGACTGTCCTCTGCGGGCGGCTGGTCCTGTCCGGCCAGGACTGGCAATGTTCCCAGACAGACCGCCAAGGCCATTGCCGTGCCCAGAAGCCTTTTGCGCTTCTTCCTGCTTTCACTTTGGGTCTCCATGGGTTCTCCTCTCTCGCCTTCCACAAGCTTCTCCACTCTTTTGATGGCAACTTTGCGGCCAAGCTGCCTCACCTCGTGCAAACAGTATTTCCTGCGTTTTCTGTGGGATGGCAGGGTGCAAGGGGAGCGCATTGGGAACGGTAAAAATCAGACTGATTGATTTCGGCCAACAGTGGCCGATTTTAGCCAGCGCAGGTCCTACGCTGTCATCCTGAGCGCCAGCGAAGGATCTCTGCATTTTGCTTAGGGTAAACTTCGCGAAGGACCACTGCAGTTCCCCAGGTGTAATCTCCGCGAAGAATCAGGCAAATGCGGGGATCCTTCCTTCGTTTCACTCAGGACCGGCTTCGCCTCCTCCGGATGACAACTGGGGGTTTTCGGTAGGTTGTCAGGACACGACGCCCGCGGTGCTGGCGAGCAGGCGCTGGATTGCGGCGGCCACGCCGTCTTCCGCGTCGAAGACCGCCGAGCCCGCTACGAGCACGTTCGCGCCGGCTTCGACCACCTGGGGCGCGGTGTGGACGTTGATGCCGCCGTCCACTTCCACTTCGCAATCGAGGCCACGCGCGGTGATTTCGTTCCGCACCTGACGGATTTTCACCAGCGTTTCGGGAATAAACTCCTGGCCGCCAAAGCCGGGATTCACGGTCATCACCAGCACGAGTTGCAGGCTCGCCAGGACTTCGGAAAGTGTGCTGGCGGGTGTGGAAGGATTCAGCGCTACGCCCGCCTTCTTGCCGAGGGCGTGGATGTGCTGGATAGCGCGGTGCAGGTGCGGGGTGGCTTCCTGGTGCACGATGATCGTGTCCGCACCGGCGCGCGCGAATTTCTCGATGAAATCCTCGGGCGGCGTCACCATCAGGTGCGCTTCGAGAGTGAGCTGCGTGAGCGGCCGCAAGCTCGAAATGGCCAGCGTGCCAAACGTAATGTTGGGAACGAAGCGGCCGTCCATCGCGTCAATTTGCACGCGGTCGGCGCCCGCGGCTTCCACGGCCTGCACCTGCTCGCCCAGGCGCGTGAAGTCGGCGGAAAGAATTGACGGCGCGATTTTGACCAGTCGTCACCCCCCTCAGCGCCGGCTGTAGCGGCGGTCTGCGACCGCCGAAAGCCTCACGGGCCAAAGGGCGGCGGTCATAGACCGCCGCTACAGCGTCACCCCCTCAGCGCGGGGCTGAGTTTCTTCGCAGCCCACTCGTCGACGAACCAGCTCACTTGGCCGTTTGTTGGCTGGACAAGCTGGGCGGGGAATTTTCCCGGCGGCCCTTCGAGGACCTGTTGAAGCGTCTCGGCCTTGTCCGCGCCCGCCACCAGGAAAACCACGTCCGCCGCGGCATTCAGGACCGGCAGCGTCATCGTCAGCCGGCAGGTCTGCATCTTCTCTACGAAGTTGGGCCGCACCCAGAGGGCCTTTTCCTGAAGCGCCTCGGTTCCGGGAAAAAGCGAGGCGGTGTGGCCGTCGGGTCCCATGCCCAGGAACACCATATCAAAACGCGGCCACTCATGCTCGGGGACTTTCAGCGTGCGGCTGATCTCAAGGGCGTACTGCCGGCAGGCTTCGTCGCGGTCCGGGTGGTCGCCGGGGAGGCGATGGATGTTTTCCTCGGGAATCGAAATGTGCTTGAGCAGTGCCTCGCGGATCATCCCGTAATTGCTGTCGGGATGGTCGGGAGGCACCGTGCGCTCGTCTACTTGAAAGATGTGCACCCTGTCCCAGCGGATGCGGCCCGCCATCGTATCGCTGGCCAGGATCTGGCAAAGCAGTCGCGGCGTGTTCCCGCCCGAGAGCGCTAGTGTAAAAACCTTCTTGCCGCCCAGCGAGCCGAAGCGCGCGAGATTCTCCAGGCGATGGGCCGCGGCCCAACTCAGTTCCTGGAGTGTGGGGAAGACCTTGACAGCGGGTTTGTTGGTCATCGTTGTGCGTCAGGCGCTGGCCACCATGCGCGCGGCCATCCGCACGGCCTCTTCGTAGACATGGTCGCGCCCCACGACTTTCAATTCCTCATTCAGGATCGCGACTTCGTCCATGACTTCCAGGCGCACGGTCCGCCCGACGGGGCCGCTCCCGGGAACTTCCGCGCGCGTCTGGACGACGGCGCCGTCGGGTCCCCGCGAAAATGTGAATGTGGCGGGAGCCGCTCCATCGGCCCTCAAATCGAGTGTAAAGCAGACCCCGCACCCCGCGCCGTCGAATTGCCGCGCCTCGCGTTCGATCCTGATTTCCCGCTCGCCGTCCCGAAAGACGAAGAACTCGGCGCTCCCTTCCACACGTCGTTCCGCGAATTCCCACTTTAGCCGGCTGGCGAGCCATCCCGTCAGCAGCATCGCCTGCGAGCGTTGCGTGAGCACGCGTGGCGACTCCGCTTCGTAAGCCATTCGGACGTCGGTCAGGCGGTCGAGAAAGGGGCGTCGCGCGGGGTGATCGAAGCATTGCGCCACAAGCTCCCGCCAGGGCGTAATGCGCGCCCAGTTCAAATCCGTAATTTTCAGCGTTTCGACCCCCGTTTCAAGACGCGCGGCCAGCATTCGCAGGTCCGCTTCGGGATTGGGGAAGCGCGCGGAATCCAACATGACGTGGTCTGCGACGCGCAGGATCTGATCGAAATGAGCTGGTGGCGCGAAGCGGCCGGCGCGCCACCAGAGATGGACCGGCAGCCCCGAAACAATGAGCGGCAGCGTGACGTTGTCAATGTTCTCGACGGAGGTTCCACGCGCGTGCAGGGTGATTTGCTCGCAGCAGACTTGCTTGGCGCCGGGCTCCGGCAGGTGGCAATGCGCAGAAACCGTCGCGCTCAGGCCTGGGGGAGACCCCAGGGGTTCCCCGATCAGGATGATCACGCGACAGGGATTCTGCGCCGTGACTGCGCCGATCAGGTCATTCACCTCGCGCCCTTCGGCTTCGCTTTCCACATAGACCAGCAGGGTCAGGGCGCAGGAGCGCGTCAGGGCATCGCGCGTGGAGGGCTCCTCCGACGCGCTGCGCCAGAGCGCGGAGAGTTCCCCTTCCAGGTTGGCCACGCTGGCGGCGCGGGGTTCGGCCAGCATCACTGTCGGCGGTTGTTCGGCCACAGGTTTATCTCCCCTTCATAACCTGATCCACTTGCGCCCATCGCGCTCGATGAGCGCGTCAGCCATTGCCGGGCCCCAGGTGCCCGCCTCGTAAAAGGCTAATCCTTTTGCGCCGTCCTGTTGCCAGCGCTCCAGGATGGGGTCCATGAGCTTCCAGGCAATTTCCACCGCGTCGTCACGATTGAAGAGCGTCGCGTCACCCAGCATGCAATCCAGCAGCAGCGTCTCGTAGGCGGTGGGCGGCACGGCGCCGAAGGATTCACCATAGCGGAATTCCATCTGCACGGGGCGAATTTGCATGGTCGTTCCGGGCAGCTTCGCGCAGAACTTTAGCGAGATACCTTCGTTGGGTTGGATGCGCAGAGAAAGGACATTGGGCTCGATGCCTTCCCCACCCGCGCCCTGGAAAAGCAAGTGCGGGACGCGGCGGAACTGGATGGAGATTTCAGACACGCGCTTGGGCAGGCGCTTGCCCGAGCGGAGATAAAACGGCACGTCTGCCCAGCGCCAGTTGTCGATGGAAAGCTTGAGCGCGGCGTATGTCTCGGTGGCGGATGTGGCGGAGACTTTCGGTTCCGAGCGATAGTCCGGCACCTTCTGCCCCCCCACGAAGCCCGCGGCGTACTGGCCGCGCACCGTGAAATCGTTCACCCGATCATCGGGAATGGGGCGAATCGATTTCAATACCTTGGCTTTTTCATCGCGCACCGCGGTGGCTTCGAAAGCCGCGGGCGGCTCCATCGCTACGAGGCTGAGTAATTGCAGGACATGATTCTGGATCATGTCGCGGACCAACCCTGCCTCCTCATAATACGAGCCGCGATTTTCTACGCCTAGTTCTTCCGCCACGGCGAGTTGCACGTGATCAATATATCGGCGGTTCCAAAAGGGCTCGAAGATTCCATTGGCGAACCGGAACACAATCAGGTTCTGCACGGTTTCTTTGCCCAGGTAATGGTCAATGCGGAAGACCTGTTCCTCGTCAAAAACGCTCGTAACCACGCGGTTCAACTCCTGCGCGGTCGCGAGGCTGCGGCCAAAAGGTTTCTCGAGGATGATGCGCGTCCAGGAGCGGCCGGGAACCTGGGGCTTGGCAAGGCCGGTCGCGCCCAGGTGCTTCACGATTACCGGGAAGAAACTGGGCGGTGTGGCGAGGTAAAAGAGCCGGTTCCCGCAGGTACCGCGCTCCCGGTCCAGCCGCCCGAGCAGAAGTTTCAGTTGGTCGTAGGCTTTCTGGTCGCTGAAGTTGTCGGTGATATAGAAGATGCCTTCACCAAAGCTCTTCACAAAGGCGTCGCTCTCGCTGCCGAGGTGCAGGAAGTTCCTGACGGCGTCGCTCAATTCTTTGCGAAAGCTTTCATCGGTGGCGGGAGTCCGCGCGCAACCAATCACGGAGAGGCCCGCCGGCAACATGTGTTCACGATAGAGATAATAAAGCGCCGGGATGAGCTTGCGCTTGGTGAGGTCGCCCGAGGCGCCGAAAATCACCATGGCGCAAGGCTCGGGGGTACGGTGCAGGCGAATCCCTTCGCGCAGGGGATTGGGCAATACGCTGGTGTCCGCCATAGGCCCTCCGGGTGCGATACGACAAAGTCAGGGAATAATATAGAACGGCCTAAGCTGTAACGCCGTAGCACGGGCGTCCCGCGTCCTCGCGAAAGCGGGGAGTGCACGGCCGAGACGGCCGTGCTACAGAAACTGCTCCGGGACTAGTGCGCTTTGGCCTGGATCTTGGGCTGTAGCGCGTCTTCCACAACCTTCTGAAGCTGCGCAAGGCCGGTGCGCACATCTTTGCCGAGATGGAAGCGCAGGACGCGCCGCTGCTTGCTCTCCAGCGACCGCCAATCGCCGAGGGCCTGCGCGTGCTTCAGCACCGAGAAGCTATACGGCTCGCCGGGAATCGGCAAGTCCTCCGCAACGTCGGCGGTTATCTGGATGAACAGCCCCGTGTTCGGTCCACCTTTGTGAAGCTGGCCCGTGGAGTGCAAGAACCTCGGACCATAACCCAGGGTTGTGGCCAGTCGCGTGGCATCCCGGAGTCGCGTGCGCAGCGCCTGCAACGCTTCCGTATGCTCGCGAGTGGGCTCGACGTAGGCCATCAGCGCGAGGTAATTGCCCGGCTGCGCCTCGCCCAGGAACTCCGCGAGGTAATCCTCCAGGGAGTTGGCGCGAACCTTCTTGGGGTTGCCGTAGACGCTCAAGCCGTCGGACTCCAGCACCGGAGCACTCTCCGGCAGCTTGCCCTTTTCGCGGAACTGCTCCAGCAGGAACTTGGTGTTGTCCTTGCTCTCCTGAACGTTGGGCTGATCGAAAGCATTGATTCCCAGCAGCGCGCCTGAGACTGCCGTAGCGATCTCCCAGCGGAAGAATTCCTGGCCGAGCGCGAGCTTGTCGTGCACGGCGATCCTGACCACTGGGTGGCCCGCTGCCTCGAGCGCCTGAAGCCTTGGGCCGATCTCGCCGTCGCTCTCGGCGTCGAGCTTGAGATACACAAAAATGCGGTCCTTGCCGTAGACTCCCGGTTCGCCCAGCGCCTCGCCCGCCACGGGCAGCAGGCCCTTGCCTTCCTTGCCTGTGCTTTCGGCAATAAGCTGCTCCACCCAATCCGCGAAGGTGTCGATGCCAGGCGAAATCACCAAGGTGACCTTGTCGCGACCCAGGCGCGCGGCTTCTGCCAAGGTCACGCCCAACGCCAGCCCGGGATTCTCTCTGGGGGGGACGCACGCGCCGCAGGCGTGGACCATGCGCTCGGCACGTTCGAGCAGAGCGCGAACGTCAACGCCCGCCAGCGCCGCCGGCACCATCCCGAAATTAGAAAGCGCCGAGTAACGACCTCCAATATCCGCGTGACCGGGGAAAACATGCCGGAAACCTTTTTCCTGTGCGAGCTTTTCCAGTGAGGTTCCCGGGTCTGTGATGGCAACGAAATTCTCACCGGCCTTCTCGCCTTTCATGTGCCGCAGGCGGTCGTAGAAGAATTTGTAGAAACTCATCGTTTCCGTCGTCCCGCCGGATTTGCTCGACACCAGAAACAGCGTGTGCGGCAGATCGAGGGATTTCTCCAGGTGTGCCACGCTGGCGGGAACCGTGGAATCGAGTACGGCCAATTCCAGAAAACCAGGCGCAGTGCCAAACGTCGCCCGGCAAACGTCCGGACAAAGGCTGCTGCCGCCCATGCCCAGCACCACCTGGTGCGTGAACCCGGCGCGTTTCACCTCCTGCACGAAGCTGGTGATGGCTTCAAAGTGCTCAAGCATGGAATGCGAGACGGTCAGCCAACCGAGGGCGTTGCGAATGATCTTTTGCGCCGCGGGGTCCTGCTTCCAGAGCGACGGCTCGCGGTCCCAGAGTCGTCGCGGAAAATCCTCCTTGCCGAGCCGGTCGAGCGTGGCGTCGATCGCCTTGCGCAGACCGGGCGCGGTTGGCAGGCTCGGGTCTGCGGCAGGAGTGGCCAGCACGCTCTTGCGCTTTTCCTCGATAACGTCCAGCAGTTTCTGGAAGTCTTTCGCAAACAGCTCGACGCCCTGGTCTTCGAGTTTCTGCGTGAGGGCCCGGAGGTCGATGCCGCATTCCTTCAAATGCGCCATGACTTCGCGCGCCGCCTCGAGATTCTCTTCCACAGTCGCGCGCGGCTTGCCGTGGTCGCGGTAGGCCGTCATGGTGGCAAGCGGCATGGTGTTGACCGTATCGGGGCCGATCAATTCCTGCACATAAAGGATGTCGCCATATTTCGGGTTCTTCGTGCTGGTCGAAGCCCAGAGCATGCGCTGCGCGCGCGCGCCCTTCTTTGCCAGGGCCTCGAAACGCGGCGTCGAGAAAATCTCCCGGAATCGCCGGTAAGCGAGCTTGGCGTTCGCCACCGCGACTTTCCCCATCAACCCCGCGATTTTTTTCTGCTCCTCGACGGTGCGGGCAGTGGGAAGTTTGGCTTCGAGTTGCTGGTCGACCATCGTGTCAATCCGGCTGATGAAGAAACTTGCCACCGAGGCCACGCGGTCGAGCGGCCGGCCATCGCGCGCCAGCTTCTCCAGCGCCGCGAGATAGGCATTCGCAACCTGCTCGTACCGCTCGATGGCGAACAAAAGCGTGATGTTGATGTTGATGCCTTCGCCCAGGAGTTGCTCGATGGCCGGAAGACCTTCACTCGTCCCGGGGACCTTCACCATGACGTTGGGCCGGCCCACTTCCCGGAACAGGCGCCGCGCTTCTGCCACCGTCCCATCAGTGTCGTGCGCCAGGGTAGGAGAAACCTCGATGCTGACATAACCGTCGCGGCCTTGCGTGGCCTTGTAGGTGGGGAGGAACAGGTCGGCAGCCATCTGAATGTCCTCGACCGCCAGGCTCTCGAAAATCTGTTTGGCATCCTTGTTGTTGCGCGCCAGTTTTTGAATCGCCTCGTCGTAATCTTTGCTGCCCGCAATTGCCTTTTCAAAAATGCTGGGATTGGAAGTAATACCGGATAAGCCGTCTTCGTTAATCATCTGTTGAAGATGACCGGAGACCATTTCCCAGCGACGAATGTAATCGAACCAAACGCTTTGACCTAGACGATTAAGTTCTTTCAGAGGATTCTGAGCCATACCTAGACCTCCCTTACTCCCGCAAGTGAGCTGTGTCCGCGGGCAGGTGTATTCCAAACCTTACCCCCGCAAGGCGCCCTGCGCGGGCTCACCAGGGCGAATATGTGCCGGATGAGCACCGTCCTCAAACTGCTGCGAGCCTTCACCCTGAACTTCTTCAGCGGCCGAGCAAATCGTGCGCACGCTTCACGATGTTGGCCGCCGTAAATCCAAACTTCTCCGCCAGCACCTTATATGGCGCCGAGGCGCCGAAGCGCGTCATGCCGATGACCGCGCCTTTCAATCCGACGTAGCGCTCCCAGCCGAAGGGCGCAGCCGCCTCAATGGCCAGCCGCGCCGTGACGCTCGGCGGAAACACTTCATCGCGATAAGATTGGGGCTGTTTCTCGAACAAGTCCCAGGAGGGCATGCTGACCATGCGCGCCGCAATGCCTTCATTGGTGAGCAATTCGTAAGCCTCGAGCGCCACCGAAACTTCCGAGCCCGAAGCGATGAGAATAATCTCCGGCGCGCCTTTTCGGGCGTCCGCAAGAATGTAGGCGCCGTTGACGAGACCATCCGCGGAAGCATATTTTTGCCGGTCGATGACCGGCAGCTTCTGCCGCGTGAGTGCCAGGGCCACGGGCTGTCCCTTCGTTTCAATGGCGACTTGCCACGCCACTGCCGTCTCATTCGCGTCGGCCGGACGGATCAGGCTCATGTTGGGAATCGCGCGGATGGCGGGGATCTGCTCGACGGCCTGGTGCGTGGGACCATCTTCGCCCAGGAAGATACTGTCATGAGTGAAGACGAAAATAGGATGCGTCTCTATCAATGCGGCCAGACGCATCGTGGGCCGCAGGTAGTCGGAAAAAATGAAGAAGGTCGCGCCGTAGGGAATCAGGCCGCTCAACGCCATGCCATTCAGGATGGAGCCCATGGCGTGCTCGCGCACCCCAAAATGAAAATTCCTGCCTCCGAAATTTTCCCGGCTGAAGTCGGGCTGGCCCTTGATGAGCGTGTTGGTGGAAGGCGCCAGGTCGGCGGACCCGCCAATCAGGAACGGCAGATCGGCGGCGACGGCATTCAGAACCTTGCCGGAAGCCTCGCGCGTGGCCATGGGCTTTTCGGTCCAACTGAACTTCGGAAGCTTATCTTTCCAACCTGGAGGAAGCTCTCTTTTCACAAAGCGGTCCCACTCGGCCGCCAAATCCGGCCATGCGGCGCGGTAGACCGCGAGCCGTTCCTCCCATTCCTTCACCAGCGTCTCGCCACGTTCAAGGCATTTATGGAATTGGTCGCGAGCCGGCTCGGGGATGTAGAACTTGGGCTCTAGTGGCCATCCCAGCTTTTGCTTGGTGAGCTTCACCTCCTCTTCACCCAGAGGAGAGCCATGAGCATCCGCCGTATCCTGTTTATGCGGGCTGCCATAGCCGATGTGGGTTTTGACCATGATGATGGAAGGCCGTTCTTTTTCCTCCTGCGCCGTCCGAATCGCGCGGTCAATCGCCTCCAGATCGTTTCCGTCGCCGGGAACCCGCTGAAC
>JAIQGA010000145.1 GCA_020072925.1 Terriglobia bacterium | reverse complement strand
ATTGGATGGCGGGAGCGACCTAGGCGTAAGCCCAGACTCGCACCCCATTGACGTTGTGATGCTTTTTCCGGCGGTAGGCCTCGGTGGCATACTTGAAAATAAAGGCCTGGTAAAGCTGCGAATCCTCCACGAGCTGTTGCGGGGATTGAATGTGGCGATCCACAAACTGATTCACGCGGTGCAGGATGCTAAACAAGCCGTTGTATTCGAAGGTGGTCTGATAGGCGTAAGCAGGGACGTCAATGGGCAGGTTGAACCATTGCGGAAGCTGCCGGTTTTTCGGCGACCACATCTGCTCGGGCGTAAGCATCTTCTGAAGCGTCTCGAAGGAAGGAAATGCGGCGCTGCCATACTCCGAGACAAACCCTGTATTGGCGTTGAACTGCTCCGTATAGTCCCCCGTTGTGCCCATGCCTGCATTGGCCATCCAGAAGTGCTGCTCGCCCATGTCGCAGAGGCTCGGGTGGTAGATTGTGCCGGGCGCGAGACTGGCCACGAGCTTGCCGATTCCTTCCGAAATCGTGTTGTAGCCTTCCTGGCTAAACGTGACGTTTCCCAGGCCCCACACATCCCTCGTCTTCTCGTGCGCCTCGGCAAACGCCGCCCATTCGACGATGGAAGGGTGGATTCTGTGCTCGAGAATAATCCGCCGGATTTGCGAAAGCGCGGTCTTGACGAAAGTCTGGTAACGCGGATATGACGGCGAAAGCGCATCGATGGGCCCGAATTGGCTGAAGGGAAATTCGAAGAAGATTAGAATCCCCATCCGGTCGCACAAATCGTAAAAGTCGGGTTTCTCCACCACCGTAAAGTTCACGAGGTGATTCATGTTGGCTGCCCGGTAGAGTTCCAGGTCACGCTCGTAGGATTGGCGCGTGGGGATGCTGGCGTAGTAGTCCGACATGGGATACCAGGCGCCCTTCAGGAACATTCGGCGGCCATTGAGCCAGTAACTCATGTCGGATTTCCGCTCGATGGTCCGAATGCCAAAGACGACCTGGCGACTCTCTGCCGCACTGTCGGCCGTCTCGGTGAGTGTCGCCTCCAACTTGTAGAGGTTGGGCTTACCCATGTCCCAGGTCCACCAGAGTTGCGGGTTCTCGATGGTGTACTCAGTCTGAAACGCATTCTCACCCGGCTTCAGGGTCAACGATACGTCGGGGAGCTTTGCCGGCACGCCCTGAAAGTTGTCCGGGACGATATTCAGGTGCAGAGTCACGGAGGTTTCGCGGTCCGCATGGTTCGTTACTGTTCCCTCGATTTCCAACTTCGCCTTCCCATCGGGTCGAAGCGCCTCGGTGTAAACGAACAATTCGTCGATGGTCGTCCAGCCTGATGCGAGCAGCTCGACATCACGCCAGATCCCCATCGGAAAGGCGGCATTGCCGTACGCGGGAGTCCCTCCCCAATACGGCCCCAGGAGGTAGGGAGGCACGGAGAGTCGGACCGTTTCCACGGGGTCGGGCATCATCCAATCGCCCTTGAGGTATTCCGCGAAGCTCCGGTCGCGGGGAATCCACGGGCAAGTGACCTCGACGGCCAGCAGGTTATCTGCGCCATAGTGAAGCTTGGAAGTGACGTCGAAGGAAAACGTATCGTAGGCGCCTTCGTGCTCGCCCAGCCTCTCGCCGTTCAGCCACACGGTCGCAAAGTAGTCAACGCCCTCGAATGACAGGCGCATGAACTTGCCGGAATCGCTCCTGGGAACCCGGAATCGCTTTCGGTACCACCACGCTTTCTGGTTCACTTCGCCGAGCGCCTTGCTCTGATCATAGAGTTGCATCCCCTTGAGCCCCAATTGCAACTGTACCTCACCGGGCACGCTGACCGTTCGGAAGGCGCGGTCATCAAATCCTGGCGAAAAGGCCTGGCGCTCTTCGCCGGCTTCAAAAGGAAATGAACCGAGCTTCCAATCGCTCCCGTTCAGCGATATCTCCGCAGTGCCGCCGGCCTCTGCTTTTGGATTGACGGCTTGTGCCGCATTACAGGAGATTTGAGGCCGGAAGAGAAGTGCCACGGTTATGAGAGTGAGTGTATTGAGAACGAGCCAGGGGGGGCTCCCACGAGGGCCAGGGCTTGGATTGGGCATCGACAACCTCCGCATCCAGGGTTCCGCGTTCCAAATCGCCAGCCGATATACACCTTGTGGCGGCGGCATGCAATGGCTCAGAGGGAATTGTTCGTCGAAGGGCTAAGCATTGCTTGGAAACCGTTCCGTCCAACGCTTGAGGGGAACTAACATGACTGGTCCGAGCAGGCCCGAGGGTGGAATCGGAGGATGGAGATTTTCCTCGCTCCTACCCCACCGGATCCCGTAGGTTTCCGCCAGCGGCTTCAAATCCCGCTTTGGAAGGGACTCGACTTTGTTGATCCACAAGTTCGCGACCTCGACTTTCAAGTGATTGGGGCCCGGCTTCAGGACGTCGCGGCAGGACACGCGGCGCAATCCCTTCCACGCAATCCCGAGCTGGATCCCATTCAGAGTTGCTTCCGCAGTTTCATGGACGGCGCCTAAATCGATAACCCATTCGATATCATTGCCCAGACCCTTTATTTCGAAATCAGTTTCATAGGATGCCCAGCCGCTATAGGATCTTCTCTCCGGCAATTCGGTCCAGGATTTCAAAGCAGGTAAAGTCAGCGCCGCGCCATCATCAAAAGCCAGCCGCCAGGGACCGGCGATCCCGAGAGGCTCTGGCATGTCTGCTACGGTGAAGCGATGTCGTTGCCCGTTAGCGTCCGCCAGAAAATATTCTCCATTGCGCGGCACCATTCCCGTTACCCGAGTCTGCTCGCCATCGCTTTCAATTCTCAAAGGTCCCGGCCAGTTCGTCTGGGTGACCAGGGGACGATTCTTGAGGCCGGTGAAGACAATAAAACAGGACTCGAACGGATCGAGCCGGAACTGGACCTCCGTAACACCCTCTTTGGTTCGAGCATCATCCGCGTATTCGTACACCAGCGTCTCCTCGACGTCTCCCGTCTCGGGGTTCCATCGCTGTGGCGCCTTGTGCCCCACTGCAAACTGCACGCGCAAATCTTGGACATGGTCTGACACGTTGCTGACGAAATAGAGGTCTAATTCTCCAAGGCGGCGGTGGACGAAGCCAACGTTCTCGACCGCGCACTTTCGAGCGGCCTCGCTATTGTCACCGGCCTGGACAATTGCGAAATCCGGGCTGACTGCTTCCCGCAGCTTCGCGATGACATCCGGAATGCTCGAGGCCTTGTAAACTCTCCCTTTTCCCGAGGGGAAGAATTCACCCTGACGCTGAACGGTATTTCCCCAGAGGTTGTTCAACGCCGCGCGCAAGCGGCGTGTTTGGGATTCCTGGTCCGCCAAACCGGGCGTCACGCTGGGCGCTTGCTTTACGAAAAACAACAATCCACTGGCTTGCACAAACTCCGCCAGCCGATTAAAGGAATCGAGCGGCATGTACTGCCCTTCGGGAACGATCACGGCAGAATACACGCCCGTGCCTGCCACGAGGCGCCCGTCCCCAAACTTGGCGATTCTCTGTAAGGCGTCGTCGTTGATGAAGTCAAAATCGTATCCGGTCCGCCGCAAGCCCAAGACCAATTCGGTTCCAAGATGGAGTTCCATGACCTCATCGATGTGCAGGCCGCCGGCGCCGAATTGGGCGTACACATCAGCCAAGGGAAGATACACGGCAATGGGATTCACGGAGATGCCCTGCTGGAGCATGCCCGAGCAGCGCTGGACGTAGCGGGCCAACTGCGGGTAGTGCCGCCACCAAAGGTTGTTGTGGTTGATGACCGTGGAAGCGTAGAACGTCCATCCCGGCTTTCCGGCCTGGGGCGGGGAATAGGGATAACCATGGTTCACAATCTGATTGATGCCATCGAGGAACTGCGCATCCGTGGCCGCCTTCATCATCTCCAAAGTCACGGTGAATAGCGGAGCATGCAGCCAGGTATAAGTTTCAGCAGAAATGACGGGCTTTTGATAGATGTGGCCCGCCGAGGAAGCCAGCCGGCGGTGGGCGATGTCCACACGATATTGATTGCCGCCCGGACCAATATGCTCGCCTTCGGGAACATGAGCCAGACTATACCCCTGCATGACGTCCCCCATGGCGCCGTGCGCCTGGACGCGCGCCGTCATGCCATGCTGCTGGCTCCATTCCGCCAGGGGACGAAAGAAGTTATTCAAGATCAGTTCGGAAAGAGTCTGGTGGTAGTCATACCGGATATGAGGCGTCAGAGTTCCCGCATGCTGCCACAAGGCCGGGAGGTACGGGGTGAGGTCGTAACCTCGCCGTTCTCGAAATTCCTTCAGGAAATCCCCGGTCCAATCCGCGCCTTCCACTTCCAGGCTGTCACAGAAAACCGAATGGAAAGGGGGCAGCCCGACCGTCTTTAGTTCGTCGAGGGTCCGATTTCCGACGGCATCTAAGAAGAGATCAAGGGCTTCGCGACAGAAATGATCCAGAACGTAGCCCTCCATGCCCAGCGTGGGCCGCTTGACTTGCATCAGGGTAGGGCAGTCGGCGAACACCATGACCCTCCAAGGACCGGAGGGAACTTTCCACCGGGCGATCTGGTCTTGCCCAATCACCTGGGAGTGCGCGATATCCGGCTGCTGTGAAGGCAGGATGGGGACAGCGAGGGTGGCCAGAAAGCGTGCCGCGCCAGGAAGCTCTGTCCCCAGGTCCCAAACGAAATCGCTCGGTCCTACTACGTCCCTCATGATGACCTGGAGTTTTCGCGCGGCCAGCTCAACAGGAATAAACGGCCCGCCATAAGGCCAGCCGCTTCCCAAACCCAAGTCGAGCTGTAGTCCCAGCCGGCGCGTTTCTTTCACCGTGTGCCGCAGAAGGTCGAACCACTCTGGAGAGAAATACCGGATGTTTCGAATCCCACGTTTAGGATTGTCGGTTTCCACGGGGTACATGGGCTCAAGCTCCACGCCCCTCAGACCCGCGTCGCGCATAAGCGTGAGCTCGCGAGTAATCTCCTCGGGCGTGGCCGCGCCGCCAAACCACCACCATCGGGTCATCGGACCTGTATTGAAGGCCGGCGTCAGGAAGGTGCTCTTCAGTGCGGAGAGTTGATTCGACGCGGAATCCTGCTCGGAAGATGATGCCTGGCCTTTGTTTCCGGGATGAATACCGAACCCTGCCGCGGACGCGAGGGTCATGCTGGCAGCGCTGGATTGAACGAGGAATTGACGCCTGGTAAGAACCCTGTCGTTCCTGCCCACTACGCCTCCTGACTGAAATCTGACGAGCGCTCAGAAACCAATCAACCAAGGGCCGGATCGGTGACCGGGGGATGGTCCAGAATCTCCTCCCGCTTCGGGTCCCAGTACAATCGCTTGCCGCTCCAGTAAGATTGTGTGGCGATGATACAGGCAATGGCATGTGAAAAACCGTGATCCACATTGGCATTAGGCTGCTTGCGTTCGCGCATGGCCTGCAACCAGTTGAGCAAGTGGGTCACATCGTCGTCGCTCGGGCCGATGGAATCGGGCGGCGGTGCGCCGGGAACGCGAACGATTTCGGCGCCATTCTTCTCCGGCCCCATCCCCGGAACTTGTTTGTAAACAGGACCGCTGTCCCAGGGGTCAATTTCGCTTTTCCCACCTTCCCGGGTGAGCACAAAAAGCGATGCTCCCTCTCCGCCATAATTGATGATTGTCCCCTCACGGCCCAGAATGCGGCTGAAACTGCGGTAGCTGTTCCCAAACGTCGTCCGATAGGTGTAGAGAAAACCCTTGGGATAGACGAAGGCTGCAATGCAGGTATCAGGGTTTTCACGGCGGTCATCCCAGACGAAGATTCCCCCTTGTGACACCACGCTTAGAGGATAGGCTTCGTCCATCCACAAATGAACCAAGTCGCTTCCGTGGCTGAGCCATTGATCGAAGATCCCCGAGGAAAAGTCTTTGTATAGCCGGAATTCCAGGTAGGCATGAGGATCAAAGGGGCGGAAAGGCTTATCCAGCAGCCATCGCTTCCAATCGGTATCCTGCTCGCGAAGCTTTGAGGGGCGGTCATCCAGCCATTTCGCCCAGTCCATCTTTTCATCATTCAACCTCGGCGGCATACCTGTATCATCCTCGCGAAAACGCCATCGCTCCTGATTCACATTCCATTCTTGCTCGATCTGTACAACCTTGCCGATCCGCCCGGCGCGGATGAGGTCCCGAACCGCCAGGGGGTAGGGCTGGCTGCGATGCTGGGTGCCGACCTGGACGACCTGCTTGGAGGCTTTCACCGTGTCGCGAGCTTCCTTGGCTTCCTCCAGCACGTTAGCGAAAGGCTTTTCGACATAGCAATCCTTGCCAGCCCGGACAACTTCCGCGCAGAGTTTGGCGTGCTGGAAATCCCCCGTGGCGATCATCACGCCATCGATGTCCTCGCGGGCAAGCATCTGTTCTGAGTACGCGTAGACCTGGGGCTCCAGATTGAAGAGCTTCTTCACCTGGGCCGCGCGCTGCTCACGGGCAAGGCTCCACAAGTCGCACACTGCAGCCGTTTCTACCGGGGTCTGCCTGGACGCCATTTGCGTCATGTGAACATGCCCTTCGCTGCGCGCGCCGCACCCGAGCTGGCCCAGGCGGATGCGGTCATTGGCTCCGAGAATCCGGGCGTAGGATCGTGCCGTCATTCCCGCCCAGGAACCTGCCAGCACGGCGCCTCCCGCTCGCTTCACGAAGTCCCTGCGCGAAACACTCTTCCCATCATTTTCTGTCATTGATTCCTCCTGTTGGTCGAATCAGGGGCACTAATCGGCGGCCCTCGGCCGGGTGAACCAAATGTTTCTCATTTCTCTCAAAGACGCGGATAATTCGCACCAAACGGATCAACTCGCATTACCTTAACACACCTGCTTGATGCGCGACATCCTCAAACCAGGCATGAGGCGGGGGAGACGTCCGACCTGGGGGCGCAGGCAACATCCAGCCCAAAAGCAGAATTGTAAGATTAAGAAAGCCCATGCTCGAAACAGAACTCCATTGTACTACGAGTCAATTGGTTGTAAGTGGCTGAGCGGCGCCAGGGAGAGTGGTCGATTGAACTTCTGAGGGAATCCGAGCGGCAAGGCCACGGGCAGGGTTTCAATCCTGCCCGTAGCTCTTAATGGGGTCGTAATCTTCCCCACGCTTGAACATCTACCAGTAGAACTTCAATGAGAACTGCATCTCGCGCGGGTCGGTCTGCACATTCGTGATCTGGCCGAACGAGCAACCGAAGGTGTGGACGTAATCGAGCTCTCCGTTCGGTCCCGGCGGCAGACACCAAGTGCTGTTCGGAACGCCCAGGTTCTGGTGATTGAGGGCATTGAAGACGTCCCAGCGGAAGTTGAGGTACTTGTTTTCCCACACACGGAATTCCTTGGCCAGGGACATATCGGCGTTCCAGTAGCCCGGGATGCGGCCGGACGGGGGGCGCGTGCCCGCGTTTCCGAGTTGCCAGAAGGAATCGATGGAGTCGAGAGTGGCGTTGTCTCCAGCATTGTAGGCGTTATAGATTGTTGTGGTCAGGGCGTCGCCACATCCCCACGGAGCGCACAGGGCACCGGCGTTATACCACTGCTGCTCGCGTTGTACTTTAGACTTGCTGCTTCGCCCGGCAGAGAGGTTGCCCACGACATTAGGCCGGCAGCTGATCACCTTGTACAGGCCCGTGCAAGCCGATTGCGTCGTAAAGAACATCGGCACGCCAGACTGGAAATTCCAGATCTGGGTGAATTTCCACCCGCCGAAGATGGCGTTGGCCGCACGGCTTGAATTCATCCACTTTTTCCCCCTGCCGAAAGGCAGTTCGTAGGTCGATGCGATGTTAAAGACATGAGGCGTGTCGTCGGGGGAGAGGGCATCGTATCGCCGCAGATTGTAGACGTCGTCCGCGGTGGTATGGGTGAAGAAATCCGCCGCGCCACCCATGGATGAACCCGGAACCCACGCGATTCGCCCTACCCCGCGGCCACCCAGTGTGGTTGGGCCGATGGTATTACCAACCAGCGCGCCTAGGCCCGCGCTGACGATATTCTTGGAGTACGTGTAAGCCGCGATGAAATTGAGGCCTTGAGAATACCGCTTCTCAACCCGTAACTGGCCGGAGTGATATTTGCTGATGCCGTCCGGCGTGAGCAGTGACTGGACGGACCACCAGAATGGGTAGGGCTCGAGTGCGTACCAACCTGAGCAATATACATTGTTGTCCGCCGGCTGGTTCCACTGGCCGCAATCGTTCCACAGTCCATTGAAGGAGGGGTCGACTTGATAGGTGTAATCGTTAATATGCGAACGGACCCGCGCGTATGCGGATTTGGGGACTTGGTTCGTGTTGCGGAATTCGTCTTCCAGCAGATGCGAGCCGTGGCTGCCCACATACGCCGCGCTAATAAGAATGTTGCCGGGGAGTTCCCGCTGGATGGAGAAGTTCCATTGCTGAATGTAGGGGTCTTTGTCCCCTTTAATAAACCCGTAAATGTTCGCGCTGGAGACGCCGACATATTGGAAGTCGTTTTTCCGATTGGCGGTCAGGTCGGGGAACTGAATGGAAGGCGCTCCCTGGCTAAGTGTCCATCCACCCGTCTGATAGTAGGCAGCGCTATAGAGGGGGTCATTGATTGGAGTGCTCACAGGAACGTAGGAGCCCATGGTTGAGAAGGCCCCGTTACCCTGCCCGAACGCCGCCGAGAGGCTGTTGCTGTAAATCAGCCCGTAGCCGCCCCGGATGACCGTTTTATTGTTCCCGAAGGGCGACCAGGCAAAGCCGATGCGGGGACCGAAGCTGCCTTTGTTCGCCGGAAAGAGATTGCGGTCGGGATGACTGGGCGTTCCTGGGTATACGAGCTTGCCCAAGGCATTGACGTCGGGGTTTTTCAGTGACAGGTCGAAGTTGGCCAGTTGGTTGTGCCGCTCGCGGATCCAGCCGTACACGTCCCAACGGACTCCCAGACTAACCGTGAAATTCTTGGTTGCGCGGAAGTCATCCTGAACATAGGCTGCATAATCGTCATTGGTTTGCCAGGGCGACAATTGGATGGCGGAACTGCCAACACCCTGTGGAACCGACCCCAGGAGAAAATCCGCCAGCCCATTCCAGTTCGGGCCGCCATAGGGATTGACAGGGTCTTCGGTATGGTAGCCGTCAAAAGTGATGTTGTAACCCGCGGCCGAACTCCCCCAAAGGTTGTTCCTCCGGAATGTGAAGCCTCCTTTGATCGTGTGGCGCCCCCAGATTTTCGTGAGGCTGTCATTGAACGTCCACGCCTGTTGGCCGATGGTAACATCCGTGTAGCCGACATACCCCATTTGGAAGTAGCTGTTGGCTTCGTTGTTCCAGAAGGAAATGGTGGGGACGGACTGCAAGGGGTCGTAAAGCCAGAAATTCAATCCCGCCACTTTTTGTTTGATCTGCTGCGTGGCCGTCACGCTGTCGGGGTTTGGCAGACTCACCAAGTTTTGGCGGCCAAAGGAAAAGCGTACTTCGTTCACGATGGTGGGAGTCAGCGTCGAGGTCAGTCCCACGATCGCAAGCTGGTTTCGCGTCCGGAAGGGATTGGGGCCTAAAATCCCCGTGCCCACCTGCGCCGAAGGGCCATTCCAGGGATAACGGTAATTCTCATAGTAGCTCGGGTTGAAGAGCCAGGAAACAAACAGCCGGTGCTTGTCGCTGATATTGTGGTCGATCTTCACCGACGCGTTGTGCGTGGTCATGCTGCTGCCCACTGCGCCGAGGTAGTTGTTACAGAGATAGGCGGGGCTGCAAGGAGACAGCGGATCGACGTAGTTCGGAGCGGGAATGGAGTCGAGATAGAATTTGGCCAGCGGATCGATCCGGTTCGGAGGGATAACTGGCGTCGTGAAAGGCGTCCGCGTGTACGCCCCCGTGGCACTATCGAGTGTGGTCGTCGCGGGATCGTAAAGGCACGCGGACGGGTTGTTGACCGTGTCACACGTAGCCGTGTAGTACGGATTTCCCGCGAAATCTCCATTCTTCTCGGCGGGCATCGGAACTGTCAAGATCTTGTTCTGGCGCTCATGCAAGGTGGAGACGTCCTCGGAAACGAAGAAGAACGTCCGGTTCTTCCCGTTGTAAAGATGAGGAATAACGACCGGCCCGCCCAGTGTGCCACTGAAGTCATTCCAGTTCGTCCAGGGTTGTATGTCTGGCTCACCCGGTGTGGTGCGCCGCGAGAAGGGATTCGTGGCGCTGAAGACTGAATTGCGGTTCAGGATCGAGCCCGACCCGTGCAACTGATTCGTCCCGGACTTGAGAACCACATTGACCACCATGCCGCTGGTGCGACCGTACTCGGCCGCGAGGCTGTTTTGGACCAGATTGAACTCTTGCACGGCATCGGGCGAGGGATTGACCGTCGCGGCTTCCGCGCCCACCGTGGCGTTCAATGCCCCTTCTAGAAACCAGGCGTTGGCCCCGGCTTGCCCGCCGTTGGCGCTGACACTCGACCCGACCAGATGCAGCGGGTCAGGGAAACCGCCGAACTGGCTGTTGGAACCAAATACCGCGCCTGATGGCCCGCTCGACTGGATGACGCCGGGGAAAAGCGAAACTAGCGTCTGAATATCCCGCCCTTGCAGCGGCAGGTTTTCCATGTACCGCTGGCTGATTCCAGTGCTGAAGTTCGAAGCGGTGGTCTGCGCCAGTTCCGCTTGGGCGTGCACCTCGATGCTCTGGGTGGCTGGACCCACCGCGAGTTGCGCGTCCTCCGTCAAGGTAGTATTCGCGGTCACCACGACGTTCGAGATTTCGAAAACACGGAAGCCGGGTGCCTCCAGGCGAATTGTGTATTTTCCAGGAACGAGGTCGGTGGCCAGGTAGACACCCGCTGCGTTCGTCACCAGGTTTGCCACCACACCGGTATCGACGTTTCGCACCACCACCTTCGCCCCGGGTACCACTCCGCCTTGTGGATCGGTTACCGTGCCCCGGATCGCGCCGCGATCCAACGATGCCACCAATTGCATGGTCAGAAGCAGGATTGCCGCTAGAGCCAACAGCATCTTAGCGAAATATTTCCTGGCCATGGATTATGTACCTCCTTCTGAGGACCCTCCGACGCCAATCAGGCAACCTGCAAGTCAACAATCTAACCAAAAGTGACGACGGCCCGCTCCGGTTGCGGGCAGGCTATACTCCCGCATTCTGAAAGTCTATTGTGACACCATGGGTTCTTCCGCTTCCTTGACGGCCCGGAGCTGAAGTTTCCCTGCTTCTCCTGTTGCCAAGAAGTGCAAGAAAAGGCGCCTCGCCAGGGACTTCTCGGGGCTTTGGTATCTTCATGAAGCGTTTCATTGAGCGGAGCCTATGACAGCCACGGTCGATTGTCAAGCCCATTGTCAGCGGTTTTTCGGGTCGATGTCGCGGAATAGCGCCAACTTGTCATATCCGCAGCGGGCGAGAGGGCTCAATGGGTGAGACCCGTAGCGTCGGGGAGAGGCGGGGCAGCGGCGGGGACGTCCTGGCGATAGGCCTTTCCCAGTAATGCGGCCACAGTCGCCGCCACCTGCCCCTGCGTGGCGGGCGCGGTCCGAGCACGCTCGCCGAGCGGGGGAGTGTCAGGTCCTAGCACGGCGATCCAGACCTCTTCCGCACCTTCGATATCACGGCCATGGTCTTTCCAATCGGCGGCAGTTCGCCCACGACCGTGGTCGGTGGTGATTACGAACGTCGTCTTGCCTTTATATTGCCGGAGGGACTGCATGGTGTTCCACAGATCAGCCACAAACTGATCGAAGTGGTGTGCTGAACGCAGGTAGAGGTCGTAGCGGCCGGAATGCGCCCACTCGTCCGTTTCGCCATACCCCACAAAGAGGACTCGGGGCCGATCCGCGGGGATGTGCTCTTTCAGGGAGGCCTGCAAAAAAGAGTCGTAGATATTTCCTTCCCAGAGTTGCGGGGTGGTCGCGCGCAACTCTTGAAGCAGCGCGAGCTTCGGGGTTAGCTTTCTTGCTTCAACAGGGTTCCAGCCCGCGTAGATATAGATGCCGCTGCGTTCGCCGTTGAAGATGTCGGTGAACACGCTCCAGGTCGCGAACGCGGCCACTCTTCCGTGGAACTCCGACATCCGATTGAGCCACTCGAATACCGTGACGTTAGGATTGGGGCCTGCTCCATTGCGGTTAATGCGTGGGTCAGGATATCCCACCAGCATCTCGTTGTACCCGGGATAAGAGAACTTAAGGCCGTTGCTCACCTGCGCTGTGCTCCCCTTCGCTCGATTCCCGTAAAGCTGCCCCTGCCGAGCGATTACGGTCCAGAAAAATGGCATCAATGCCTGCCGGCTTTCCTCGGGAGTTTGTCGCAGGAACTCCTTCCGTAAGCCACCTGGATCGCTGACGCCTCCTGATTGGTTGTTCATGACGCCGACCTCTGGGCCGTCAAACACCTCTTGCCAGCGGAGGCCGTCAGAAACAATCAAGACCACATTCCGCGTCCTCAGGTTTGAGTGGGCTCCGGCGCTACCGGAAGCGAGCAGCCAGGCGGCAAAAACCACTACACCGAGTTTCCCATTGCGCATCATGGTTTATTCCCCTGCGATTCCGGATTTTCCGAGCCCAACGGCTCTCCGGCATCATTACGCGGAAGTTGGTTCGAGACTGGTGATCAGAACCGTCCCGGCGAGGGTGAGAAGCCCTCCGACGATCATCACGGGAGTGATTCGCTCCTTAAGCGTCAACGCCGAGATCAGCACGCCCAGGAACGGCAAGAGGTAGATTGAGACCGAAGCCTGGCTCACGTCCAGTCGCTTGAGGAGGAACATCCATAGCACCATGGCCAGCCCCCAACTGAACACGCTCAAGGCGATCAACGCCACCCATGTCGCGGTCGAGTAGGCGTGGAGGGAAGACCAAGAGAATGGTTCGGCCCAGGGCATCAACAGCAGGCTCGCCAGGAATGCTAGCGTGTAGCCGTAGATCAGAACTTCGAGAAGGGTAAAACGCTTCAGCAATTCCTTGCAGTAAACGTTATAGAAAGAACTGCCCAGGCAAGCGAGCAAAACAAGTACATTGCCCAGCAGGAATCGCCCTCGTAAGAGTTGGAGTTGCCGCAGATCCGCGGCGGAGAGAACAAGTACACCCGCAAGCGAAATCCCCAGGCTCCCCCAGCGCAAGGAACTCATCTTCTCGCCCAGGATCATCGAGGCCAGAAGGGCCGTCATCACCGGCATGGTCAGATAGATAATCGCGGCGTTGGAAGCCGTTGAGCGTTCGACGCCCCAGGCCAGGAGCATCGAGCCGGGAATCAGCCCCAGGACGCTGATCATCAGAAACCCGAAGGCATTTCGCGTGCTCCAGCGGGATCCGGATTTATCTTCGGTTTGCCGCCCGGGCTGGGCAGGCTCGGAGCCCAAACGGCGTGCCGACCGCCGTTCCCAACCCAGAAAGGGCAACAGAACCAACGAAGCCAGAAGGAAGGCCCAGGCGCTTACGGTGATAGGTCCCATCTTCTCCGTGGCGACCCGATAGGCAGCGTATTGAGCGGCCCACATCGTATTCACCAGGATCAGCAGGCTGATGTCGACCGCCGCTCGGCGGGTTATTTTCATAGCCGGAATTCCTTCAAAGCAACCGTGACGCCCAAGGTGGATCGCTCGATGGCTTGTTATTCAATTATCGTCGGAGGCTTCACCAGACATTGACGCACAATCTCCTCGTCCATCTCGACGCCGATCCCCGGCTCCGAGGGCAGCGCCCACAGGCCGTCGCGAAGGGGGATCTCGGGCCGAGCCAATTGAGACCGCAAGAAAGATGGAAACAGGTCCTGGTGAAAGAGCTCGGTGTAGGGACAGTTCGCGACGGCGGCGCCAAAGTGGCGCGTCGCCGCGACCGTCAATCCGGTCTTCCAGGCGTGCGGCACGCAGTAGAGGCCGCGCTCCGCCGCCATGCGGGCACAT